>SXNM01000223.1 GCA_005777155.1 Pseudomonadota bacterium | reverse complement strand
TGCCGCGCGAGGAGGTCGTGCGCCGGGTGTTCATCCACCTCGACAGCCGCTCGCCGCCTACCCGCTACGACAGCTACCTCGGCCGGGTGGTGCCGACCTTTGACGCATTTCAGATCGTCGCCAGCCTCTACGGCGACAAGCTCTGCGGCGCCACCGAGGTGCTGGCCGTGGCCGAGGACCTGGTCGGCTCCTGGCGCGTCGACGGCGCTGGCCTCGCTGGATCGATCGAGGACGCGGTCCGGCGCGGCGTCTGCCCGGCACACGCGGCCATCGAGCTCGTGCAGGCGGTGTTGCCAATGGGCTTGCCGGCACGCGCAGGCCTCGACCGCGCGCTGGTCGAGCGCACCTTGCGTCGGCTGCAGGTGGGCGCCGCGGCCGCCGCGCCGGCTCCTCCAGGGCCAGAGGGACCAGCGCTCGCGGATCTGCCCTACGAGTCGCGTTGGGCCAGCGAGCGCGCCTTCGCCGAGACCCGCGCCATGGCGCGTCGGCTCGCCCGCCAGACCGCGGCGCGCCTGCCGGGACTCAGCGCCTTCCTGGAGAGCGGCGGTTCTCACCGCGGCTGATCGGCCAGCGCGGCGGTCGAAAATTCCGCTCGACAAAACGACGTCGCATCCGTATCTTGCCGCGCCGGCGGCCACCTTGCGCCGCGGTGTGGCGGTCGGGCAGGTCAAGATCGCTGGACTTTCGATAAGTTGAGAAGAGGTCTCCGATGAATCGTGTGATCAAGCGGGTGTCCCCCGTCTCGGCCATCTCCCTGGCGCTCCTGTTGAGCGCATGCGGCGATGACCCCAGCACTGGCTCCAACAACGCCGCGGCCGCCGACGCGACTGGCGACTTGGGCGCCGGCGGCGATGTGCAATTCGGCGACACTCAGGTCGCGGACAGTGCGGCGGGCGACAGCACCGGCAAGCCCGATGCAGCCGGGGCGCAGGACACCGGCGCAGAGACCACCCAGGACACCTCGACCGGTACTGACGCTGCTGACACGGGCGCGGTCGACACGGGCGCGGTCGACACGGGCGCGGCGGACACGGGCGGCGACGACACTGGGGCCGGTGGCACTGACACCGCGGGCGCCGACACGACGACTGGCGGCACCGACGCCGGCAGCGCTGACACCGTCGCAGACATCGCCGGCGACACCGGCGCAGACACCTCAAGCGACGCCGACAACTCCGACGCCAAGACCGACACCTCCGCAGACGGCGGCGGCACCAACCCGCTGTCTTGCGCCGGCCGTTGCGGTGAGTACAGCGCCAGCGCCGCCTGCCAGTGCGACAGCGGCTGCGCCAATTTTGGCGACTGCTGCGCCGACCTCGCGTCCGTCTGCGGCTGCGTCGGCGACGACTGCTGCACCAAAGACGCCGACTGCGACGACAGCCTCGCCTGCACCGACGACACCTGCGGCAAGGACAGCAAGTGCGTCATCAAGGTCAAGCCCAACAGCTGCGCGGTCGATGGCAAGTGCTACGTCAAAGGCGAGGGCCCGAGCAACAACGCTTGCACCTCCTGCGATCCCGCCAAGTCCACGGTAGCGTTCGCGCCCAAGACCGGCACCGCCTGCGACGACGGCAGCCCCTGCACTAGCGCTGACTCCTGCGACGACAAGGGCGTGTGCGTCGCTGCCCCCAAGGCAAACTGCTGCAAGGTCGACGGTGACTGCACCTCGAGCGAGGCCTGCAAGGTCGGCGCTTGCGACGCCAAGGCTGGCACCTGCACCTACGCCGCCAAGGCCAATTGCTGCACCGAGGGCGTCTGCTGCGACCAGGCGGCCAAGGCCATCAAGGCCGCCGGCGCCTCCTGCGGCAGCGTCGCGCTGGCCGTCGAGTACCAGTGCGATGGCGCCGCCGCGCAGAAGCGTCAATCGTACGAGGGCTGCGACGGCGTGGCCGCCGCGACCTGCAGCAAGGACGCCAAGTTCAACTCGTGGACCTCGTGGTCGACGATCCAGACCTGCGGCGACGGCCAGAAGTGCACGCTCGAGGCCAAGGACAAGCCGCCGATCTGCAAGGCCGATGGCGGCGGCAAGGCCTGCACCGACGCCAAGGGCTGCGACGATGGCAACCCCTGCACCACGGACACCTGCGACGCCGGCAAGTGCCAAAACGCGACCAAGGCTTCTTGCTGCGTGTTCGACTCCGAGTGCAATGACGGCAACGCCTGCACGGTCGATTCGTGCAACGGTGACAACACCTGCGGCAACACCGCCAAGACCTGCAAGGCGCCGTCGGACTGCGAGACCGCGGTGTGCGACGCCACCACCGGCCAGTGCAAGGCGACCGTCAAGGCCGACTCCTGCAAAATCGGCAACACCTGCGTGGCCTCGGGCGCCAAAAACCCGACCGACGCTTGCCTCGCCTGCGCGCCGAGCACCAGCGCCACCGATTGGAGCCCCGCCATCGCCTGCAAGTGCGCGAGCGGGGTCTGCTGCGACGCCAAGGCCGGCAAGATCTTGCCAGGCAAGACCAAGTGCGACGACGCCGTGAAGGCGACCGAGTACCAGTGCAGCGCCGACGGCAAGCAGCTCCAGCAGCGTCAAGCCTTCCGGGGTTGCACCGGCACTGGCAACACCTGCTCCGCGACCACCGCCAACTACGCGTGGACCGACTGGACCAAGGTGCAGGACTGCGCCGCGGGCACTGTGTGCGAGGTCAAGGACGCCGCCGTCAAGGGTACTTGCGTCAGCGTCACCGTCGGCATCTGCACGCCGAACACGACCTGCTGTGACGCCAAGGGCCAGTACGCCGCCAAGGCGACCTCTTGCGGCAAGGACACCATCAAGACCGAGACCAAGTGCAGCTCGGCCGACAAGGGCGGCAAAGTTCAGACCCGCACCGCGGTCGCCGGCTGCACGGGCGCCAGCACCACCTGCAGCACCGCCGCCAGCAACCTCAACTGGACCGTGTGGAAGGACACCAAGACCTGCGCCAGCGATGAGATCTGCCAGGTCAAGGATGGCCTCGCCGCTTGCCAGAAGGTCGCGGCCTGCGATCCGAAGCTGACCTGCTGCACGGCCAGCGGGACCTTCGCCAGCCAGGCGACCAAGTGCGGCACCGAGCTGCTCGGCTCCCAGTTCCAGTGCAGCGGCGAGGCCAAGGGCGCCAAGGTCCAGAAGCGCGACGCCTACGGCGGCTGCAGCGGCACGGCCATCGGTTGCTCGTTCCTCTTCTATGACCTGCACTTCACGGCGTGGTCCGACGTCAAGACCTGCAAGGCCACCGAGTACTGCTCCGTCGACGCCGACGGCACACCGGGCTGCGTCGTGCCGCCGACCGTCGACTGCAAGGCCGTCGATTCGTGGGAGGGCGAGGAGAAGACGGAGGCCGCCAAGAAGATCGGCAGCTTCAAGGACTCGGACCCCGCCAAATTCCTGACGCCGAAGCCCCACCTCGGCAGCGCCACCGACGCCGACTTCTACACCTACGACATCGCTGACGCGGCCAACATGACCAACCCACGCGTTCACATCGAGTGGTCCGCCGCCGGTTCGGTGACCGTTTGTGCCTTCTACAGCTGCGACAAGGGCAAGAACGGCAAGGAGTGCGCGCCGATCATCTGCCCGTCCGACTCGCTCACCGTCAGCAACCCGGCCGCCAGCGCGGTCGATGGCAACGGCTGCTGCACGCAGGCGTACAAGGGCGTCATCGACTTCACCGTCAGCGCCCCCGGCACCCTCGACGAGTCCGGCAAGGTCTACTTCGACATCTACAACGACAGCCCGTTCTGCCAAAACGTTGACGTCAAGCTCGCTTTCGGCAGCAACCTCAAAACGGTCTGCGATCCGGGCAAGACCTGCTGCACCGACGCTGGCCAATGGGCCGCCCAGGGCACCACCTGCGGGACGACGGCGCTGAAGAAGGAGTACCAGTGCGCTGGCGCCAAGGCGGGCGACGACGTGCAGGTGCGCGAGGCGTTCGCCGGCTGCACGGGCACGAGCGGCGTTTGCTCGACCGTGACCGCCAACCAGGTCTTTGGCGCCTGGAAGACGCTGACCGACTGCAAGGCCGGCGAGCTCTGCAGCGTCCCGGACAAGACCAAGCCTGGCACCTGTGTCGGTGGCAACGACGCCGTCTGCAAGGCCACCGACAAGTTCGAAGGCCCGACCTCGACGGCTGAGTCCTATGACCTCGGCAGCTACAAGGACGGCCAAAACTCTGTGATGGTCAAGCCGAACGTCCACCTCAACGGCGTCGACGACAAGGACTGGTTCAAGTACCGCGTCACCGACGATCCGAACCTCAACGATCCCGTCGTCGACGTCGAGTGGGTGTCGACAGACAAGGTCACCGTCTGCGCCTACTACCAATGCACCACCAGCACAAACGGCAAAGACTGTTACCCGGTCACCTGCCCGGCCGGCTCGACCGCCTTCTCGAACTCTGCTGTCAGCGACGTCACGCCCAACGGCTGCTGCATGACCGGGCAATACGGCCTGCTCTCGTTCTCGCCCGATGCACCTGGCTTCTTCAACGCGGACGAGACCGGCTGGGTCTACTTCAACGTCAAGAACGCGGCACCCATCTGCCAGTACGCGGTGGTGAAGCTCTCGTTCGCCGGCTCGACCACGGCCTGCGGCGACGGCGTGTGCGAGGGCAGCGAGTCGAGCACCTGCAAGACCGACTGCGGCTCTTGCGATGGCAAGTGCGGGCAGCCTTTCAGCTCCGGCGCCGCCTGCCAGTGCGACTCCGCGTGCGGCTCCATCGGCGACTGCTGCTGGGACAAGCCGCTGGTCTGCGGCGGCTGAGCCAGAGCCGGGCGCTGCCGACGCGCCCGCGAGGACGGCGACCCTGCGAGAGCTCCGCGGCCAGTTCACGCTCTTTCTGATGTCCGGCGGCCTGGCTGCCTCGTTGCTTGAGGGCAGCCGACGCTTCGCGGCGGAGCCGACGCTGGCCGCCTGGATGCGTCACGGCGCGGCGGTGGTGCTTGCCCTTGGCTGCGCGCTGGCCGGCGGCGCGATGCTGGCGGTGGCGCTCGCCGAGCGCAGACAGCCTCCGCAGGCCGTGCAGCGACCTGGGCGTGGCATGCAGCTCCCGAGCTGGCTGCGAGTCGTCGTCGGGGCGCTCCTGGGCGTCGTGGTCCCTGTGGCGCTCCTCTTGCAGCCGCTCGGCCCCAAATGAGCGACCTCGCCTCTCTGGTGGTCGGGGCCGACGCCACCGCGCTCGCCGATCCAGCGGTGGTGCCACCTGCTTGGTGGGCCGGCGTCGTCGGTACCCCGCACCCGAGCGGTGAGCTCGCCGCCGCCCTGGCGTCGCCGGATGCGCGCAGCGTTGAGGGCGTCGTCGTGCGCTCCATGACGCGCGTCGGCCCCGCCGAGCTGGCTGCCATGCCCCGGCTGCGCGCCCTGGCGACCCTGTCATCCGGGGTCGATCACCTCGACCTGGACGCGCTCGGCGCCCGCGGGGTCAGCGTCTCGACCGGCCTGGGCGGCAACGCGCCGGCGGTCGCTGGCTGGGTCGACTGGGCCCTGCGGCGCTGCGCGTCGGTGAGCGGGCCCCAGCGCTTCACCGGGATGCGGGTCGTCGTCGTCGGTGTCGGCGCCGTCGGCTCGGCGGTCGCGGCCCATTTGCGGGCGGCTGGCGCTGAGGTCCTGGCCGTCGATCCGCCTCGCCAGGCGCGAGATCCCGCTTTTGTGGGCATGAGCCTCGCGGCTGCGTTGGCGACCCGTCCGGAGGCCTTGACCCTCCATGTGCCGCTGGTTCGACAAGGTCCATGGCCGACTCTTGGCCTCCTCGACGCCGAGGCCATCGACGCCCTGCGCGGCGCCATCGTCCTGCAGGCCAGCCGCGGCGGCGTCCTCAACGAGCCAGCGGCGCTCAAGGCCCGCTCGACCGGCTGGCTGCAGGCCCTCGCGCTCGACGTCTACTGCGACGAGCCGCGGCCCAATCCCGCGCTGCTCGCGGTCGCCGACCTCGCCACCCCCCACATCGCCGGCCACACCGTCGAAGGCAAGCTCCGCGTCGCCGGGAGGGCGCTCGTCCCCTTCTTTCGCGCCCTCGGCCACGACTCCGGGCCCAGTGAGGCTGACGTCGAGGCTCAGTGCGCCGCCGCCGCGGCCGCCCTCGGCTGGGCCCGCCCAGGCGAGCTCGGGGACGCCGCGCTAGACGCCGCCGCCGCCGCGCTCCGCCGCAGAGAGGCCTTCCGCAGCCTTCGATCGGCGCATCGGCGGCTAGATCCGACGCCCGCGATCGGCTAAACTACCGCGGCCCTGCCGTCGTTGTAGCGACTCCGGGGGTCGGAGGACCATGGACACCGCGGCCACACCACCGATCGCGCTCGCGCCCGGCGTCCCTGCCAACAGCCGTGTCGCCGTGTCGCCGCCTCCATCGCACCGCGATGGTGTCTCGCTGTGGGCCACCCTGCTGCTCTGCGGTGTGGTCGCTTGCTCGTCACCGGCGCCCAGCCAGTCGAGCGGCGGCGGCGGCTTTGAACTCTCCGAGATCATCGGCGGGCAGGAGACCCAGATCGGCGGCGACACCGGCGCGGGCGCCGACGCCGCCGTGAACCCCGATGGCCAGCCTTCCGACGCGGCGGACGGCACGGAAGACGTCGAAGACGGCGTAAGCGGTGAGGACGGCGAGGCAACTGCTGAGGACAGCAAGCCCGGCGGCATTACGTGCACAAAGACCAGCGCTTGCAAGGACCTCGCCGGCACGCCCTACTGCGACGTCTCCACCCAGACCTGCGTGGCGTGCCTCATCGACTTCCACTGCAAGGACTCGACCGGGCACTGCCAAGACAACAAGTGCACGGAGGTCTCCTGCGTGCCGGGGTCCAGCAGCTGCAAGGGCTCCAATGGCCTCGAGATCTGCAACGCCGATGGCAAGACAACCGAGGTCAAGGCATGCCCCGACGCCCTGCCGGTCTGCTCCGGCGGCAAATGTCGCTTCTGCTTGCCCGGCGTAGAGTACTGCGAGCAGCCCGAGCCAGGCGTGCAGCAGCCCACGGTGGCGATGAAGTGCAATGACCAGGGGACCGACTCCGACATCTTGCAGATCTGTCAGACCGGGCAGATCTGTCACGACGGCAAGTGTTCGATCTGCCTGCCGCAAGAGAAGAAGTGCCTCGGCAACAAGGCCGTGGTGTGTCGCGACGACGGCACCGCCTTTGATCTCTTCAAAGACTGCGACAGCGTCGGCCAGACCTGCCTCGTCGGCGTCTGCGTCGATCCGTGCGCCGGCGACTTCAAGGCCAACACCAACGTCGGCTGCGACTACTTCGCCGTCGACCTCGACAACGCCGTGGTGCCGGCCGCTGGCGGCAAGGTCTACGACGCCCAAAATTCGCAGTTCTCGGTCATCGTCAGCAACACCACCGCGTCACCGGCGCTGGTCGCGGTCTCGACGCTCGATGGCAAGTCCGCCAAGTACGCCGTGCAGGCCAACGCGCTCAAGATCATCAACTTGCCAGATCCGCTGTGGAAGATGGCGCCGCTCAACCAAGACGGCACCAACATCAACGACAAGTCCTACCGCATCCAGTCGACGGTGCCGATCGTCGCCTACCAGTTCAACCCGCTGCAGAACGTCGACGTCTTCAGCAACGACGCCAGCCTGCTCCTTCCTTCCAACGCGGTTGGGACGGAGTACTGGGTGATGACGCGGCAGCAGACGCACGCCAACCTGCGCGGCACGGTGACCATCGTCGCCGTCAGTCAGGGCACGACCAAGGTCGATGTCTTGGTGACCACCAAGACGCTCGGCAACATGTCGGGCGCGCAGCCGATTCCGCCTGGCCCCTGGACCGGATTCAAGACGTTCTTGCTCACGCGTGGTCAGGTCATCAACATCGAGACCGACCAGAACGGCGCCGACCTCACCGGTTCTTACATCAAGGCCGATCACCCAGTGGCCGTGTTTGGCGGCTCGGAGTCATCCAACGCCCCCGACACCAACAAGTGCGTCAAGCCGCCGGGCGCCGCCAAGGGCAATTGCCAGTACCAGGGCTGGGACTGCCTCGCCAACGACGACTGCCCGGTGACCTGCTGCGCCGATCACCTAGAGGAGCAGCTCTTTCCCGTCACGGCCTGGGGCAAGACCTACATCGCCTCCAAGCTGCAGCCGCGCGGCAAAGAGAAGGACGTCTGGCGGGTGCTGGCCGCGGTCAACGGCACGGTCGTGCAGACCAACCCTGAGCAGGCCAAGATCCCGACGCTCAACCAAGGCCAGTGGTTCGAGTTCGAGAGCGATCAGGACTTCGTGATCTTAGCCAACCACCCGATTCAGGTCGGACACTTCATGGTCAGCTCGCACGCGCCGAACCCCAACAACGACCTCTGCACCACCAACTATGGCTCGACCAAGCTCTGCACGACGAGCAACGCACAGTACAACAGCAAGATCCCGTGCACCAAGCACTCGCAGTGTCCGAACATCCTCGAGGCCGCCGACGCAAAGATTGGTGATCCCGACTTCCTCCTGACCCTCGCCGCCGACCAGTACCTCGACGACTACGTCTTTCTGGTGCCCAACAAGTACAAAGAGAACTTCATCAACGTGATCGCGCCACTGGACGCGCTGGCGGTGACGGTCGATGATCTGCCGGTGCAGCAGAACCTCTGGAAGGCGATCCCCGGCGTGCCGTGGCGCGTGGCGCGGGTGCCGATCGCGCAGGGCGCTCACCGGCTGAAGTCGCCCGGCCGCCCGGTCGGCCTCTACGTCTATGGTTGGGACGACTACGTGAGCTACAGCTTCCCGGGCGGCGCAAAGATCAAGAAAGCCGAGGAGTAGCGCCTGGCCAATCCTTCGCGAGGCTGGGGGCTCTGGGCCGCTTTCGGGCGTCGAATCGCCGCCCTCGCCTTGCCCCGCAGCGCCCCTGGTACGCGCTCTCGCTGCCCCGATGCACACGGCGCCTTCGCCCTGCGCGCCTTCGCCCTGCGCGCCTTCGCCCTGCGCGCCTTCGCCCTGCGCGCAGCCGCGCTTGGCCTTTTGCTGCTGCTCGCCGCGCCAGTCCACGCCGAAGACGGTGCGTGGCGCCACCTGTACACACGGCGCGGCATCCGCGTTGAAGCCCAGGACGTGCCAGGCCGCGATCTGCCCCGCCTGCGCGGCACAGGCGTCCTGCCGGCCAATCTGTACGAGCTGCTCGCCGTGCTCGACGACGTTCCGAACCATCGGACCTGGGTGCCCCGCCTGCATCGCTCGGTCGCGCTGCGGCGGCCTTCGCCCTTAGAGCTGTGGATGTACGTACGCTTTCGCTTCCCCTGGCCGGCCAGCGACCGCGACTCGGTCTTGCACGTCCAGGTCTCGCGAACCCTCACCCCCCACCTCCACGAGATCGTCCTCAAGAGCGAGCGCGCCGAGCTGCCGGGCCGGCCACCGATCGACGGCGTGGTGCGCGTGCCGCGTTCGCGCGGAGAGGCGCGCTTGCGCTATCTGGGACCGCAGCAGACGATGCTGACCTATCTGGTGGACATCGATCCCGGTGGTTCACTGCCGCGCTTCCTGGTCCGTATCCTGCAAGAAGACCTGCCCATGCAGATCGTCGAGGGCCTCGACCGTCGCATCAGCGAGACGCCCGGCCGCTATGAGGATTTTCGCGATCGCTGGGATCCGCTGCGGGCGACGACAACGACCGGGCAGCCGCAGCGCCCGCAGCCGAGCCCAGGGGGCACACCATGAGCAGCGGGGCCGCCTTGCCTGCCGAGTTCGTCGGTGGGGCCACGTCCAGCGGCGCGAGCATGAGCGCGCCAGGCTTCGCAGGCTTCGCTGACCTGCCGTTGATGGGGGAGCTGGCGGCGTCGCTGTTGCTGGCGGTCGCGTTGGCTGCGACCATCGGCTTCCATCCGCTGCGGCAGGTGCGGGCCCGCACGCTGGAGGACGCCGAGGCGCCCCGCGTCAACGTGATCTATGCCACGGTCGGCGCCATCATCGGCACGTTGGTGGTCCACTACGGCACGCTGGTGGGCTTTGTCGTCTTTGGCATCGGCGGCCTGATGCGCTTTCGCACCAACACGGCGAGCGCCGCCATCACCGGCCGACTGCTCATCTCGACGCTCATCGGGCTCTGCTGCGGCCTGCAGCTGCCGCACATCGCGGTCGTGGCGACCCTGTTCTCCTTCGCCCTGTTGGCGCTGCTTGAGCGGCGGCCGGCGTGCCGGGTCGTGGTCAAGGGCCTCGCCGCTGAGGACCTGGCGGCCGCGGCGGCAGCCTGGCGTCGCGAGCTGGAGGCGGCGGGCTGCCGTATCGTCAGCGAAGAGAAGAACTTCTTTAAGCTGCAGGTCGCGTTCGTCTTCTACAGCGCCGGCGGCGAGGACCCGGACGCGATGGCCGCACGCATCGAGGTGCGTATCGACGCAGCGCTGCGCGGCGCGACGGACTGGGAGGTCGGATAGAGGCGCGGCCGCCTACGCCGCGGGCCTCAGCGGCCGGACGCCGCCGCGCTGGCCAGCAGGGCGTCGATGGCGTCGTCGTCGTACCCCACCTCCGCGAGCACGGTCCGCGTGTCGGCGCCAGGTTCGCGGCCGACGAAGCTCATGCACGCCGGCGCCGCCGAGAGTTGTACCGGGCAGCCGATCTGCCAGACGGTCGGGGCCGCCGTCCCGAGGGCGCCCTCCGCCGGCACCGCCACGATCATGCCGCGGGCGCGCAGCTGTGGGTCGGCGGCGGCTTCGCGCGGCGTCTGCACCGGCTCGACGCAGCAGTCCAGCGGACGCAGCAAATCGACCCACTGCGCCAGCGGCGCTGCGGCGATGGCTTGCGCGATGCCTGCCTTGAGCGTCGCGCCGTCGTCCCCGTCGGCGAGGTAGAGTCCTTCGAGGTCCGGGCGACCGATCGCGGCGAGGAATGTCGCGAAGAACTTGGGCTCCAGCGCCCCAACCGCCAAATGACGGCCATCGGCGCAGCGGTAATAGTCGTAGAAGCTGCCGCCGTCGAGCCAGCTCCCCTCGGGCGGCGCGTCCTCGTCCGCGGCGAGGGCGCGGGTGATGGCCATCGCGTTCATCCACAGCGCGCCGTCCGCCATCGCCACGTCGACGCGCTGACCAAGGCCGGTCTGGCCGCGTTGCAGCAGCGCCGCGAGGATGCCCGTCACTGCCGGCCAAGTGCCGCCGCCGACGTCGCCGACCAGCACGCCGAGCGGCATCGGGCCCTGGCCGCGGCGGCCGAGGTGCCAGCTGACGCCGCTGCGGGCCAGGAAGTTGATGTCGTGGCCGGCGCGCCTGGCGTCCGGACCGGTCTGGCCAAAGGCGGAGATCGAGGCCAACACGAGGCGCGGGTTGACCTCGTGTAGCACCGACCACCCTATGCCGAGGCGATCCAGCACGCCCGGGCGGAATTGCTCCACCAGCACGTCGGCGCGCTTGACGAGGCGTAAGAGGGCCTCACGGCCTGCGGGCTGCTTGAGGTCGAGCGAGATCGTGCGCTTGCCGCGGCCGACCGTGCGCCAGAGGGCGCCCTGACCGCTCTGGTCATGCGGAGGCATCCAGCGCAGCAGGTCGTCGCGGTCCGGGGCATCGACCCGAATGACGTCGGCGCCCAGATCGGCCAGCAGCATCGTCGCCAGGGGCCCTGGGTAGAGCGTCGTCAGGTCGAGGACGCGGACGTTGGCGAGCGCACCGGCGGGCGACGCGACGTCGGCCTCGGTCTTCGCGCCGGGCGGTGTCGCTGGCGCGGCGTCGCTCTGCATGATGCTCTCGCTCGGCGCGGCCAGCTCAGCCGCGGTGGTGGCGCGCGATCTCCCGGCGGCCCTCGCGCTCGCGGATCGCGTCTCGCTTGTCGTGGGCCTTGCGGCCCTTCGCGATGGCTATCTCCGCCTTGATGCGCGAGCCGGAGAAGTAGAGGCGCAGCAGCGGCGCCGCTAGGCCTTGCTGGCGCAAGGACTCATGCAGGTGCGCGATCTCGCGACCGTGAAGGAGCAGTCGCCGCGGCCGCTCCGGGTCGTGATTGAACTGATGGGAGAATGGGTACTCGGCGATGTGGACGCCGAGCAGCATCGCCTCGCCGTCGATGACGCGGGCGTGGGCGCCGTGAACCTGCACCTTGCCGGCGCGCAACGACTTGACCTCGCTGCCCACCAGCTCAATACCGGCCTCAAGCACCTCCAGGACCTCAAAGTCATGGCGCGCCTTGCGGTTGTCCGCGATCATGCGTTGGGGTGTTGCGGCTGGCTTGGGCACGGCGGTGTTCCATGGGCTGGGCGGCGCAGATCGCGGGCGCAGGTCGAGGGAGGATAGGCGCTGCGGGCCGATTGTCACGGGGCGTCTGTCGCGAAGCTGCCAAGGCGAGGCCAACCGCCCGCGCCCAGCCGCCTGCCTGCCGCTTCGCCCGCGGCGACGCCGCGTCGTGACGCGACCCCGTCGCCGCGGACGTCAACGCGCGCAGGCCGCAGCAGCGATCGCCTCAACGCGGCGCGGGCAGCGGCCAACATGCAGAATGAGGGTGGTTTTGAGGTCGCCGCCCGCAGCGCGTCGTGCGAGGCACTTGACGGCGGCGCACTATTGAATCAAAGTCAACAAGCGCCGCCGGGGCGCCTGGAGGCACCCATGCTTCGCTTTGCCAGCTACGCCATCACCCCCTTCATCGTCTGCGCCATCCTGCTAGCGAGCGTAAGCCTCGGCGGCACTTTCGCTTTGGGGCCGTTGTTGCTGTTGTTTGTCGCCGTTCCGAGCCTCGACGTCCTGTTCGGACTCGACCGCCATCAGCCCGACGACGCGTCTCTGGCGATGGGCGGGTGGTATCGCGCGCTCTGTCGCGCCTGGGTGCCGGTCCAGCTGGGGATTTTGGCCTATGCGCTGCCGCGCCTGACGGCGCTGGCCCAGAGCCACGATGGCGGCGAGAGCCTCGGGCTGCTCGCGCTGCAGGTGGTTGGCCTCGGCGTCGTGACGGGCGCCATCGGCATCAACTACGCCCACGAGCTGATGCACCGCAGCAGCCGGCTCGACCGCGGCCTCGCGGAGATCCTGATGGCGAGCGTTGGGTACACGTGGTTCTGCGTCGAGCACGTCCTCGGCCACCACCGCAACGTCGGCACGCCCGCCGACCCGGCCACCTCACGCTACGGCGAGTCGCTGTACCGGTTCTTGCCGCGCACGCTGCTCGGCGGCCTGCGCTCAGCGATCGCGCTGGAGCGGGCGCGCTGCGAGCGCCGCGGCATCGGCGCGCTCGATCTCCGCCACCGCTTGCTGCGCTATGCCGTGACCCTCGTGGCGCTCCAGGTCGGTCTCTTGCTCTGGCTCGGACCGGTCGGCTGGCTGATCTGGGCCTGCCAGGCCTTCGTCGCGGTCCTGCTGTTGGAGGTCGTCAACTACCTAGAACACTACGGTTTGGAGCGGCGCCGAGCTCCGAGCGCGGCTGGAGCCTCCCCGGCTGGCGAGCGCTGGGAGCGGGTGCGGCCGGCGCACTCATGGAACTCGGCGCACGCGGTCAGCAATCGTTTTTTGGCCAATCTGGCGCGCCACGCTGATCATCACGCCAACGCCAACCGCCCCTTCGACCAGCTGCGTCACTTCGAGGAGGCGCCGCAGCTACCGACCGGCTACGGCGCGATGTTGCTGCTGGCGCTGGTGCCGCCGGCGTGGTTCGCCGTCATGAACCCGCGAGTGCAGGCCTGGCAGGGCAGGGCGGACGCCGACTCCGTCGAGCGCACCGGCGGCCCCGAGGCGGCGGCGGCGTAGGGCGGCTGAGGCGGCGCAACGCGGCGGGAGCCGGGGCCGCGAAGGTCGAGCAGCCGCATCGGCGGCGGGGCTCAGTAGGCGGTGGTCCGCAGCACCGGCTGAAACATGGCGACATCGTGGCCGCAGACGCTGTCGATGGGGCAGGCCCTGCAGTCGGGTGCCTCCACTTCAGGGCAGCGGCGGCGCGCGCCGAAGAAGAAGGCATCGATGGCGCCCACTTCGCGGCCTGAGGCGGCTCCGAGCTGCGTCAGGGCCTCCCAGCAGGCGCTCCGGACGGCCGCTTCGTCGCGCGGGTCCAGCAGCTGCCGGCGCACGAGCGCCTCACGCAGGGCCTCATCGCCGACCTCGACGATGCCAGTCCGTAGGGCCGAGCGCATAATGTGATAGTCGACGACCGGTTGCAGCGACTGCGAGCGCGACAGGTCGAGGAATCGCTCTGGCCGCTGACCGAGGGCGAGCACCAGCAGCATCGACTTCTTGCGCAGCGGGTCTTCGCGGTACCCCGAGACGTGGTCGAGGGCGTGCAGCAGGGTCCGCGCTGGGTCGTCGGAGGCCTGGGCCGCCGCCACCAGCGCCTGTGGCTCCCAGCCCAGCTCCCACATGTCGCGCCCGTAGCCGCGCGAGAGCGCGTGATGCGTCGCCAACACCGGCAGGGGGATGGTGCCATCGTCGGCAGCGAAGAGCGCCTCGGTGTCCTGCCAGCGCAGCGTCGACTGGCCGAGCGGTGCCAGCTTGGCTGGATCGCGCTCCAGGAGCCGGCGAAATGCGGCGAAACAGTAGTCTGAGCCCTTGAGCCGCCGGCCGCCGAAGGTGGCGATCGTCGGCCGCGACCAGACGCCGTTTGCCGGGCTCCAGAAGCCGAACTGGTGCAAGATCGAGGCAAAGAAGAAGTCGATGGCGTGCGGATCGCCCACCTCGGGCATGTGGTCGCCGCAGAAGTTGAAGGCCCGCACGTCGTCGAGTACGCCGATGAGGCGGCCGATCCGCTCGACCGCGTGCCGGTTGACGCGCACCCGCTCGTCACGGCGGGCGGCCCGGCGGCGAGCGTCGATGGCGTGGGTCGAGGTCGCCAGCAAGGCCGCCATGCCGGGCTGCTCGATAGTGACGCTGGCCGCCGCTGCGCCGAGCAGCACAGCCTCGCAGGGGTGGAGGCCGCGCATCAGCCCCGCCAGGGTCCCGCCGCACACCGAGTCGCCGGCGCCCGTGAGGTCAGCGGGAGAGCTCGGGCAGATGGGCACCCGCGTACAGGAGTCACCCTGCCAGACGTCGCTGCCCTCGGCGCCGCGCGTCACGACCAAGATCTGGCCAGGGCGCACGGTCGGGCGCTCGCCGCCGAAGACCAGCTTCTCTTCGAACTCATTCATGAAGAAGAGGTCGACGGACTCCATCAGCTGGCGGACCGTGTCCGGTGCCCGGCGCGCCATGTAGCCGTAGGTGCCGGCCGAGATGCGGGCGTCGGTGCGCTGGCGGAGCGCCCGCACGAAGCGGATCTGCAGCTCTGGGGCGTGGATCGCCGCCACGTGCACGATCGCGGCGCCGCGCAGGGCCTCGTCCTCGATCATCTGCGGGTCGAGCGTCTCTTCCAGGCCCCAGCTGGCGGCTGCCAAGCGGGCATTGCCGTCGGCCTCGTAGACGATCTCGAAGTGCGGTAGGTCGTCTTCGGCGCAAGCCGGACCGTGCCAAGGCACGCACGACGCGGCGTCGCGGAACAGGTCGGGCAGCGGCTCCGGGCGGAAGCCGAAGAACTGCGCCTGGGCCCCGGAGCGCACTGCCGCCAGCGCCGTGTAGAGCGCCGCGCCCCCTGGCGCCGACCGCGGTTCGTCGCCGGCGCGGATGCGGTCGATCGAAGCGCCACCCACCACCAGGATGTGCCCGCGCGTTAGGTTTTGCCATCCGTTCGCCATGGGCCCCGGACTGTCGCAGGGGCGCCGCGCGGGATCAAGGCGCAGCGCTCGACGCGTCGCCGGCGCGGCGTCCTGAACCCGCTGAAAAGACGCTGGCAAGCGGAGATCGCGTCAAAGCGTCGCGCCGCGCCCTTGGTGAGGCGCCTAGACCCTGGAACTGCGTCCCCACGCTGCCTTGCGCCTGCGATCGGGCAGGTGCCACCACCATCGGTCTTGACGCGCTGCGTCGAAATGCCCAGATTGCCGGTCAGGTGGCCGCTGTGGCCCCAAGCAACTGGATCGGACGGACAGCGTGGGGAGGCTCGATGAGCGACAACTTCTACACGGATAACGCCGACTTGCGCTTCCACATCGAGAAGCGAGTCGACTGGCCCGCCCTCTTCGAGGTGGTCGAGCGTAAGGCAGCTGCCGACGAGCGCCCCGCGAGCCTGGAAGAGGCGCGCGAGACCTATGAAGATGTCCTCAAGGAGATCGGCAAGTTCTGCGCCCGCTCCATCGCCCCGGGGGCGCGCACAATCGACGGTGAACCGACGCAGCTGGCCGACGGCCAGGTGATCGAGGCGCCGACCTTCGCCAAGCTCTTCAAGTCGATCAAGAAGCTCCAGGTCTACGGGTTGCCGGTGCCGCGCGAGCTGGGCGGCCTCAACGCCCCTGCGGTCGTCTACATGGCCGCCTCCGAGGTCATGGCGCGGGCCGATGTCTCGGTGATGACGCACTTCGGCTTTCACACCGGCGTCGCGATGTCGCTCATCACCTACGCCCTGCGCGATCCTCGCACCGTGGTGCGCGACGGGCGGCTGGTGTCGACCCCCTACGATCAGCCGATCGCCGAGATGATTGGCGGCAAGGAGTGGGGCTGCATGGTGCTGACGGAGCCGGGCGCTGGCTCGGACCTCGGCGCCGTGCGCACCTTCGCCAAGTACGGCGACGACGGCGTCTGGCGCATGAGCGGTGAGAAGATCTACATCACCTCGGGTCACGCCAAGTACCAGCTCGTGCTGGCGCGCACCGAGGACGAGCAAAAGGTTCCGGGTCTCAAGGGCTTATCGCTCTTTCTGGTGGAGCGGTTCTTTGAGCGCGACGGCAAGCGTGTCGAGAACGTCCGCATGTCCAAGGTGGAGCACAAGATCGGCCACCACGGATCGCCGACGTGCAGCCTCGTCTACGAAGACAGCGTCGGCACCCTCATCGGCAAGCGGGGCGAGGGCTTCGAGCTGATGCTCGTCATGATGAATTTCGCCCGAATCGCCGTCGGCTTCGAGGGACTCGGCATCATGGAGGCGTCGACCCGCCTGACGACCAGCTACGCCCGCGAGCGCGTCACCATGGGCAAGACGATCGACCGCCATGAGATGGTCGCCGACTTCCTTGAGGATATGGACCTGTGGACGCGGGGCGTGCGCTCGTTGCTGTTCCGCGCCGCCCAGCTGACCGAGCTGGCGCAGCGCTGGGAGCAGGTGCAGCGGCACGACCCGCCGGCTGACGAGGAGGAGCGCTCTCGCTTGGAGCGCAAGGTCAAGCGCCTCAAGCGCGAGGCCCGCAACCTGACGCCGCTGTGCAAGTACGCCGGCTCAGAGAAGGCGGTCGATCTGGCGCGCCTCTCGATGCAAGTGCTGGGGGGCGCCGGCTACACCACCGAGTATGACGCCGAGAAGCTGCTCCGCGACGCGCTGGTGCTGCCGATCTACGAGGGCACGAGTCAGATCCAGGCGCTCATGGCCCTCAAGGACCAGATCGGCGCCGCGCTCGCCAACCCACAGAAGTTCTTGTCAAAGGTCGCCAAGGCCAACGTGAACCGGCTGACGGCGAAGGAGCCGCTGGAGCGCGCGCTGTCGCGACTCTACGCCTACAAGTACTCGGCCATGCAGACGATCTTGGTCCGCATCGCCAGCAAGAAGCTGCGCAAGGCCAAGGCCATGCCGCTCGGCCACTGGCCCGACGCCCTGTTCTCGCAGTGGGACCCAAAGCTCGACTTCGCCCCCGGTCTGCTCCACGCCGAGCGCCTCTGCAAGATCCTCGTCGACGTCGAGGTCGCCCACAGCCTCGTCCTCGACGCCGAGGCTGCGCCCGAGCGGCGCTGGATCGCCGAACGGTTCATGGCGCGCGCTGACCGCCGCTGCCGCGCCCTGCTGGCCGAGATCGAAGAGCACGGTGATGAGCTGCTCGCCGATCTCGCTGAACGGACGGCGCAGGAGAGCGCGACGCGCGGCGCCTCCTGAGCGCCTCCTGAGCGCCTCCTGAGCGCCTCCTGAGCGCCTCCTGAGCGCCTCCTGAGCGCCTCCTGAGCGCCGCCGGGCCTATCTGCTGACACCGGTGGCCGGCCGCAGAACGCCCGCTGACGTGCCGCGTGGCGTGCACGGCGCATCGGCGAGCGCGGTCGTCGCGCCGAAACGCCCAAGCGATCCCATCGGTTCAGCGCGCTGTGCGGTGGGGCGCCGCCGGCGCCAGGGTTGTCGCGGCAGAGTGGCCGTCCGCGGTCGCCAGCGGCGCGTCCTGGAGACGCTCATGCTCACGCTCACGCTCACGCGCTAGGGCCGTGGGCGACGAATGGACTGCGGCGCTGGTTGCGGAAAGCTGGCGAGACGACAGCGCTTTCGGCCAAGCGCGCGCCGAGCCCCGAGAGACCTACGACCTGTGCCGCCGCCAGTCATCCCCCTTTGGCGGGCCTAGGGGCAGGGCACCGTCAGCGGGGCGACCTTGCCGGCCGAGGGCCAGCCGTCGACTTTGCAGTCGCCATCGACGTCGACCGCGCGCTCCGCCGAGTCGCTGCTGCAGCCCTCCGCTGGCGCCGCCGCCCAGGTCACCTTGCCGCAGCCCGTGAACAGCCCGTTGGCCTTGTCTTTGTTGCTGGTCTCGTCGGCGAAGTGATCAAGCCGGACGATGAGCTGGTCATTGTTGCGATCGTCGAGCTCCAGGATGCGCTGGTTGCCCGGAAATTCCTCAGCACCGGTCCAGCCTTGGCCCTGCGCGCCGTAGGTGAATTTGTAGGCGATGCGGACCCCTGCGCCGTCTGGGGCGGCCACGGCCGGCCAGTGTGGGGCGTCAAAGGCGAAGGTGTAGATGCCGTCGCTCGCTACGCCATCGCCGTGGCTGCCGTCGTCGAACATCTGGACCTTGTTCGGGACCCAGTTGCCAAGCGCGGCGTTGACGTCGTCGATCTGTGCCGGGTGGAGGCAGAAGGCGGTGCGGCCGGCGACGCAGGTTGGCGTCTCCTTGTGCACGCCACCGGTGATGAACATCTGCGCGCCCGGCTTGTCGTCGGCCCAGAGAAACGGCTGGATCGGCTCGCAGTTGCCGTCGCGGGCATCCGAGGCAAGCCGCACCTGCAGCACCACCTTGATCCGGCCAGGCGTGTAGCATGCAGCGAATTTCACGCCGGAAGCCGCGGCGGTCATAAGCGCCTCGAAGCGCCCACCGTCGCCGTCTGCGGCGCCGTCGCCATCGGCGTCGACCGCGCTGGTCGCCGCGAAGCCGTCGCGCAGCAGGTGCAGCGCTGCAGGGCTCACATCGAATGGCGCCCCCGCCGCCGCGGCGCTCTTGCCCGCCGCCAGGACGCGCTGCACCGCCAACAGCGCCAGCGCCAGCGCCGGATCACCGCTGCGCAGCCGGCTGTCGACGTCGATCAAGGTCTCGACCAAGGAGCTCGGGGCCACCGCTGCCAACGCACGGCCCTCGATGCGGGCACGCTGTAGCAGCACCAGCGCCGCCGTCGTGCTGACGTCGCCGACCTCCAGCGCGCCGGGAGCGATCTCGGCGAGCTCGATGACGCGCTCCGGGTGGAGCACCGAGGTCTGCGCTGGCAGCTCGGGCACCAGGGCCAAGCAGGCGCGGGCGCCACTCTGCGCCTCCAGCACTGTGCCGACCAGCGCGCTGCGGCCGTCGGTCTGCAGGGCAAATGCCCCAGTGGCGTCCACTTTGCCGCTGAACGCGACGCTGGAGCCGGCCCACAGACGCAGCGGCGCGCCTTGGAAGCCTGGCGCCTTGCCGCGCAAGGTGACCGGGGCGGGCTCCGGCATCTGGCGGTGCTCGTCGCGAGTCAGCTCGCCGAGCAGCAGCCCATCTACGGAACAGCCGGCGACGAGGACCAAGGCCGCAGCCGCACCACACCGCAGACCTCTCGCTCGCGTCATCGCCATCGCAGCTCCAGTTCCCTCCCTGCGGGACACCGTGAGCTTACCACGCGATGGGCTGGGCGGGTAGATCGATCGAGGCGCTGGCGGCGCCGACGGCGGCTGACCGGTCCGCGCCAGCAGCAGGGGCGGCGCCACCGGCGGGGCAAGCCCTGACGCCGCAGAATTGACATCGCGATCGCACAGTCCAAGATCCTCGGCCATGGCCGCACCTCCCTGTTCGCTCCGCACTCGCTTCACCCAGCCACCGTTAGGGTACGGCGCGCGCGGCGCCGCGCTGCTGGTCGTGGCGCTCAGCGTGTGGAGTGGCGGCCTGCAGGCCAGCGTCGCGCAGACGGCGCTGGGCGCGCACGGCCCCTCGCCGTCGCCATCGCCGTCGCCGGCGACCCCGATCGTGGCGCGCCCGCGATCCGCCAGCGCACTCCCCGGTGCGGCTCGCCGCACGCTCCGCCCAGCCAACCACCCAGCGCCCGCGGCGGCGCCGACGGCAAAGGCGCCGTCCGCGCCGCCACCGCCTCTCTCCCAGGCTCGGGCCGTGCTGCGCCATCTTCGCAAGATCGTGCTTGATCCTGGGCACGGCGGCGACAATCACGGCTGCATCGGCTACCTCGGCACCCGCGAGAAGTCGCTGACGCTCGAGCTCGCGCTGCGCTTCGCAGAGCGCCTGCGCGCGACCACCGACGCTGAGGGCGTGCTGTTGCGCGACGACGACCGCGCCATCGACCTCCGCGAGCGGCCTCGCTTGGCAAACGCCGCGCGCGGCGACCTGCTGATCAGCCTGCACGGCAACTACAGCGCCGACCCCAGCATCCGAGGCGTCGAGGTCTGGTTCCTCACCGCCCGGAGCGGCGTCGAAGCCGGCGTGGAAGCGGCTCTGCGTGCCGACGGTGTCCCCGCCAGCGCCAAAGACGAGGCCCGCGCCGTCAGCGTCGCCGCCGTTGTCCAAGATCTAGCGGTCGCGGCGGCGCACGAGCGGTCGGAATTCTTCGCACGCGCCCTCGCCAACGCCTTGCGGGCGCCCAACATCCCGATGCCGGTGCGCGGGGTGCGTCAAGACGCCTTTGGAGTCCTCAAAGAGGCCCAGATGCCCGCGGTCGTGCTCGAGGTCGGCTACCTGAGCCACCCCGTCGAAAACAAGCTGCTGCTTGAGCCAGCTACCGGCGTCGCCCTCGCCGATGCGCTGCGGCGGGCGATCGTCGCGCTCGACGCCGAGTTGGCTCAGAGCGAGCCGGGCAGCAGGCCGAGCAAGGACGCCACCAGCGCCTCCGCCAGCGCCGGCAACGCGTCGGCGTCGGCGCCGCCGTCGAGCCAGACCAGCGGCTCGCCCGCCCTACCCCGCAGCGTGCCGCAGCGGCGTCCGAGGCGATAGTCTCGGATATCGTTCGAGAAGACCCAGTCCGCCCCGCTGCGTTGCGCTAGGCGCCGGCTGGCGTCGCTTTGGGCAGCGTCATCGGCGCCCGCCAGCAGCTTGAAGCCCAGGAGGGCCGTCGCCGGCGAGGCCGGCTTGATACGGTCAATGACCTTGTCGGTGGCGTCCAGCGCGAGGACCAGCGCCGGCGCGTCGCCGACTTCGGACGGTAGGCGCGAGCCGAGCTTGCCGGTGAATGGCCGCGGCCGGTAGTCGGCCACCGCCATGGCGCAGATCGCCAGCTGCGGCCTCGCCTGTGCGGCCAGCGTCGTGACGGCGGCGGCGGCCTCGGCGGCGCTGGTGATCGCCACCACCCGCAGCGCGAGCGGCTCTGGCAACAGCGCGGCGTGGGCCTCGACGGCGGCGCGCCGCAGCGCCTCTGACAAGCCCGCGGGGCCAGC
>SXNM01000222.1 GCA_005777155.1 Pseudomonadota bacterium | reverse complement strand
GGCGGGCCGGTGCTTGGCGACCGCCCGCCACTTCAGGTGCGCTGGAAAACCGGCGCCGCCGCGGCCGCGCCGACCAGAGGCCTGCAGCTCATCGAGGACCCAAGGCGCGCCCCGCCCCTCGCCCGAGGCGAAGGCGTGGTCGTAGGCGGCGAAGGCGGCGCGCGGGTCTTCGGCGGCGCCGAGATCGATGGGCAGCGCCTTGTCTGCCGGCAGCACAGCGCCGAGGTCGCCCGGCACCAGCCATCCGGCCAGCGGGCGCAGCGTCGGCGCCGCTGGCAGCGTGGGCTCACCGTCGAGCCCGAGCGGGGCGCGAAAGGGCCGGTAGTGCCCGCCTTGGTCCGGCAGCGGCAGCAGGACCGCCGGCGACTGATCGCATTGCGCCAAGCAGGCGCAAGCCTCAGCGGCCACACCGCGCGCCTGCAGGGCGGCCAGCAGCGCCGTCGCGCCGCGCAACCTACAGGACGTACCGGTGCAGACGCGAGCCTCGACATCGGGCCGCGCCAGCAGGTGGAAGAACGTCGCGGCGCCGTAGGCGTGGGACTCCGGGACTCCTGTGGCAGCGCTGACCTCGGCGGCGGCGCCCGGCCTCGCGCCGCCGTGCTCGTCGAAGAGCGGCAGCAGGCGGAGACGGTCAGGTCGACGGGCCCGCGGCCGATCGTGCGCCCGGTCACCCGCGCCCGGCTTGGCGCGATCGTCGGTCTGTGAGCGGCGGCCGTCGCGCGGTCGCATGGGCGTCTCCTGTCTGTCGGCGGCGGCGCGCAGGGACGGTGTACGCGGGCCCAGTTCGACCGCCGTCGTCGCCGGCAGGGCGCCGACTTCGACGTGGCCCCACTTGTAGCTGAGTTGCGCCGCCGGCGGAATGGCGGCACCGCGTGGTGTCTCCGCGTGGCGAGCGGGACCCCGGCCGCAGCTTCGCCGGGAACGGCTGCGCCGCGGATCGACCCAGCCCCTGTCGTTGGCGGGGCCTTCACGGCGCTCGCCGCACTGTCACGCCGCTAGCCGAACCATCGAGACGCGGCGCCGAGGAGACCGCCAGCCAGCACCACAGGCAGCGCGTCGACGCGCAAGCGCCACACCGCGAGAAAGGCGACGACCGCAAGCGCCGCCTGCCACGGCGATCGCAGGCCGCCGGGTACCACCTGAGCGGAGAGCGCCAAGACCAAGCCGATCGTGCCCGCCGAGACGCCATAGAGGAAGTCGCGGCTGCGCGGCAGGGCGTCAACCCGCTCGGCTTGGCGACCGAGGCCGAGCACCAGCACGAAGCTCGGCAAGAACAAGAAGAACCCACCGACGAGCGCCGCCAACGGGCCCCCGGCGATCCAGGCCAGGAACACGCCGACCGAGACCAGCGGCCCGGGCGTCGTCTCGCCGAGGGCGAGGGCGTCCATCACCTGCTCGTCGGTGACCCAGCCGTGGACGTCGACCATCTGCTCGCGCAAGAAAGGCAGCACCGTGTAGGCCCCGCCGAAGGTGACCAGCGCTGCCTGCAGCTCGACCAGGGCGATAGGCCACAGCCGGTCGCCGCCATCGACCGCGGCAGCCAGCGCGGAGACAGGCGCCGCGGCCAACGTCGGTGCCGTCACCGCAAGGCGGCCGTCGTTGCCCTGGGCCCACCCGAGAGCCAAAGCGCAAGCGACCAGCGCCAGCACCGCCCAGGTCGGCGCCTGCTGCTCTTGCAGGCCGCGACGCCGCTCGGCGAGCAGGACGCCGACGGCGCCGCAGCCAAGCAGGAGCGGCACGAAAGGCACCCCGGCGAATCGATGGGCAGCGAACGCCATGAGCATCAGCGCGAGCGCCGCCCTGCCACGCAGCGCCTTGCTCGCGAGACGCACGACGGCGAACACGACGAGGGCGGCGGCGACTGGGCGCACGCCGTCGAGGAACCCCTGGATCGCAGGGAGCTGGCCCCAGGTCTGGTAGACATAGGCCAGCGCCGCCAGCGAGAGGACCCCAGGCGCGATGAAGAGCAGGCCGGCGACGATGCCGCCGGCGACGCCCCGACGCAGGCGTCCGAGGTGGATGACGATCTCGAGCGCCTCTGGGCCCGGCAGGGCGTTGGCGAAGCTCAGGACGTGGAGGAACTCGGCGTCGGAGAGCCAGCGCCGCTGCTCGACGGCGACCTCGCGCATGACGCCGATCTGGGCCACTGGGCCGCCAAACGAGTTGACGCCAATCCATGCCATCGTGCGCAGAAACGCCGGCCAAGGATCGCGCTCTGTCGGCGGCAGCGGCTTCGGCATGCGGCCGTGAGAGGTCGCTGCTGGCTGATCGGGCGTTTCCACGGGCGGCCATCCATGCTGCGGGAGCACCCCCGCAACATACGATAACGGTCGCGCAAGTCCACAGTGGAGCGGCGAGCGGCACCGCGTCGGCGGGTGTGCGCCGCCAACTAGAGGCGGCCGCGGCGCGTGGGCGAGAGCGCGCGCCCCGCGTTCGCGCCGGCAGGGGGGCCGGGCCTAGAAGTCGCCGCCAGCGGCCAGCTCGCGGAGCAGCGCCTCGCCCATGACGCAGAGCGGCAGTGGCGAGAGCCGCAGCAGCCGGTCAGAGACAGAGCCGAGCACGAAGCGCGCCACCTTGCCGAGCTGCCGGGGTGCCACGACGAGGAGGTCAGCCTCAAAGTCAAGGGCGGCGGCGGCGACGCCAGCGGCGATGTCCGAAGCCGCGACGACGTGGGCGCCGACATGACTGTCGCCAAGACCGGCGGCGATGGCGGACAGCCGGAGCTGGGCGGCGTGAACCTCTTCGATGGCGCTGCCAGTCGGCGGTGAGAGGTGTGGCCGAATCCCCTCGAAGACCACATCGGCGCCGCGTGCGTGCAGGACGTGAATCAACGTCAGCTTGGCGTCGAGCGACCGGGCGAGGGCGTGGGCGGCGTCCAGCACCGGGCTCCGGCCATCGGCGAAGTCGACCGCGCAGGCGATGCGGCGGATTTGTGGTGCCTCGGGTCGCAAGAGCCGGGACTGGGTCGCCATCGGCGCGTGGACGATGAGCAAGGGCGTCGTCGCCTCGGCCGCCAGCGAGCGCGCGATCGAGGCCGAGCCGCGGTGGCCGGCGTCGTGGACGATGGTCAGCAGCGCGTGTCGGTCGCGCTCTGCGGCCGCCCGCAGCGCCACAGCCGGCGCCCCGACCAGCACCTTGCGCCGCGGCTGGAGATCCCAAGCCGCAGCCGCCGCCGTCAGCGCCTGCAGGTGCCTGTCGATGTCGCACTGCGCCTGCTGCTCCTCCGTGCTCGAAGACGCCCCGCGCGGGACATGGGCATAGACGAGCTCCACCTCCGCGTCGAGTCGATGCGCGAGCCCAGCCACGGCAGGCAAGGCGGCGATCGCACGCGGCGACAAGTCCGTAGCCAAGAGGATCTTTTCGATGTCCATGCGCCCCTCTCTTCTTGATCGAGTCCAGCTAGGTAAGATTAGGCCTACGACACCACGTCGCAACCGCGTTCGACCGCTGCCGGGTGGCAGGCGGGCGGCAGCTCACAGAGCGCGCTCATGCCTCGGCGCGCGGCCCACGCCAAGGCGCGCCATTGCCTCAGGTGCCCCTAACTCGTACCCTCGGCGGCCAAAGGACCGCCCGGTTGGCGACCGGGCGCCGTCACCGCCACCCCCGCGTGGTTGCGCTCGGCAACTTACGAAGGACGTCGCATGCCCACCACCTTCGCTCCCTCCACTTGGCGCTGCTACCTGGCGACGCTGGTCATGGCCGCCACCGTAGCGTTGGCAGGCAGTCCGGCGCGAGCTGGCGACTGGCCGCCGAAGCCTGGAGCCGCCATGCATGACGGCGAGAACTGGCCTAATGATCCGGGCTTTGGCAACTGCGAGAAGGGCAGCGACGGCAAATGCAAGCTGATCGACGGCAAGCCCGTGATGAAGGGCGGCGACTGGAACCTCTGGTCGTTCACGCCGGCCAACTACGCTGCGTTCCCCGGTTTTCGCAAGGATGAGGTGGGCATGGGGGTCGGCATGCACGCCGACAAGGCCTGGACGCGGTCGATCGGCGACCGCAAAGTGGTCATCGCCGTGCTCGACTCGGGCATCAAGTGGGACGAGAGCGACCTCGTCAACAAGTACTATCTGAATCGAAAGGAGCTGCCAGAGCCAGACGCCAAGTGCCGCGGTGCGGGCTGGAAGGCGAGCGACCCCTACGACACCGACGGCGACGGCATCTTCAACATGATGGACTGGGCCACCGAAGACGGCAACGGCGTGCCCAAGTCGCCCTGCGATCCCCGGGTGTCGGACGCCAACAAGAACGGGCTGCTCGACCCCGGCGACCTCATCGCGGCCTTCACCGACGGCAAGGACGATGACGGCAACGGCTACCCGGACGACATCTCGGGCTGGGACTTCTTCGCCGACGACAACAACGCCTACGACGACACGCGCTTCGGCCACGGTACGGGCGAGGCGCGCGACTCGGCCGCCGAGGGCAACAACGGCCGCGGCAGCATCGGCGTCTGCCCAGAGTGCAGCATCCTGATGGTGCGCGTCGCCGACTCGTTCGTCTGCGATGCCAATGACTTCGCGGGCGCGGTCGTCTTCGCAGTCGACTCGGGCGCCAGCGTCGTCCAGGAGGCCCTCGGCGCGATCAACATGACCCCCTTCGCCCGTGACGCCATCGAGTATGCCTACAACAACAACGTCGCGATCGTCGCCTCTGCCGCCGACGAGCTGTCGTTCCATCACAACATGCCGGGCACCAACAACCACACGCTCTACGTCCACGCCATCGTCTTCGACGGCGCCAGCCCGGAGTCGAGCACGACCTTTCTAAACTTCAACAACTGCACCAACTACGGCGGTCAGCTCCTGCTCTCGACGCCCGGCACCGGCTGCTCCTCAGAGGCGACGGGCATGACCAGCGGCCACGTCGGCCTCATGTATTCGATGGCGCTGCAAGCTGGGCTCAACCCACCGCTCTCGAGCGAGGAGGTGCGCGGCATCCTGGTCGAGTCGGCCGACGACATCAGCGTCCCCGAGTCCAAGACCGACACCACCAAGTTCCCCTCCGGCCCCGGCTGGGACCTGCACTTCGGCTACGGCCGCAACAACGTCGACGCCTCGCTCCGGCTCATCCAAGACGCCGAGGTCCCGCCCGAGGTCGACATCGTCGAGCCGTGGTGGTTCCAGCCGATCGAGGTCACGCGCACGCCGAAAATCCAGGTCACCGGCCGCATCGGTAAGCGCGTCGATGGCAAGCCGGCGCGCTATGGCGAGTACACCTGGAGCCTTGAGATGGCCAAAGGCGTCGACCCGAAGTCGGGGTGGGAGAAGCTGAGCGACGGCAAGACCGCTGGGATCGACGGCGCGATCTACGAGTGGGACGTCGCGGCCGCCGCAGCCAAGTACTTCGACTTCAACGCGCCGCTGGCCCACCACGACCAGTACACCGTGACCTTGCGGTTGACGGTGACGGCCAAGACGGCGGGTGGCAAGGCGGTCCGCAGCGAATTGCGCAAGAGCGTCGGGTTGTTCAAGGACCCGGACCTGCTGCCGGGCTACCCGAAGCGCATCGACGTCTCGGCGGAGGCGTCGCCCAAGACCTTCGACCTCGACGGCGACGGCAAGGACGAGCTCATCCAGCCGACCTCGGACGGCGCCCTGCACGCCTTCAAGGCCGACGGAAGCGAGCCGAAGGGCTGGCCGGTGTGGGCACCGGTGCGGCAACAGTTCGACAAAGCGTACAAATTCAACAACGCCCTCGCCTGCGCGTACCGCGACGACAAGACCGGCTGCGCGGCGAAGAAAGGCAAGCTCCCGGGCCAGTACCGCGAGTCGTTCATCTTCAATTCGCCAGCGATCGGCGACCTGGACGGCGATGGGCTCCTTGAGGTCGTGATCTCGACCTACGATGGACACCTGCTGGTCTTCTCTGCCGACGGCAAGCAGCGGCCTGGCTTCCCGGTCAAATCGAAGGCCATCGACGTCGACAAGACCTCGCCGGAGTGGCAGCTCGACGGTGGCTTCTGCGGCAGCCCGACGCTCGCCGACCTCGATAAGGACGGCAAGCTCGAGATCTTGCAGAACGGCATGGACCAACACCTCTACGTCTGGCGCCACGACGGCAGCGAGCAGAAAGGCTTTCCGGTCTTGGTCAGCGACCCGAGCCTCGCCGGCAAGCTGCGCTTCCGCATCATCAGCACCCCCGCGGTCGGCGACGTCGACGGCGACGGCACCCTCGACATCGCTCTTGGCACCAACGAGGTGCTGGGCGCCGAGTCGGTCAAGAACGAGGGCCGCGCCTACGTAGTCCACGCCGACGGCAACCTGCACAAGGGCGGGCCCTTCCACCCTGGCTGGCCGATCAAGGTCTACGCGCTGATGGCCGAGGTGCTGCCGCTAGTCGGCCAGGGCGTGCCCGGCAACCCGGCGATGGCGGACCTCGACTACGACGGCAAGCTTGAGATCAACTTCGACTCCATCGGCTCGCCCGGTCGGTTCTATAAGCACGACGGCAAGGAATTCACGTGGCAGGTGCCGGGCAGCAAGAAGGCGCTCAAGACCCTCGACAACCAAAATTTCGGCGCCAAGAGCGACAGCAAGGACTCGCCGGCCTACATCCTCATCGCCTCGGGCAGCATCGGCCGCATTGATCCCAAGGGTGGACCGGAGCTGGTCAAGGCGACCGCGGGCTTCAACTTCGCGCTGACCTTCGCCTCAGGCGGCAAACGGGCAGACTTCGACCACCACCTCGGCGCCTGGGACACCCAGACCGGTCAGATGATCGAGGGTTTCCCGCGGCGCATCGATGACTGGCAGTTCTTCAGCAACCCGCCGATCGTCGACATCGACGGCGACAACAAGGCCGACGTGGTCGCGGCGTCCGCCGGCTACTTGGTCCACGCCTGGAACTACCTCGGGGAAGAGCCCAAGGGCTGGCCGAAGTACACGAACGGCTGGGTGATGTCCTCGGCAGGCATCGGCGACCTCGACGGCGACGGCAACTGGGACGTAGCCTCCGGCACCCGCAACGGCTGGATGTTCGCCTGGAGAGGCACCGGCCCGCGCAAGGGCAGCATCCGCGAGTGGGGCTTCTATGGCCACGACCTCCACAATACCAGCAACTACGAGCTGCCGATTGACCCCTACGCCAAAGATCCCGGCGGCGGCGGCG
>SXNM01000221.1 GCA_005777155.1 Pseudomonadota bacterium | reverse complement strand
CGTCGCAGCGCCGGGCGCCGCGCCGCCCGCGCCGGGCGCTGCGCCGCCATCGGCCCCTCCGTCCGCCGCACAGCCCGCCGCGGGTAAATAGCGGGCGATGGCGACGGGGGCGCCGATCCTCGCTGGGCTCCGTGAGCGGGCAGAGGCATCCGATCGCGCGGATCCGCTCGCCTCGCTCCGCGACGAATTCCTGTTCCCGCAGGGGCCGGGTGGCGACGTCGCCTATCTCTGCGGCAACAGCCTCGGGCTGCAGCCGCGGGCCACCCGCGCCGCGCTCCTCGACGAGCTCGATGACTGGCAGCGCCTCGGCGTGGAGGGCCACTTTCACGCCCGAAACCCCTGGTATTCGTGCCATGAGCCGCTGGCGGCGCCGCTGGCTCGGCTGCTCGGCGCCAGCCCCCATGAAGTAGCGGCCATGGGGAGCCTGACCAGCACGCTCCACGCCCTGCTGATCAGCTTTTACCGGCCAAGCGGCCGCCGCGCTAAGATCGCGGTGGAGGAGGCGGCGTTTCCGTCCGACCGCTATGCGCTGGCCAGCCACTTGCGCCTGCACGGCCGCGACCCAGACGAGGCGCTGGTGGTGCTGCGGCCGCGGCCCGGCGAGGCGTCGCTGCGCACCGAGGACGTCGTCGAGACCCTGCGACGCCACGGCGACGAGCTGGCCCTGGTCATGCTGGGCGCCGTCCACTACTACACCGGCCAACTTCATGACATGGCTACGATCACCGCCGCGGGGCGTGCGCTAGGCGCCTGCGTCGGCTGGGACCTGGCGCACGCCGCCGGCAACGTAGAGCTCCAGCTGCACGACTGGGACGTCGACTTCGCCGTCGGCTGCTCCTACAAGTACCTCAACGCCGGGCCAGGCTCGGTCGGCATCGCCTTCGTACACGACCGCCACGCCATGTCGCCGGACTTGCCGCGCCTCGCCGGCTGGTGGGGCAACGATCCGGCCAGTCGCTTCGCGATGCCCGAGGCCTTTCAGCCGGCGCGCGGCGCGGTCGGCTGGCAGCAGTCCAACGCGCCCGTCTTCGCCATGGCGCCGCTGCGGGTGTCGCTCGAGCTCTTCGACCGCGCCACCATGCCGGCGCTGCGGAAGAAGTCGCTCGCCCTGACAGATCTGCTCGCCGAGGGCGTCCAGCGCCTCTTTGACGAGCACCAGGGCGTCGGGGAGCTCCTGACGCCCTCCGACCCGCAGGCCCGCGGCGCCCAGCTCAGCCTGCGGCTCGGTGGACGCGCCGACGGGCTGGCCCGCGCCCTGCAGGCGGCTGGGGTCGTCGCCGATCTGCGCCGTCCTGACGTCATCCGCGTCGCGCCGGCGCCACTCTACTGTCGCTTCGCGGACGTCACTCGCGTGTTGCAGGTCGTCGCCGACTTCTTCGCCGCAGACCGACGCTAGAGGCTCGATCGATGCGCCCGGCGTCTCGTCGGCGCCGCCGTCGCCCTCCGGGCCCGCCACGCCCAGACCGCGTCCTGTTGCCCATGGCCCAAATTGCCTTACTCTGCGCCCAAGGTGCGGCCCCTGACTCGCCACGCGACTTCGGCATACCATGAACCAGGCCCCCTACGACGGCGCGACCTCCACGCCCACCAGGCGTCGGGCAACGCCGAAGAGCAGCACCGCGATCTGGGCGACCGAGTTTTCGGCGTTTTGGCTGCGTCATCCCGTTCGCCGATGGACCCTCGCCGGACTCTTCGCTGCGCTCCTGCTCGCAACCTATGGCACACAGCACTTTCGCGTCACCAAGCAGCTGGCGAGTCCGCAGCGGGTGATCGGCGTCGCCGCAGAGACCGTCTACCTGCCGCCCGTCGCGGTCTTGCGCATGATGAGCCTCGGCAGCCAAGGCTTCATGGCCGATCTGCTCTTCATCCGCGTCGCGCACTACTTCGTCGATCACCTGCTCAGCGACTCGCAATTGCCGTTCATCGACCTGTACCTCGACGCGATCTGGGGCCTAGACGCCCACAACCGCACGACCTATCGCTGGGGCGCGCAGGTGATCAAGTTCGGCCAACGCATCGACGATGACGTCAACCGGCGCGCCAACGCCTTCTCCCGCCTCGGTCTTGAGGCGTTTCCACACGATCCCTGGCTCTACCACGAGATCGCCTACAACCTCTTCGCCTACCGCCTGCAGACCGAGGAGCCCGAGCGGGCCCGCATCGAGGCGCTGTCGCTGCGCTACCTCGACGTCGCCTACAAGCTCCCTGGCTTCTCTTTCGATCCCAACTACTTGGCGTACCTCTACGAGCGCGCCGGCGCCATCGACACCGCCATCAGCACCTCGATGAGCGCCTACGCCCTCGGCACCGCCGAACAGCGCCGCGAGCTGCGTGTCCGCCTGCTGGAGCGCGACAGGGCCGACGCCGCCGCCAACCTCGCCTGGCTCGACGTGATGCGTCGGCGCGACTGGCCCTTTGTCAGCGAGGGGCTGACCGCGCTCATGGGGCCACAGCGCCTCACGACGCCGCCGCAGGACGCCGCGCGCCCCGAGAACTGGCTCGCCGAGCCCGAGACGCCGCTCGAACTCCTTGAGGAGCTGGATGTGCCGCAGATCGAGCCCGTGGCGGCGGTGCTCGATCCTGGGACTCGCCGCGATCCGGCCGAGTGGCACCGACCGATCGGATCGCCGTGGCTGACGGCGCCGCTGCCCGAGCCCGTGACCGAGAGCGCGGCCAATGTGGCGATGCTGCCGAAATCCAGGGCGGAGTTGGCACCTGCGGCGAAGCGCGCCGGGCCCGAGGAGGTTCCATGAGCGACACGAGTCCCAGGCGGCGGTCGGCGGTGGCGCGCGCCACGTCCGGTGCGCTGAGCGCCCTGGCCGGCCAGACCGTGGCCTTGACCGGCGGCGCCGGTTTCATCGGCTCGTCGCTGGCGCGGCGCCTCAGCGATCGACCCGACATCCGCGTCGTGCTCTACGACAACCTGCACCGCGACGCGGTCACGCACTCAGACCTGCTAGAGCGACACAACGTGCGGCTGGTCCGCGGCGACGTCCTCGACAAGGGCGCCCTCGCCGGGGCGCTCGCCGGCGCGACGTCCATCGTCCACCTCGCCAGCATCGCCGGCGTCGACACCGTCATGCAGAACCCGGTGCGGACCATGATGGTGAGCCTGCAGGGCACCATGAACGTGCTCGACGTCGCCCACTCGCTGATGAACGCCGGCCACGACGTCCACCGCGTCATCGACTTCTCGACCTCGGAGGTCTTTGGCCGCTACGCCTTTCGGGTCACCGAGGGTGACGCCACCAGCCTAGGGGCGGTCGGCGAGGCCCGCTGGACGTACGCCGTCAGCAAGCTGGCGACCGAGCACTTGGCCTGGAACTACTTCAAGCAGTTCGGAATGAAGACGGTCTCGGTGCGCCCATTCAACATCTACGGCCCCGGCCAGGTCGGCACCGGCGCTATCCATCACTTCATTCGCCGCGCCATCGAGGGCCGGCCGCTGACGGTGCACAACGACGGTTCGCAGATCCGCTCTTGGTGCTACATCGATGACATCATCGACGGCATCCTGCTGGCGCTGACCAGCGACGGGGCCGTCGGCCAGTCGTTCAACATCGGAAACCCACGCTCGACGGTGACCATCCACCAATTGGCGAATGATATCGTGCGATTGACTGGATCGCGGGCGCCAATCGAGTACGTCAGCTGGGACCACCCGGACGTCGAGCTGCGGGTGCCAGACATCGGCAAGGCCAGGCAGCTGCTAGGCTTTGAGCCGTATGTCGACCTGGAGCTCGGGTTGCAGCGCACCATCGAGTGGTACCGCGCTGAGATGGGGCGCGAGGCCGATCGCGGCCAGATGACCCGAGGGACGGAGGGACAGCGATGATCGAGGTCGCCCGCCGCGAGGAGCAAGCGCCGGTCATCGAGGTCCGGGACCTCGCCAAGACCTTTCGCGTCGGTCTGCTTGGCCGGCAGGTGGAGGCGGTCCGCGACATCTCGCTCGCGCTGCACAGAGGCCGAGTGCTCGGCTACCTCGGCCCGAACGGCGCAGGCAAGACGACGAGCATCAAGTGCATGTTGGGGCTGATTCAGCCGAGCCGCGGCGAGATCCGCTTCTTTGGCCGCTCCCACCGCGATCCGCTGGCCCGCGCCCGCATCGGCTACCTGCCCGAGCACCCGTACTTCTACGATTACCTCAAGCCGACCGAGGTCTTGGACTACGCGGCGCGCCTGTATGGTGTCCCTGCCGCCATCCGCAAGCGGCGCATCGGCGAGCTGCTCGAGCGCCTCGGCCTCAGCCACGCCATGGACCGCACGCTGCGCGGCTTCAGCAAGGGGATGTTGCAGCGCGTTGGCATCGCCCAGAGCCTTGTCTCCGACCCCGACCTGTTGATCTACGACGAGCCGCTCTCGGGCCTCGATCCGATCGGCCGCAAGGAGCTGCGCGACCTGCTCGCCGAGCTGCGACGGGCTGGCAAGACGCTCTTCATCACCAGCCACGTCCTCGGCGACATCGAGACGCTGTGCGACGAAGTGGTCATCCTGCGCCAAGGTCAGGCGGTCGCAGCCGGGCGCCTTGATGACCTCCTGCGGCGCGATCTGCTCGAGTCCGCGGCGACTCTTCGCGTGTCCGACGCTGGCTCTGCCGACGCGCTCTTGGCCCGCTTTGGCGACGGGGTGACAGTGCAGCAGCGTGGCGAGGGTCTGTTGGTGCTGCGCTTGCCGAGCGAGCGGCTCTTGGAGCTCACGCAGGCGGCGGCGTCGCTGAACGCCGAGCTCGTGGAGCTGCACCCGGTGCGGGATACGCTAGAAGAGCTCTTTGTTCGCAAAGCGTTGGCGCTCGAGACGGGTGGGCCTGCGACGGCGGGCGTGAGGCCGGAGGCGACATGAGCGGGGCAGGGCAGGGGGAGATGGGCGCGCGGGCGGTGCCGATTCGCACCGAGGGCGGCGCGGCGGCGCTGGGCCGCGTCTACGCCGTGACCGCCAACACGGTCCGCGAGGCCGGCCGGACCCGTATCTTCAGCGGGCTGCTGGTGGCGGCGGGGGCCCTGATCGGCCTGTCGCTTGTGCTGTCTGACCTCGCGCTCGTCGACCAGAAGGCGAGGCTGGTCCAGGACTTCGGGCTCTTCGTCATCCCGCTGCTGACTGTGTTCACCGCCGTCATCCTCGGCGCGATCCTGCTGCACAAGGAGATCGAGAAGAAGACGCTCTACGCCATTCTGCCGAAGCCCGTGCGCCGCGGGGAGTTTCTGCTCGGCAAGTTCGTCGGGTTGTGCCTGCTGCTCGGCTTGCAGGTCGCGGTGCTGGGCTGCTGCTGGCTGCTGGTGCTGCTGCTGCGCGGCGGCGAGGTGACCGCGCCGCTGCTGACCGCCCTGGCGCTGTCATACGTCGAGGTCATCGTCATCACCGCGGTGGCGACCTTCTTCTCGGCCCTCTCGTCGCCAGTGCTCTCGGGCGTGATGACGAGCGGCCTCTTCCTGGTCGGTCGGATCTCCTACGTGCTGACCGACCTGATGGCGGCGCAGAAGGGCGTCTTCGTCGAGGTGCCGGCGATGCGCGCCCTAGGCCGCGCGCTGGTGACGGTCGTCCCCGACCTCTCGACCTTTCACATCGCCGACGAGGTGCTGCTCGGCTGGCAGGTCCCGACCGACTACCTGATCTCGGCCGCGGGGTACGGCGCGAGCTGGACGGCCCTCTTCTTGCTCTTGGCCGTGCTCGCCTTTGAGCGACGCGACCTCGTCTAGAAAGCGTAGACGCCCTGCCAGCGACGGCCGCCGCCGGCGCAGCCAGCCCGGGCACGCTGCGCAGCGCCCTGCACCTTTCGACCTCTCGCCGTGGCTGGTACGCTCGGCAACGGCGCCACGCACCTTCGCGCTGGCCGCGGCCCTGCGAGGAGCGGCATGTCGATCCATCCGTCACACACGCCCGTGGCGCGGCTCCTCGCCATTGGGAGGCGCGGCAGCCTGGTCTCGATCGTCTCGATCGTCTCAATCGTCTCGATCGCTTTGGTCCTGGGCTGCGGCACCGAGGCCCCAGCCAAGGCGCCGGCCGCGGCAGACACCGCAAGCGCCGAAGATGAGGGCGACGCCCACGCCGACGCCGTCCAGAGCGATGTCGCCGCCGATGTCGGCGCGCCCGATGTCGACGCCGGCGTGGACGTCGGCGGCACCGCGCGGCAGCCCTGCGACAGCGCCGCAACCTGCCCGCCGGGCGACGACAGCTGCCTCAAGCCGCACTGCCACCCAACGCACGGCTGCATGTTCGCGCTGTTGGCGGACGGCGCCGCCTGCGAAGACGACGACGTCTGCACGGTCCAAGATCACTGCAAAGACGGCGGCTGCGAAGCCGGCCCGAGCCTTGGCTGCGGCTGCAAGGCCGACGTCGACTGTGCCCCCGCGGACGATGGCGACAAGTGCAACGGCACGATGTTTTGCGACAAATCGGTCGGCGACGGCGTCTGCAAGGTCAACCCCTCGACCGTCGTCTCCTGCCCCGCGGTCGAAGCCGCCTGCCAGGTTGCGGCGTGCGAGCCCACATCCGGCGCATGCGTCACGGCGGCCAACCCCGACCACTCGCCCTGCGACGACGGGCAAATCTGCACGGTCGGCGACAGCTGCCAGGCCGGAAGCTGCAAGCCCGGCACCGACATCTGCAGCTGCAAATCGGACGCCGACTGCCCAGACGACGCCGACCTGTGCAACGGCAAGCGCTTCTGCGACAAGTCCGGCCCCGCCTGGCAGTGCGCCACCAACCCGGCGACCATCGTCCTCTGCCCGGCATCGGTCGATCCCTGCCTGGTGGAGGCCTGCAAGCCCGCGACCGGCACGTGCTCTGCCGTCGCCGTCGCCGACGGCGGCCCCTGCTCGGACGACACAGCCTGCACCAAGGGCGACGTCTGCAAGGGCGGCGCCTGTCAGCCTGGGCCGGACGTCTGCAGCTGCGGCGGCGACGCCGACTGCAAGGCCCTTGAGGACGGAGACCTCTGCAACGGCACGCTCTTCTGCAAGAAGTCGCTCGACAGCGGCACCTGCGTCGTCAACCCCGCGACGGTGGTCTACTGCCCGACCGGCCTCGACGGGCCCTGCGCCAAGACCTTCTGCCAACCCAAGCAGGGCAACTGCGCCCTCGTGCCAACCCAGGAGGGCCTCGGCTGCGACGACGGCAACCCCTGCAGCGGCGGCGATAGCTGCAAGGCCGGCGACTGCGTCGCCACCACGACGACCTGCATGTGCCAATCGGATGCCGACTGCAAGGACGACGGCGATCTCTGCAACGGCACGATGTATTGCAACAAGCAGGGGGCGACGTGGACCTGCGCCGTCAACTCGGCGACGCAGGTGACCTGCACCGACGACGACGATCCCTGCAACTTGCCGCACTGCGACCCCAAGACCGGCTCTTGCCAGAAGAAGCCGGCGGCGCCAAGCACGCTCTGCCAGGACGGCAACCCGTGCAGCGCCGGGGACACCTGCAAGGACGGCGTCTGCGTCGCCGGCACCAACGTCTGCATTTGCCAGAGTGACGCGGACTGCAAGGGGAAAGAGGACGGCAATCCCTGCAACGGCACGCTCTACTGCGACAAATCGAAAGGCTCCACCTGCCAGGTGAACCCCAACACGCTCGTCACCTGCTCCCAGGTCGGTAGCGGCCCCTGCTTGACCATCGCCTGCGACCCAGGCGACGGCAAGTGCAAGCCATTGACGATCAAGGAGTTGGAGCCCTGCAACGCCGACGACAACCCCTGCACCGTCGGCGACGTCTGCAAGAAGGGCAATTGCGCCCCCGGCACCAACGTCTGCCAGTGCATTCAGGACGACGAGTGCAAGTCCAAGGAGGACGGCAACCCCTGCAACGGCACGCTGTTCTGCGACAAGTCCGAGCAGCCCTTCCGCTGCAAGGTCAACCCGGCGACGGTCATCACCTGCCCCGACGCCGTGCTCGGCAGCTGCGAGGCGCAGGCCTGTGCCATCGCCACCGGCAAATGCGGTATCGTGCCGCAGCCGGACTCCCTGCCGTGCAGCGACGGCAACGCCTGCACCGTCGGCGACTCGTGCACCAAGGGCGTCTGCAAGGGCGGCACCAACGTCTGCGGCTGCCTGTCGACCGCCGACTGCGCCGAGCAAGACGACGACAACGCCTGCAACGGCAAGCTCTACTGCGACAAGGCCGCCCTCCCGTGGGCCTGCAAGGTCAACCCAGCCACCCTCGTCAGCTGCGATCCCAAGCTCGGCAGCGCTTGCCTCGGCAACCTCTGCGACCCGAAGTCGGGCTTCTGCAAGTTGAGCGCCATCAACCCTGGCAAGGGCTGCGACGACGGCAACGCCTGCTCGCAAAAAGACGCCTGCGAAGGCGGCGCCTGCCTCGGCATTCTCGGCGACTGCAACGACGGCAACGCCTGCACCGCCGACTCCTGCGACCCCAAGACCGGCTGCGTCCACGTCCCCAAGCCGCTGGTGCTCTGCGACGACGGCAACGCCTGCACCGCCGACGCCTGCGACGCCAAGCTCGCTTGCGTTCACACCGTCCAGAACGGCAAGGCCTGCTTCGACGGCGATGTCTGCAGCGTCGAAGAGGTCTGCGTTTCTGGTGTCTGCAAGGGCAAGCCCGATGCCTGCGAGGACGGCAGCTCCTGCACCATCGGCGAATGCGATCCGAAGGTCGGCTGCAAGCAGACCGTTGCCGATGGCATCTGCGGCCCAGGCGGCACCCTGCGCTGCCTCGATGGTGCCTGTGGTGGCTGCGCCGCGTTTCAGGTCGCGCTCTCGGACGCAAAGGACGGTCTGCGCGGCCGCGCGGTCATCGACGACGGCGGCGGTGCCCTCATCGCCGGCTACGCCCAGAAAGCCGGCGGCGGCATCGAGGGGTGGCTGCAAGCGGTGGACGCTGGCGGCGCAGCAGCCTGGAGCAAGCGCATCGCCGGTCCCAATAGCGACGGCCGCTTCGAGGCCCTGACGCGCCTGGCCGACGGACGGCTGGTGCTCGGCGGCGCCAGCGTCGCGCAGCTCCAGGAGCGACCTTGGCAGCTCGTCGCCAAGGCCGATGGCACCGTCGTCGACAGCCAGGTGCTGGCGGGCCCGGCGGGGGAGCTGCGGGCGATGCTGCCGCTCAGCGACGGCGGTTGGCTGGCGGCTGGCTGGCAACTTGGGGTCGGCGTCGGCGAGTCCGATGCCATCGTCCTGCGCTACGACGCCAAGGGCCAGCAGCTGATGGCCAAGCGCTACGGCGAGCAGGCCAAGGGTGAGGCCGCGCGATCGGAGCGGATCTTCGGCCTCGGCGTCGGGCTCCAGGGCGGTGTCCTCGCGGTCGGGGAGGCGACGGCCGCAGCTGGCGTCGTACAGGCCTACGCGCTCCACATCGATCTGCAGGGGCAGGTGCTCTTCGAGACTCGGGTCGGCGCGGCCGTATCATCGCTGCGCGCTGTACGCGGCCTCGCTGACGGCGGAGCGCGCGCCGTCGGGCTGCACAAGGCCAGCGCCAGCGCACCTGGCGACGCCATGGCGGTGCACCTCTCCGCGGCGGGCACGGCAACTGCGGCGACGCAGCAGCTCGGCGGTGACGACGCCTGGGTGGTGATTCGGGCCCTGCCGGACGGCGGCGAGCTGCGCGTCGGCACCACCGCCGCGACCGGGCTCGCCGACGCTGGCAACGGCGTGGTCGAGCGCCTCGACGCCAAAGGCAACTCTGTTTTCTCGCGCCACCTGCACGGCCTCGGCGATGACGCGCTGGTCGGCGGCGGGCCATTCGGCATCGACGGCGCCCGGCTGGTCGGGCAAACGCGGGTCAACAGCGCCACGCCGATTGCGGGGTGGCTGCTGCACATCGACGGCGACGGCAACGACTTCTGCCCGTGCCGGCTCGGCGGCCCCGACCTCGACGAGGGCCTGGACGATCAGGTCTTCAAGGGCGGGGCCGCGACCCTCGACCGCGGCGCCATCGCCGTCGGCTGGACGCTGCCCGGCGACGCGTTCGCCAGCAGCGGGTTGGTCGTGCGGCTGGACCGCGACTTGCAGCCGAAGTGGCAGAAGGTCATCGAGGGCTCTGGCGCGCGCACGCTCCACGACGTCGCGCGTACCGGTCAGGACGTCTACACCGCGGTCGGCGAGCTGGCGGTCGGCGACGACCCCGGCCAGGGCTGGGTGCTGCGCGTCGACGGCGCGGGCACGGTAAAAGGCGAGCAGGCCCTCGGCAGCGCGGGGCTCGATGGACTGCGCGCTGCCGCCGGTGAGCGCGACGCCAAGGGCCACCCCACCGGCGCCATCGTTGCGGCGGGCGTGCGTGGACTGGGCAGCCAGGGCCTGGCCGATGGCTGGCTGCTGCGCCTCGAGGCCGACGGCACCATCGGCTTCTCCGCCGAGCTCGGCACCGCGTTCGCCGATCACTTCGAGCAGGTGCAGATCGCCGAGACGCCGGGCGGAGGAAACGTCGGCGGCGACATCGTCGCTGCCGGCTTGCGCGGCAAGTCCAGCACCGTTAAGGAGCTCTGGGCGGCGCGCCTGACCGCGGCCGGCATGGTCAGCTGGCAGGTAGGCCTCAGCGCTGACCCGGCACAGAGCCTCTCCGGCCTGCTGGTGCTCGCGAATGGCAGCGCCATCGTCGCCGGCGCCGTCAAGCCGACCTATGTCTCGCTTTCGAGCCACCTTGCCCGGCTCGACGTCGCTGGGCAGGTCTTGCCGACTGCAGGCTACAGCCACGGCGGCGCGACCCCCGACGAGTTGACCGCCATCGCCGCCGCCGCAGGGGGCGGCTGGATCGCGGCCGTCGGCTACGGCATCGGCAGCGTCAGCCCCTACTTCACCAACTACGAACTCGCCAAGTGGCCGGCGGATGGCGGCACGCCGACGGCCCCCAACCTCTCGCCGGCCCTGAAGGGGCGCGTCGATGACCTCGTCGAGGTCGGTGACGGCTCGCTGATCGCCCTCGGCACCGTGCGCGACACCGGCGGGCACCTCGGCCTCTTCGCCCGCCGGCTGCACAGCGCCAAGGTCCAACAGAACTGCCCCAGCCTGACCTGCGGCGATGTCGGCTGCACGCCCACAGCCGGCTGCGCGGCCCGCCTCGGCGCCTCGCCCTGTGACCACAGCAGCCAGTGCACGCTGGAGGCGCGCTGCGTCGCCGGGACCTGCACAACGACCGAGTCGCTTGTGTGCTCCGAGACGTCGGCCTGCACCACGACCTCTTGCGGCGCGGCCACCGGCTGTCTCGCCATGGCCGGCAAGAACGGCGCTGTCTGCGGCAACAGCCAGACCTGCAGCGCCGGAAGCTGCGGGCCCTGCACCCGCTACGAGGCGGCGCTGGCCCCGTCGGGGGTTCGCCTCGGCGCGCGCGGCGTGGCGCTGCTCGACGGCAACAAGGCGATGGCGGCCGGCTGGTCGTACGTCGGTTCCTCGGGCCGCGCGTTCGTCGCCTTGCTGGACATCAAGGCCGGCACGCTCGACGCCCACGTTCCCACGGTCAGTGGCCTTGGCTTTGACGCGCACTACGACCTGGCCCGACGAGGCTCGGAGGTGATGGTCGTCGGCGCGGCCGGCGCGACGTCATCTGACGGCAACCACCGTGCGCGGGCACTCCGCGTGGATCTGGCCGGCAAGGTGCTGTCGGACCACATCCCGCCCGAGCTCGATCGCCGGCTCTTCAGCGTGGCGACGCTGCCCGGCGACGCCGGCTGGTTGGCGGTCGGCGACAACGGCTCCGACGGCGCGGCCACGCCCATCGACCTCAGCGGCAAGCTTGGCGTGCCCGTACAAGTGTCGTCGAGCGGCGGTAGCAGCCTGCAAGCCGTCGCGGTCGGCGCCTCGCAGACACTAGTGGTTGGCGACCTCGTGCCGCAGGCCTGGATGCAGCGCCGCGCCGCCGTCTGGCGGTGGAATGCGGGAGCCCTCGAGCTGCACTGGCTCGACCCCACGCCGGGCGCCCTGCTACGCGGCCTCACCTTCGCCCCCGACGGCAGGACCTTCGCCGCCGGCGAGCGCCATGCGGGCGGCAAGCTCCGCGGCGCCATCGTGGCCCTGGACGCCGGTGGCAAGCTGCTGTGGACGCACGTCGACCTGACCGGTCGCGACAGCCGCTTCTACGGCATCGCGGTGCACCCGACCGCGGGCATCGGCGTCGCGGGATTTGGCACGTCTCCCGACGATGTGCGTCTATTCGGGCGCATCGGCCTCGACGGCCAGGGCGCCATCCTCCGCGGCTACGTGACCTCGGTCGATGACACCTTCAGGTCGATCCGGGCCCTCGACGATGCCTGGCTGCTGGCCGGCACCTGGGGTGTGTCGAGCTCGGCCCACAAGCTGAGCCTGGTCCGCGTCGGTCAGCTCGACGGATCGCCTTTCTGCGGTCCGTAACGGCCGGACGTTGCACCCAGGCGTGGGCTCGGCCGCCACCGAACATGCGGACCCAGGTCTAGCTGCGAAGGCGGCCAACCTCTGCGCCGTCGCCGCTGTCTTCGTCTTCGGCCTCGTCCCCGTCGTCCGGGTCGATCGCGACGATCTCGACCGTCCACGCCGCGCAAAGCCGCTCAAAGGCAGGAAGCGGCTGGGTCGCGTGGCGCTCGGCGATGACCATCAAGCCGCGGATCTGCGCCGTCGCTGCGGCGTGCAGCGGCGCCAGGGTCTCTGGCGAGCAGTGGTCGACCAGGCGTACCCGGTCGTCTTGGTCGACGAGCCACAGCGACGTGTCGATGTCGTCTACGTCATCGCTCCTGCGGGCTTCGCCGGCGCCAGCAGTCCCCGCGTCTTCGTCGACCGGCGCCTCATCGGGCGGGCTGAGGTAACGCAGCTTGGGCAGGCGCTCCAGCAGCTCCGGCACGCGCTCGTTGGGCGCCCAGACAAAGACCAGCGGCGCCGCCGCCAGGGCGGGCGTGTCGGCGCCCTCGGCCAGCAGAGCGCCGACCTTGGTGCGCAGCCACTTCGGCGCCACGTCGGTGACGGTGACCTCGCAGTCGGCGGGCAGCGGTGGACAGCGCTCCTCCATCAGGTCGTCGAGCACGGCCTCGGCGACGTCCACCTCTTCGACCAGCTCGACCTGGACGCCGATCATGCGCAGCGCTTTGCCGAGCCACGACGCCACCACCTCGTCGACCAGCTCCATGCGGCGTGGGCGCTGCGGCGACTGTCCCTCCGGCGGCCGCATCATCGACTCGCGCACCGCCGCGACCAGCCCGACCTCGTCGAGCTCCTCGCCCATCAGGCGCTGGAAGCGGATGTCGCCCGTGCCGAGGTCCACGATCACGACGCCGTCGGGGTCATCGACCAGCTGCCAGGTCGCCTCGGAGCGCGGCAGGCGTTGGGCTGGCCTCAGCATCAAGCTCGTCGCGATGGGCATGATGTCCTCCTCGGTCGATGGCGCAGCTCCGAGGCCCGCCCAGCCGCAGTCGCCGGCAACTTGCCGCGCCGTCGGGCTTGGCGCAAGGCCAGCGCAGCGGCATCATCGCGGCGCCCTCGCCAGCCCGGACGATCGACAGGGAGCGCCGCGCCCATGGCAGAACATCCGTCGAATCCCCGCCGAGACAGAGGGCCGCGACACCGACGCGATCGTCGGCTTGGCCATGCCGCCGGCCGCCCGGGCGGACCTCTCGTCAGCGGGGCCATCGCTGCGCTCGGCTGGCTCGCATGCGCGTTCGTCACGGCCAGCTGCGCCGCGTCGCAGGGGCTGGAGCGCAAGGAGGGCCCCGCCTATGAGGCCGAGACCGCGTGGTGGATCGCGGCCATTCGCGCTCTCGGCGGGCCGGGCATGTGGGTGGTCGTGCGCGGCTATCACACCGGCGACGACGTGGTCGCGGTCGCCACCAACGCCACGTTCTCCCACGCCGCCGTGCTCGACACCGAGCGACTCGAGGTCATCGAGGCGATCGGTGACGGCGTCCAGGTCAAGCCGCTGCTCACGCTGTTGCGCGAGTCGCACCGTGTGCAACTCGTCCGGCCCTCCACGTGGACCGTCGAGATCGGCGTAGAGGCCGTGAAGCGGGCCCGCAGCCAGGTGGGGCGAGGTTACGACTTTCTCGGCGTGCTCGGCGCGCCAGACAAGCAGCGCTGGTACTGCAGCGAGCTGGCGGCGTGGTCGATGGGCGTCGCGGTCGATAAGCGCGGCCCCTGGCGCGTGCTCCACCCGCAGGACATGCACCGCATGGGCGCCTTGATGTTCGACTCCGCCGACCGCGACGGCCGCGTGGATACGACGCCGCCGATCGCCGGGGTGGACGCCGCGCCGCCGGCCGCTGCCAGCGCTCCGGAGGCCGCCCGATGAAAGCGCCGCCGCCGCTGAGGGTGCGCGAGATCATGGGCTGGACGCCGGAGGCGCCGGCGCAGGCCTGGCTCACCTTGCGCGGCGATCCCAGCGTGCCGGCCTCGAAATTCGGCCCGTCGAGCCTGCGCGTCTACACGCCGCGGCTGGCGATGGCGACCTGGGCTGGCCGGCGGCCCCATGGCCGCAAGGTGCCGATCGTCAACCTCTTCAACCGCACCCCGACGCCGCCCGCCGACGGCTGGAGCGTGAGGGTCACACAGGTCCGCGACTTTCGGGGCGGCGGCCTGACCTATGACAGCCACAACGGCACCGACTTCGCGTTGGTGCCTGGCACGCCGGTCGTCGCGCCGGCGCCAGCGCGGGTGGTCGCTATCCGCAACGAGTACAACCGCGGCGGCCTCAAGCTCTACCTCGACCATGGCGGCGGCCTCCTGACCAGCCACCACCACCTCGGGCGCACCCTCTGCCGGGTGGGCGATGTCGTCGGCCGCGGCGATGTCGTCGCCCTGTCGGCCTACTCAGGCCTCGACGCCATGGTGTCGTTTCCCTTTGTGGCGCCGCACATCCACATGAACACGGCGATCGGCGCCCAGCTGGTGGATCCCTTCGCCGAGCCTGGCAGCGGCGAGGTGCCGCTCTGGCGTGGCGACGCTGGGTTGCCGCAGCCACACCGCGGCGCCGACGACCGCGCTGTGCAGCCGACGCGCTTCGATGCGGCTCAAGTCGACGCCGCCGCAGCGTCGCTGCGCGACCCGGCCCGGCGGGCAGCACTCTTGGCGGCGCCCGAGCTCGCCCTGCGCGCCTGGAACCTCGCCATCGAGGCCATGGTCTACCCGACGCGTTTTGACGGCTTGGCCGCCATCGTCGCGCTCTTTGAGGCGCCGGCGCCGCGCGCACCCCGCCTCGATCTGCCCGTCGATCCGGCGCTGGCCGATGGCGTCGTCTTCGCCGACGACGATCGCCTGCTCGGAGCCTGAGCGGCTGGCCTCTCTGCCGACGCGCCATGCCGCGCGAAGCCCCGCCGGGGTTCCAGGCGCCGACGCGCCGCTGGGGCGCCATTGCCACCATCGACTTGACCCGCCACCCTCGGCTCGGGCGCCGCCGTCGCGCCTACGAGGTGGCCGATGAAGCTGGTCCTGGTCGATGGCAACAACGCGCTGTTCCGCGCCTTCTACGCCATACGCGGCATGTCGCGCAGCGACGGCATGGCGACCAACGCGGTCTATGGCTTCGTGAACATGCTCGAGGGGCTGCTGCGCGATGAGGCCCCGGACGCGATAGGTGTCGCCTTCGACGTCGCCAAGCACACGTTTCGCAACGACTTGTATCCAGCCTACAAGGCCAATCGGCCGCCGATGCCCGCCGAGTTGCGGCCCCAGCTGTCGTGGATTCGCGACGTCGTTCGCGCCTACGGCATCCCCGTCCTTGAGATGCAGGGCTGGGAGGCTGACGACGTGCTGGCGACGCTTGCCACCGCGGCGGCCGCCGAGGGCGCCAAGGTCACCATCGTCTCCACCGACAAGGACCTGATGCAGCTCGTCGGCGGCGGCATCGAGCTGCTCGACACCATGAAGGGCATCCGCTACAGCCCAGCCGATGTCGCGGTGCGCTGGGGCGTCCCGCCCGAGAAGCTCATCGAATTCCAGGCTATCTGCGGCGACAGCGCCGACAACATCCCAGGCGTGCAGGGCATCGGCGAGAAGGGAGCCGCCAAGCTGATCGCTGAACACGGCAGCCTGGATGGCCTCTACCGCGCGCTCGATGCAGACCCCGGCGCCAAGGTCTTCAAGGGCAAGCTGCGCGAAAATCTGCTGGCGTGTCGGGAGGTAGCGGCCCTGTCGCGCCAACTCGCCACGCTGCGCCGCGACGCCCCGCTCGACCTCGATTGGCACGCGCTCCGGCTGACGCCGCCGGACCTCGAGCGCCTGCGGGAGATCTTCATCGCCCTGGACTTCAAGTCGCTGCTCTCCCGCCTGCCGAAGCCCGATCAGGCCGCCCAGCTCGCCACGCCGGCGGAGGGCCTCTCCCGCGCCGGCGACACCCTGGTCTGCGACGTCGCCAGCCTGCAGGCGATGGTGGCGGCCCTGCGTGGCGCTGGCGCCTTCGCCTTCGACACCGAGACCACCGGCCTCGACCCGTTGCGCGACACGCTGGTCGGACTCTCCTTCGCCGTCGGCCGCGACCAGGCCTGGTATGTCCCTGTCGGCCATCGGCCAGGGCTCTCGGTGTCGAAGGGTAGCGCGCAAGGTCTGTTGGCGCTCAGCGCCGCCGGCGACGACGCGCCGCTCGATCCGCGGCAGCTGCCCTGGGCGACGGTGCGCGACGCGATCGCGCCGCTGATGGCCGATCCCACGGTCGGCAAGAGCGCCCAGCATGCAAAATTCGACGTCGCCATGCTCGCCATGGCGGGTGTGCCGGTCGATGGCCTCGCCTTCGACCCGATGCTCGCTGACTACCTCCTGGACCCGGCAGCGACCGGCGGCCATGGCCTCGACGCCTTGGCGCAGCGCTGGCTCGGCCACCAGAACATCCGCTACGCCGACCTCCAGGGCACGGCCGGCGGCGCCACCGGCTTCGCCGCCGTCGCCATCGACGACGCCGTCGCCTACGCCTGCGAAGACGCACAGGTGGTCGAGGCGCTGCGGCTGCGCATGGCACCGAGGCTGGAAGAGGAGGGCCTGTGCTCGCTGCTCGTCGACCTCGAACTGCCCCTTGAGCTCGTGCTTGGCCGCATGGAACTGGCCGGAATCTGCATCGATGTCAAGGGACTACAGGCATTGACCGTCGACCTGCGCCAGCGGGCACGGGCCCTTGAGATCGAGGCCCACGCCGCCGCGGGCCGCGCCTTCAACCTCGGCAGCCCCAAGCAGCTCGGCGAGATCTTGTTTGGCGCCCTCGGCCTACCCGTGAAGAAGCGCACCGCCTCCGGGCCCTCCACCGACTCCTCGGTGCTGGAACAGCTGGAGGAGCTGCACCCGCTCCCCGGTCAGGTCTTGGCTTGGCGATCGCTCACCAAGCTCGACAGCACCTACACCTCCGTGCTGCCTGGGCTGGTGCACAGCCGCACGGGTCGGGTTCACACCCGCTACCACCAAGCGGTCGCGGCCACCGGGCGCCTGTCGTCGACGGATCCCAACCTGCAAAACATCCCCATTCGCACGGAAGACGGGCGAAAGATCCGCGCCTGTTTCGTCGCCGCGTCGGGCAAGGTCCTGATCTCTGCCGACTACTCGCAGATCGAGCTGCGCGTGCTCGCCCACCTCTGCGGCGACCCGGCCATGCAGCAGGCCTTCCGTGACGGCGCCGACGTCCACGCTCGCACCGCCGCGCAGCTCTTCGGCGTGCCGGAGTCCGCGGTCACCCGCGAGCAGCGCAATACGGCAAAGACCGTGAATTTCGGGATCCTCTACGGCATGAGCGCCAGCCGACTCGGGCGAGAGCAAGGCCTGACCCGCAAGGAGGCGACGGAGTTGATCGAGCGCTACTTCTCGCGCTACCCGGCGATCGAGACCTGGAAAGCCAAAGCCCTGGAGGACGCCCGCCGCACGGGTGCCACGCGGACCTTGCTCGGCCGTATGCGGCGACTGCCCGAGCTGCACGCCCAAAACGGCGCTGTCGTCGCCGCCGCCGAGCGCATGGCGATCAACACCCCGGTGCAAGGCTCAGCGGCAGACATCATCAAGCGCGCCATGGTCGATCTCGACGCCAAGCTGCGCGCCGAGCTGCCCGCTGTCCAGCTGCTCTTGCAGGTCCACGACGAGTTGTTGTTGGAGGCGCCACGGGCAGAGGCCGAGGCGGCGGCGGCGCTCTGTCGCCAGACCATGGAGCAGGCTTTTCCCTTGGCCGTCCCGCTCGAGGTCCACACCGGGATCGGGCAGTCATGGTTGGAAGCGCATTGAGAGCAATAGGTTGCGAGGATAATCGCCGGCGCCGGGCCGGGACTTGACGAAGTGCCAGGTTCGTCCTTGATTGTCCTGACGGCAGTTTGTGATGGTCTCAAGCGTATGAAATCATAGCGCATTTGCCCGTTGACAGGCTCCTGAGACGTCCTTGCGTGGGGTCACGGTGGCCGCAGAGGCGGCACCAAGGTAGACCTGGACGAGGCCCCGTGGGGCCGCAGAGGAGAAAGCCATGCAATTTGCACGCTGGAACCCGTGGGGTGACTTGACACTGCCCCACCAAGACCTCGACCGCGTTCTTCGCCGCGCCTCCCTCGGCAGCGCCGACTTCCGGCCGACGACGGACATCCACGAGACCGCCGAAGCGTTCAAGCTCTCGCTCGACCTGCCCGGCGTCCAGCTCGAGGACATCGAGATCGAGGTCACGCACCGGGTGCTGAAGATCTCAGGCGAGCGCCGGGCCGAGCAGCGCACCGACAAGCCGGGGTATCAGCGGCTAGAGCGCACCTTCGGCCGCTTTGGGCGCACCTTCGGCCTCGGCGATGACATCGACGATCAGAACATCGTCGCCAAGATGCAGGACGGCGTGCTGCACCTGCACCTGCCGAAGAAGCCCGCGGTGCAGCCGCGCAAGATCGCGATCACCAACTGATCGCGCCCTACGCCTGGCGGCCGCTAGCCGCGCTCGCCCTGGCATCCAGGCCGCCCGGCGCCTATCTTGGCGCCGGGCGGCCTGCTTTTTTTGGAGCAGCGGAGGTGGCATGAACACCAAGAGGGGTTGGCGACAGTTCGCTGCGGCGCTTTCGATCGGTGGTCTCGTGGTGGTGGCCGCCGGATCGGGCTGTGGCGCGGCGACGGGCACAGCGCCAGACACCGCCAATGACGCCGGGCCGGACACCGCCGGCGACGGTGCCACAGCCGACGCCGCTGACACAGCGGACGTTGCGGACGCCGAGGCCAAGGACGTTGGGACCGATGCCGGCGACGCTGTGGCGACCGATGCCGGAGACGCAGCGGTCGTCGACGCCAGCGACGCCGTGGCGACCGATGCTGCCGACGCTGGCGCCGACACCAGCGCAGATGCGACACCAAACGACGGCGATGCCGGCCCCAGCGCCGACACCAGCGCCGACACCAGCGCCGACACCAGCGCCGACACCAGCGCCGACACCAGCGCCGTCCAGTGCGGCCAGGCTCCGCTGAAATTCCCAATCTTTGCTAAAGAGTGCGCCGCCGATGGCGAGTGTTTCGTCGCGCTGCACCAGATCAACTGTTGCGGCACTCAGGTCGCCCTCGGCCTCTCGAAGGGCGAGGCCGCGGCCTTTGCGGCGGCGGAGACGCAGTGCGCGAGCCAGTACCCGGCCTGCGGTTGTGCTCAGTTCGCCACCCAGGCGGAGGACGGCTACGCCGGTTGGGCCGCCGGCGACTTCAAGGCGGTGTGCCAAGCAGGCATCTGCCGCAGCGCCGTTGTGGCCCCCAAGGGTAAGTGCGAGCCGACCGGGCTAGAGCAACCCAAGGCGCCCAAGGCCTGCCAGACCCAAAGCGACTGCACGACGCTGCTGCAGACCATTGACTGCTGCGGCAGCCAGAAGGCCGTCGGGGTCGCCAAGTACGCCAAGGACGCCATGGAGGCCGCAGAGGCGAAGTGTGCCCAGACGATCGCAATCTGCGACTGCATGCCCAAGCCCGTCATCGCTGAAGACGGCCTGAGCGCGGGCGATGGCCTCATCGCGGTCCAGTGCGAAGCCGGCGCCTGCCTGAGCTACATCAAGTAGGCCGATGGGTAGCGCCCGCGCTCGGCCTGGGCCAGAGAGCGCCGCCAACACAGGGTTCGGACGCCGCCGCGAGGCCCACAGGCCCGTCGCCGCCGCCCCCCCGCTCTGATCACTGGACCCCGCGCCGCGCGCCACCCCTTGCTCGCCAACCCAAGCCCCGACAAGCTAGACGCGATGGCCCGCTTTCGCCCCCACCGCATGTACCCCGGCGCCCTCTTGGCCCAAGAGTGCTGCTCGTACCAAGCGAGCACGGAGCTGCTCTCACAGCTGCGCGGCGACGTCGTCGTGCTCATTCACTCCGATCGCGACTGCAGCAACGTCGTCAGTAAGCGGCGCGCCCGCGTCCACGAGGGCAACCGCCACAAGTTCCTCTGCACCAACCTGCGTGAAGACGAGATGGTGACCGGGCAGGGCAACCGACGCCTGCGCGAGGCGATCGAGCTGGTACACGCCGAGCTGCGGCCACGGCTGCTGCTCGTGCTCTCGACCTGCCCCACGGTGATGATCGGCGACAACGTCAAGAACGTCGCCCGCAAGGCGTCGCGCGACCTCGGCCTTGACGTCGTGCCGATGTTGACCCACGGCCTCAAGCCCAAGAGCCCCGCCGAGGTCGTTGACGACCTCTACCAGGCGTTGACACGCAGCAGCCGGCGCACCATCGCGGACGACGCCCACTGGAAGCGGCGGGTCAACCTCGTCGGCATGGCGCTTCGTCCCGACGAGCGCGCTGAGATCGAAAGCGTTTTCGCAGCCATGGGCCTCGAAATCGGCGTCGTCCTCGACGAACGCGCCCACCTCGACGACTTCCTCGCCGTCGCCGACGCTGGCTGGAACGCGCATCCAGGCCCGAACCTCCTCATCGAGTTCGACAAGGCCTGCGCTGAGGCCCACGGCATGGCGGCCATCGAGGCGCCGCTGCCCTACGGCCGGGCGGCGACCCTGTCGTTCTACCAGGCAGTGGCGACAGCGACCGGCGTATCGTCCCAAACCTGTGCGGCGGCGGTCGCCGACCTCGATCGGCAGGCTGCGGCGGCGATCTCTAGCTTTGACGCCCGGCAGGCCGGCCGACCGCGCCGGGTCGCCTACAACATCGGCTCGGTGCGGAGCTTCGACCTGCGCCGCATCGCCCACGAAGAGCTCGGCGAGCTGGCCTTTTTCCGCGAGCTCGGCTTCGACGCCCGGCTCTTGATCCAAGGCAACCAGGCCGAAGACAACTGGGACCGCACGGCGCAGGTGCTCGGCGCGCTCGGCGTCAGCGAACGATTTGTGCTCTTCCCCGATCCTGGCGCGCTGGCGCACTACCTGCAGCCGGGTGCCTTCGACCTCTGGTTTGGCGCCGGTTTCCTCCGCGATCAGCTGGTGCAGGTCCAGCTACCCTTGCTGCTGCACCATCGGCTTGGCCTCGGCCTCGGCGCCGTCGGCAGCAACGTGAGGCTCGTCGAGGCCGCGATGGGCTCTGACTTCTTCACCGGCTTCGAGGCGGCCGTCCACACACCCGGCGGCATCGAGCAGCTCGACGCGATGTTGGGCGCCGGCAAGGGCGTGCCGCTACGCTCCGAGCCGCCAGCCTTCGCCGCCGTCGCGGTCGGGGAGCTCCGACTCGGCCGTCGCCTCGAGGAGGGAGCGTGAGCGACGCCTGGCAGCCACCGGACGACGACGACTTGGGGCCGCGCCGACGCCGCGAGCCCCGACGAGGCGCCGCCGACCCCGAGGCGGCAACCACCGCGTCGTCGGAGAGCTCTGCGGCGTCGCCCGCGGACGCTCCGGCGCCTCGCGCTGCGCAGCCGGCCCTCGCCGACGTCGCCGCCACCACCACACCGCCACAGAGGGTGTCCCGCCGCGACGAGGCGAGTTCGGCCGCCGCGACCCGCCCTCCGCTGCGGCTCGACGACCTGGTCATCCGCGCCTCCAGCCACACCCCCTTCTTCGGCGTCTATCTGGCGACCCACGCCATCCCCGATGCGCTGTGCATGTGCCACGCCAGCGTCGGCTGCAAGGTCAAGACCCAGCACCACCTCGTCGAGCACGACGGCGTCGCTGACGCCCACAACCGGATGCGGTACTCGCAGTTCATCGACGAGGATCTGATCTCCGGCAGCACGCATCAGCTCGAAGAGGAGATCGTCGCCTTTCAGGCACGGCGGCAGTCGCAGGTGGTCGTCATCGACTCCAGCACGCCGATCTCGCTGCAGGCCCAGCCGACCGGCCCGGTGTGTGCCCGCCTGGAGCAAAAGACCGGCGTCCACGTCGTCGCCGTCGACGCCCGCAACTACGACGCCGATCTCTGGGAGGGCTACGACGCCACGATCGGCACGCTGCTCGACCGCCAAGCGTGGCCCCCACTCGCCGAGACGGCCGCTGATGAGGTGGCGATCCTCGGGCTGCCCTTTGATCGCTACGAGCCTGACCAACAGGGCACGGTCGCCGAGCTCCGCCGGCTCACCCACAACCTTGGGCTGCAGGCCAAAGCGATCTGGCTCGCCGGCGAGCCCTACGCCACGCTGCAGCAGGTCGTGCGGGCCCGCCACGTAGTGCTGCTACCCTGGGCGCAAGGGCGGACGGAGCGCGCATTGCGGGCCGCGGGCCGGCGGCCCATCCGCGCTGGCCTGCCCCTCGGCCTTGAGGGCACCGATCGCTGGCTGCGCGACGTGGCGGCGGCGATCGACGCCTCGGGCCAAGGTCCGAGCGGCACCGGCAGCGCCAGCGGTCTCCGCGTCAGCGAGCGCGCCGAGCGCCTCATCAAGCACGAGCGCAGCCGGTGCAAGGAGCTCTTCGCCCTGGCCCATCGGCGCCTGACGGGCCGCGGCTTCGCGCTCTTCGGCGACGCACCGCGGGTCGCCGGCGTCGCGTCGCTCCTGATGGAGGTCGGTATGGTGCCGGTCTGCCTCGGCACCTGTCACTTCAGCCTCGGCGGCCGCGCTGCCGTCGAGGCCATGCTGCGCGAGCATCACGGCCGGACGCTTCCAGACGACGTCCACTGGCTACAAGATCCGACGCCGCATGAGCTGCGCGCCCTCGCCGATGATCGCGCCGCCCTCTACGACGCCCACGGCCAGTTGCAACCGCCGCCGCCCGGCGTGCCGATGCCGCCGCTGTGCCGAGCCGAGGTCGCCATCGGCACCACGCTCGACCGCGATCAACTGGAGGTCGCCATCGGCACCACGCTCGACCGCGATCAACTGGCGGCGACGCGGCTGCCCTTCGTCGAGTTTGGCTACCCGAGCGAGCGGGCGCACTTCTTGTTCCCGGCGCCCTGGCTCGGCAGCAACGGCGCTTTGCGGCTGCTTGAGCGCGTGCTGGTTGCCCTCGAAGGCGTGCGCTAGGCCGCTGCGGCGCCCGCGGGGGCGAGGCCCAAGCAGATCCTATGGCCGCCGACCGGTCGCTCCCCTGCGGTCTAGAAGTACCAACGAATCGCGCCGCCACCGCCGCCCAGCCAGAGACCGTCCAGGTAGTCGCCAATGAAGTAGGTGGGCCGCCAATCGACGATCAACTCCAGCGGCAGCGCTTGAAAGTGCCAACCCAGCTCGACGATGCCCGACACTCCGATGATATTGGATTGATTCACCCCAACATCGTAGAGCAGCAGCCCAGCGCCGACGCCCGCGCCCCAGAACAACCTGCCGGCGCCACCCTTGGCGAGTGGCGCGAATTCCATCACATAGTCCGCGCCGACGCTCACGCCGTGGCGGAACCGCTGTCCCAGCATCACCTGGAGGGCCGTGTTCTCGGTCAGGTAGTACTTGGCGGTCAAGCCGTTGGCGATGGTGCCGCCGCCAACGCCGACGCCGAGCTTCTTGCCATGCATGTCGGCCAGCGCCGGCGAAGCAGCCAGCAAGGTCAACGCAACCACCACCCACATCGCACGCTTCTGTCCCATGGCTCACGCTCCTGTGCATATCTCTCAGGCAGAGGCGTACGAGAGGGCCACGCCAGGACGGCGCCCAGGCGAAGGACTGCGAGGCTAACCGCGACGTCGTTCGACCGTCAACGCCTGCGGCCCAGCGCGTCGCTCGACGATCCCGAGCGTTCAGCGCCGAGGCCAAGCGGCCGCGCTACTGGCAGGTGCCGCAGGTCGACCCGGCGCAGCTCGACGTCTTGACGCCGCTTGGCGAACAGCAGTCCTTGGACGCCTTGCACTGTGCGTCGCAGTAGCACGCATAAGATGGGTGCTGGGCGGTGGCTCCGCAGTGCGAGTCGCAAGGGTGCTTGCTCGGCTTGCAGTCGCTCGGGCAATTCGAGTTGTTCTCACCGGTCTCGCAGTACTTGTTGCCGCACGATGGCTTACAGACGCCAGACGCCTGGCATTGCCCGGGCGCCGCGTCGATGGTGCATGCGGTACCGTTGTTGGCGTATCCGTAGGTCTTGCCGACGCCGAGGTAGCAGGTGTCTTGCGTCGTGCAGGCGTTGCCGTCGTCGAATTCGGAGGAGCACTCGCAGCCGAGTTTGCCGTCCAGCGTCAGGCGCATCAGCCAGCCCTCGAAGCCCTGACCATTGGTCACATAGGCCTGGCCAGACGCGAGCAGCTGGTTGTCTGCGACGACGAGGCTACTCAAGAAGTCGTTGTAATAAAGGGACTGCTTGGCGTCGCGGCTCCAGAGCACGCCGCCGTCGTTGGCCTGCAGCGCCATCAACCGGCCGTCCTTCTGGTTGCTGTTGTAGGTGTAGCCGCTGAAAATCAGCGTGCCCTTGTGCTCGACCGCCGCGTCCGCCGAGCCCATCACCGTGCCAGGCAGCAGCTCCCAGACCACCTTGCCCTTGGGCGTGACCCGCGCTGCCATCAGGGCCGTGCCGATGTTGTTGACGTAGGTGTCGCCAAAGGCGACGAGGTCATCCCCGACCGTGATCAAGTCGCCCGCGTAGTCGCTATTGGCGGCGCCAATGTCGACGTTCCAGATCTCGGTGCCACCCGGCTCGAGCAGCTTGAGCTTGATATCAGCGCCGCCCTTGGCGCCAGCGCCGTTGCCCACCACCGCCAGCGTGTCATTCACCATCGCGACCCCATTGAAGGAGGTGATAGCGGTGAACTGCTTGCTCCACAGCGACTTTCCCGACCCGTCGGTCTGCAGGACGTAGCCATAGTTGTAGGTGCTGGAGCTGCTGGAGTACGACTGTCGGCCGACCGTGGCGAAGCCCTTGGCGTTGGCGACCACGCTGTACAGCGTGTCGGTGTAGCTCGAGGAGCCGTGGTACTCGGCCCAGACCTCGTCGCCAGCGCTGTCGACCCGCATGATCCAGCCGTCGCCGCCATAGTTTCCGACCAACGTCTGGTTGCCCTTGCCGTCATCGACGCCGTCGAAGAAGCCGTCATTGCTGTTGCCGCCATAGGTCTTGTCCCAGTCGAGGTAGACCTTGGCGCTGACCTTCACCAGCCAGCCCTGCTCAGAGTTGACCCCCTTGCGGCCATAAACGCGCAACGTGCCGTCCGACTGCGGCAGGACGCCCCCAAAGGTGTCCGTGCCCATGCCGCCGAAGAACGTCTCGTAGCCCGCCGACGTCGAGCCCTTGCAGACGCCGGCGTCGCAGGTCGAGCAGCTGCCGGGGTCACCACAGGCCGTGCCGTTCAGCTTCTCGTTCTTGCAGCCGGTGGCGCCGCAGCTGTCCGCCGTGCAGTCGTTGCTGTCGTCGCAGGTCTTCTTCTTTCCGATGCAGTAGCCCTCCTTGCAGGGTGTCTTGCTCGGTACAGGCGTCGGTGTCGTTGCAGGGCTCGGTGTTGGGCGCAAAAGCGCAGCCGCCTGACTTGCAGGTGTCGGTGGTGCAGGGGTTGGCGTCGTCGCACTTGGTGACCTTGCCGGTGCATTTTCCGGTGAGGCAGGCGCCGCCGGTGCTGCACGGGTCGCCGTCGTCACAGGTCTTGGTGTTGGGCTTGAAGATGCAGTCGCCGACCAGGCAAGTGTCGTCGGTGCAAGGGTTGCCGTCGACGCACTGCTTGCCGACGCCGATGCACTTGCCGTCCTTGCAGGTGTCGTTGGTGGTGCAGTCGCTGCCGTCATTGCAGCCGCCGGTGAGCGACACCCACTTGCAGCCGACCACCTTGTCGCAACTGTCCGTCGTGCAGGGGCTGCCGTCGTCGCATTCGACCTTCGGGCCGCTCTTGCACTTGCCGGCGTCGCAGACGTCGTCCTTGCTGCAAGCGTCACCGTCGCTGCACGGCCCAGTCGCCTGCTGAAAGGTGCAGGCGCCAGTGCTGGCCTCGCAGGTGTCGATGGTGCAAGGGTTCACGTCGTCGCACGACTTGGCCTTGCCCTTGCAGGCGTCGTCGGCGCACAGATCGTCGATAGTGCAGGGATCGTTGTCGCTGCACGCCGCGACGTTGGTCGACGTCGTGCAGCCCTCGGCCTTGTCACAGGCGTCGTCGGTGGAGGGGTTGCCGTCGTCGCACACCTTGACCGGGCCGGGCACGCAGAGTCCGCCGCCGCAGCCATCGCCCTCGGTGCAGACGTCGCCGTCGTCGCAGAGCTTGCCGGACTCAAAGCCAGACCCATCGACTTTGCAGGCGAACGCCTTGCCGCCGACGCACGTTGGGCCGGCGCAGAGGTCTTTGACGCAGATGCCGGCGCCGCAGAACTTCGCGGCCGGGCAGTCGTCGCTCGACTCACACTCGACGCAGACGCCGAGCTTGACGTCGCACACGAGGTCACACTCTTTGCGCGACTTGCAGGCCTTGACCGTCGTGCAGAAGTGGTCGACACAGGTGCCGGCGCTGCAGTCATTGCCGGTGTTGCAGGCGACGCACTTGCCGCCGACCTTGTCGCAGACTTGGTTGGTAGCCTTGCAGTCGACATCGGACTTGCACGCCAGCGCGTCGACGCAGATCTTGCCTTCGCAGGCCTGCCCGGCGTTGCAGTGCTTGGTCTCGAGGCACTACACGCAGAGGTGGGCGGCCACGTCGCAGCGCTTGCCCGTGGCGCTGGCGCAGTGTTCGTCGGTCTCGCAGGCCGAGGGCTCGGTCTGAGGCCCGCCGCCGCCATCGGCGCCGCCGCCGCTGTCGGCAGCGCTGTCAACGCCGGTGCCGTCGGCTGCAGAGTCGCCGTTGGAGTCCTCCGTCGCGGTGTCGTCGATCGCGCCGTCTGCGAGGGCGTCGCCGGTGGACGTGACGCCGTCAGGCAGCGTGCCGCTGCCGTCCTCGCTCGCGGTCACGTCGCTGGCTGCGTCCACTGCGCCGTCGCTCCCGGTGTCGAGGCTGACGAGCTGTGGCCCGGTGGTGGTCGGGCTGCTACAGGCAATCGCGGCGCAGGCGAAGAAGGGGATCCACAGGTTGGAGCGACGCATCAAGTTTCTCTGGCGATCGGCGCCCGAGGCACGCCGCCCGGGCCCGTGAAGGGGCCAAGACGCTATAGATTGCGCACGAGAATTCAAGGTCTTCCGTCGCCGTCCGCCGCATCTGCGCGCCGGAACGACGCCAATTTGCGGCGGCATGCGGCCCAATCGAGAGGCTGCGCGGTCATGGGTCGAAGGGCCACCGCGGCAGCAGCGGCGCGAACGCCATCCACGCCCGCAGCGGCGAGAGCCAGGCCACCGCCACCAGGCCGGCGCACCCGAGCAGGAGGCGGCGCGGCAACCAGCGCGACGGCGGCGTGGCGAGCCCGGCAGCGACCATCGATGAGGGCCGCTGCGCTGGCGCCGCACCCCGACGGCCGCCCGGCCACAGCCGGCAAAACACGGCCAGCAGCACGATGATCTCGGGATCGAAGGCCGCCGCCAGCACGAACATCGCGACGTGCATCGCCACCAGCAGCGTCGCCGCCGCCCGCCGGACGCCGCCGCCAAAGCAGAGCGCAGCCGCGCCGAGCTGGCTGATCAGCGCGCCATAGGCCAGCGCCGCCGCCAGCAGCCGCGAGCCGACGACAGGCGTCGACAGATCGAGCCCGAGCGCGCCGTCGATCCAGCCGTCGATGGGCCGTAGGCTGAGCACGACGTGCCAGATGGCCCGGTGATCCCAGTCCAGGCCGTGGTGCGCCAGCTTGGCGAAGCCAGCCAGGACATAGCTGGCAGCGCACGCAGCCAGCGCGCCAGACTCTGCCAACGCCTCGCTGCGCTGGCGATCGCCGCCGAGGCCGACCTCACGCGCATAGAGCAAGCCGAGGAGCCAGCCATAGAGGAAGAGCCCCGGCTGAAAGGGCTCCGGCGGCAGCGAGCGAAAGGCGCGCCCGGCGCTCTCCTCCGCGAGGTGCAGCGCCACGAGCAGCACGGCGCAAAGGCGCAGCGGCGCCCAGCCTAGGGCAAACCCCAGGGCCGCCGCCAGCCCGAGCCCCCCGAGCGCCGCCAACACCTCGCCATGCATGACCAGCCACTGGTAGGGCCAGCCCGGCGCCACGGGCAGCAGGTCGCCGGCGTCCCTCGTCGCCAGCACCAGCAGGTGAACCAAGTCCCACGTCGCCACCGCCGCGATGGCCCAGCGCAGCGGCGCGCGATCACGGCCATCCCACGGGCTCGCGCCGCGCAGCCAGGCGATGGCGGTGCTCACGGCGCCTCCCGGGCGCCTCGACAGCGCTGCAGCGGACAATCCTGGACCTCCACGCCCTCTGCGCCAAAACGCCAGACGCGCCGGGCGATCAAGACCGGCTCCAGCGCAGCGCCCACGCCGGCAGCGGTCGCCGACGTCCGCGCTCGCAGCGCGCCGGCAGCGTAGCGGTCGCGCGCCGCGTAGCGCTGGGTCTGTGGACAGCCGGGCGGGGTCAGCCAGGCCGAGTTGGGGCCGCCCTCGCACCACAACGTCGCATAGGCGTCGAGCTCATGGGCGACGCCCTGCGCGTCGATGGCGACGATGCGATTGGCGTCGTCGTAGACGTCCGAGTACATGTCGAAGACGTAGAACGGGTAGCAGTGGTAGACGCCAAGGCTGACGGCGACGAAGGTCCCAAAGCTGAGTGTGGCGACCCGTAGCCGTGCGCCCGCCAGCGCCGCCACCTCGTCTTGGTTCCACGCCACGGACCCACTGTCGCCAGCCGTCGCCTCTTCGCCGACCGGTGCGGCCTCGGCCGCCAAGCGCCCGCTGCGGCCGCCCCGGCCTCTGCGCCAACGCCACGCCACCAGCGAAGCGACGGCCGCGCAGAGCAGGGCAACCCCGACGGCCTCCAGCGGCGCAATGGCGTCCGCCGGGCGCATCGGGCCTTGCTCGGCCGGCGCAGCCCGGCGCTGAGGCGCCTCGATGATGTAGCCCTGCGGCGCCCGCGTTGCCGACCCGGCCTCTGCGTCCGCCAGCGAGCTGTCCCTGCCGCCCGCCGCCACGCCGATACGCGCCTGCGGCCCAGCGGCGACCTCGACGCTGAGCTCGTGGACATCGAGGCCGGCCAGCCGCGCCGCCGCGACCTGCTGCCAACCCTGCGGGGCAGAGGGCGTCGCGGCCCAAGTCAGCGATGGCGCCCCTTTGGTGAGCGTCAAGATCGCGCCAAAGCACGGCTGCGCTGCGTCCGCTGGGCCACAGGCGGTGATCGTCGCCTTGCCCGCCGCGACCGCGACGTCGACGCGCTGCCACGGCGCCCCGGCCGCGTTCAAGGCCGCGTCTAGCCGCTGCGCACCCTCCGGCGTGACCACCCGCATTTCGTTGCTCGCTTGCCTCCCGCGCATCCCCTCCGCACCCTAGCACCTGCGGCCCCTCGCAGCGACACTCCAAGGGGCCCGCACCTCGCCAGGAGCCCGCCCCCGTGCAGCGAACTGACCTCGATCCCCGCCTGCTGGAGGCCTACCAGCGACACGATCAGGCCCAGGCGCGCGATGAACGCGTCTACGCCGATCCCATGACCGGCTTCGTCGTACTCACCGCAGCAGCGCACCAGATGCGCGGGCGCTGCTGCGGCTCTGCATGTCGCCACTGCCCCTACGATTGGGAAAACGTTGACTCTACACGCTTTGATGACCTCGAGCCGGCTCGACAGCGTCGCCGCGACCTGGAGGCTGCCATCGCCGCGCTGCGCTACGACACCAGCGGCCGCTCGACCAACCAGGAATTCAAAGGCTCAAATTCGTGACCTCCGCTAACTAATTCTGTATGATCCTGGAAGCGCAGAGGAGGCGCACCCCATGACGGCACCGCACTCTACACCCGTGGCCCACCTTGGCTCGCCGGCGTCTCGATCTGCGACCTTCGGTCTGCGACGCGGTCTCCCTTCTGCGCTCGCGATCCAAGGGCGCTCGTGGCTCGGGCTCTGCGTGCTCGCCGCGCTGATCGGCTGTGGCAGCGAAGACACGGTTGTCGGCGTCAAGGGCGCTAGCGGCGGCGACGGCACGGCCAGCGACGGCGCGGCCGTCGGCCAGGATGGTGGCGTGTCCGACAGCGCCGATCCAGACGGCGGCGGCGAGGTGTCACCGACCGGCAAGGCGATCGGCGAGGAATGTCTTGCCGCCAACGACTGCGCCAGCGGCATCTGCGCGCATGAGGCCGCCGGCAAGGTCTGCGCGGGCGCTTGCAAGGGCGACGGCGACTGCACGGCCGGCATGACCTGCGCCGCCAGCGATCCGCTCGACACCGCCAGCCCGACGGCGTGCGTCTCCCGGCGCCGCCACCAGTGCCTGCCCTGCACCGCCGACGCCCAGTGTGAGGGTGGCACCTGCGTGCTCTTCCCAGAGGGCAAGGGCAGCTACTGCGCCGGGACGTGCGCGGTCTCCGCCGATTGCGGCGCTGGCGCGACCTGCGCCGACCTGCCCGGCATCGGCAAACGCTGCCTGCCGACGAGCGGCGCCTGTACCTGTACGGCGCTCGCCATCTACAAGAAGTCGAACACGATCTGCCAGATCGTCAACGCCATCGGCGCCTGCAACGGCGAGCGGGCCTGCGGCGAGGCCGGGCTCTCGGAGTGCAAGGGCCAGCAGGCCGTGGCGGAGCTCTGTAACAGCAGCGACGACGACTGCGACGGCAAGACCGACGACGACGTCCTCGCCGACGCCTGCAGCAACCAGAACGAGGCTGGCGTCTGCAAGGGCACGCAGACCTGCGCGGCCGGCAAGATCGGCTGCAACGCCGCGACCCCCGCCAAAGAGACGTGCAACGGCAACGACGACGACTGCGACGCCCAGACCGACGAGGGCTTCGTCAACACCGACAACACCGGCGGCGCCGACTGCGTCGACGAGGACGACGACGACGACGGCGCGGCCGACCTCGCCGACAACTGCACGCTGACCGCCAACAAGGACCAGCTCGACACCAACAAGGACCTCCAGGGCGACGCCTGCGACGACGACGACGACGGCGACACCGTCAAGGACGCTACCGACAACTGCTCGCTCGTCGTCAACGCAAACCAGCTCAACACCGACAAGGACGGCCAGGGCGACGCCTGCGACGACGACGACGATGACGACACCGTCAAGGACGCCGCCGACAACTG
>SXNM01000220.1 GCA_005777155.1 Pseudomonadota bacterium | reverse complement strand
GCGGTGGCGGTGGTGGTGGCAGCGCCGGCAAGAACACCGCCAGCGTCCAAGCCAAGGACCCCGCAGGGGCCAGCACCAAGGTCGAGGCCAGCGAGACGCCCGATCCCGGTAAGGCGAAGGTTTTTGGCGCCGCCAACGCGGACAAGATCCTCCAACTATACATCGCCGATGCCAGCGGCACGACCATCGTCGCCACCATCGACACGGCGGTCCACCCCCTGCCGAAGAAGGGCATTGTGGTCACGGACCAGGGCGGCGCCGCCTGGGTCGTCTACACCAGCCAAGGCGCGGTCCTCACGACCCAGGGGACCGGCACCATCGACATCGACGGCTGTCCAACCAAGTCCGGCGAGGTCGTGCTCGGCGCCTTCAAGGGCGTCGTCGTCACCAACCCCGTCGCGGGCATCGGTCCGGCCTCACTGACCCTCGACGGCCCCTTCAACCTCGTCTACCAGGGCGGCGCTGGCGCTATCGCCTGCACGCCGCCGACGACAGGCGGTGGCGGCACGACCGATCTCGACCTCTTCGGCAAGCCCAAGACTGCCACCTGCGACGCCAACCCCTGCGACGGTGGCTCGAACAAGACGCGCAACTGCTGCCCCTACGTGCCCTGCCTTGAGCCCTGTTTCAGCAAGTGCGCGCTCGACGTCGAGGAGTGTGCGATGGCCTGCGGCGCCGACTTCAGCTGCTTCGGTGGCTGCCAGGCCAAGGTCGTCACTTGCTTCGACGGCTGCTTCACCAGCTGCAACGTCTCGCAAACCTGCAAGACCGCGATCGGCGCCTTGAACTCCTGCGAGGAGCAGCAGTCCGAGACCTGCGACACCGGCAGCGAGGACGGCGACGACGCCTGCTCATTCGACGCCTGCTGCGCCCAGTGGAAGGCCGCGTTCTAGTCGCGTCCAGTCCGAGCAGCTGAGAGACGCTCACGAATTGGCCTCGTGGACGCAGAATGGGGCGCAGCGCCGGAATCGGCGAGCCAGAAAATGGCGCGTCCCCCAGCTAGGCTGCGCCGAGTCTCTGAGCGCACAGCACGCCACAGACGCCGCGGAAGGGCGCTGGTCCCGCTCTAGAACCGGGCGGCGGCCACGAAACCGCCGCCATCGCGCCCAACCGTCGGCATTACCGAGACGGAGGCGCCGGCCTCCGTGCGAGGCGCGCGCAGCCACAGCCAAGCGCCAACCCCTGCGCCCACAGCGCCCGCGCCCACCAGCGACCAAGCGACTGCGCGGTTGGTGGCGAGGGTCTCCCGGTCGCGCCCCAGCTTCTTGTCGCCGCCGGGGTAGGCGTATTGGCCGCTGCGCTCGCCCTCGGCCACCGTGTCGTCGGCCGCTGCGGTGCGCAGGTGCCAGGCGGCGCCGGCGACCCACAAGCTGACGCCGGCGCCGGCGATGGCGATCGGCAGCGCGCGCCCTGGCGAGCCAGCCGTGGCGGTGATGACCGGCGTCGCAGCGGTGGTGGCCGCAGCTGGCGAGGCGCGGCCTCCAGGGGCCGGTGGTTCGCTGCCCTTCGTCGACGACGGGGACGCTGAAGCCGCCCCCGCCGGCGAGCGCCCCGAGTCTTCGCCTCCGCCAGCTTTCCGGACGGCTGCGATTCGCTCCTCCGTGTCCTTGCGCAGGGCTGGATCGGTCTCGAGGGCGAGAAAGCGCTCGAAGCAGTGCAGCGCGCGCGCGGCATTGCCGGCCTCTTGCCAGGCCCGCCCGGCGTTGCGCAGCCGCACGCGGACGGTGGGATCGAGGGCGTAGGCCTGCTCGATGCGCTCGGCGGCCTCGGCGTAGCGCTGGGCCTTGAAGAGCTTGGCCGCCTCGTCGGACATCTCGCGCGCTCGTTGGCGCATGGCTACGCTCTGGGCCACCGCCGCAGCTGGCCACGCCAGCGCCGCCGTCGCACCGACAGACGCCATGATCGCGATCGTCAGCGTCGGCGACCCGAGCCACCGTCGCCAGCGTGCACGCGACCTCGCCTTCGGCCGACCCACAGCCGCTGGCAGGGGCAGCTGGGCTTGTCGCCCGTCCGAGCGCGCAGCGGCCGCTACCAAAGCGATTCGTCCTCAGCCTTGGGCTTGGCGCCGCGCGCGCCCTTGCTCCGGCCGCCCACCACCTGTCGGTAGAACGAGACGTAGGCCTTGATGGGCTTTTCGTCGGGTCGGCCCCCCTTGAAGCGGAGCCGCCGCATGCGGTTCTCGACGCAGTCGTGCATCGCCTCGGGCAAGTCAGACAGCGCCTCGACTTCGAGGACCTCGCCGTCGCCGCTGATCGTCAGCGTCGCGCCGACACCGCTGTACGCCTTTCCGGCGTCGCCGAAGTTCTTGACACAGTTGATCATCTCCGACTTCGTCTGCTGCGCCACTTTGTCGACGTCCTCGGTCGTGAGCGGCGCGACAGGCAGCGCCGGTGGCGCCTCGCCAGCGGCCTTGGCGGCTTCGATCTCGGCCTTGCGGTCGGCCGCCTTCTTTCGGCGCTCGGAGTCGACGAGGCGGTTGTCCCGACGCTCGCCTTCTGGCGGCAGCGTCGCCTCTTGCAGCCGGGTGGCGCTCGACGCCTTCGCTTCGGAGAAGCGCGCCTCTAGGGCCTCGCGCTTGTCGGGCTCGGCCAAGAACAAGAACCACGCCGCCGCGCCGCCGATCGCCGTCAAGAGCACCAGCGCCGCCACCGTCACCGACGACATGCGCTGCCGCACCGACAATGGCGCCGTGGTCGGGCCGGCGGGCCGTTGAGGGGTGTTGGGCCGCACGCCGGCCGGCCCGCGAGGGGCCTGCGTCTGGACCGCCGCCGCCGCCGCCGGCTGCACGCTCGCTGCTTGCCCTGCGCCTCCGCCCTTGGGCGCTGGCTCAAAGGTCGAGGCGTCTGCCGCATCCACCGTGCGCGGGCTGGCGTGCTGCAGCGTCGGCTGGGCCGACAACGCCTCGCGGTCAAACGCCTGCGCCATCGCCGCGAGCTCATCGGCGGTCGGAGACTGGCTGCGACGGCGCTCCGGCGTGACGGCAGCGCGCGCACTGTTTCCGCCATCCCTGACCGCTGCCACCGGCGGCCGATGTGCGCCGTCCTCGCTGGACCGGAGGTGCCCGCCGCCGGACCCACCTGGAAGCGCTACCGTCTCGAGCGAGTCGCCCACCATGGACTGGCCGTGCGCTGCCGGCACGTGCGGTCCGCCCACGGTCCCCAGCGAGAGCAGCCGCGCCGAGGTCGCTCGGCGCCCGCGCCCGCCGGCCGACTCGACCCAGTCCTCCAACTGCTCGCGCATGTCGTCGGCGTCGCGGAAGCGATTCCACGGCTCCTTGGCCAGCGCCTTCATGACGATGTCGGCGAGCCCGTCCGGCAGCCCGTCCGGCGCGAGTCGGCGGATATCCGGTGGTGGCGTCTGCAGATGCGCGACGATCATCGACATCGCGCTGCTCGCCTCGAAAGGCGCCCGGCCGCTCAGCAGCTCGAACATGAGGATGCCGAGCGAATACAGGTCCGACCTGCCGTCGAGCGCCTCGGCCCGCCCCTGCTCTGGGCTCATGTACTTCGGCGTGCCGATCGCCAAACCGGTGCGCGTCAGATCCTCCTCGACGCCAGGCTCAATGGACTTGGCGATGCCGAAGTCGATCAACTTCACGAAGTCGTCGTCACCCTTCACCTTGATCAGAAAGATGTTTCCCGGCTTGAGGTCGCGGTGAACGAGGCCCGCCGCATGCGCCTCTGAGAGGCTCTTCAGCACGCCAATCGCGATGTGGGCCGTGCGCAGCGGCTGCAGCGGCGCCTCAGCCTTGAGGACGAGCGAGAGCTCTTCGCCGCGCAGGCGCTCCATGACCAAGTAGAGCAACCCCTCATCCGTCTGACCGAAATCATAGACGCGCACGGTGTTCGGGTGGCTCAGCTGGCTGCTGATCCGCGCCTCGTTGAGGAAGCGCTTCACCTGCGTTGGGTCGCTGGCGACCTCGGGCCGCATGACCTTGAGCACCACGTCTTGGCCAGTGATGGCGTGTTTGCCTGCAAATACCGCGCCAAAGCCGCCCTTGCCGAGCAGCCCTTGCACCTCGTAGCGGCCGGCGATGGTGCGCCCGACCATCGCCTCGTGCGGATCTCTGGGAATGGTGACGATAAGACACCTCCGTGGGAGCAATGGTAAGCCGAAGTGGGCCTCGGGTTCAATGCGATGTCCTCCGCGTTGCGATCTCGGTCATGTAGCCTTAGAGTCCGGTCAATCACAACCATGGAGGGCCGGATGGTTGGCGAGGGAGCGCGGCTGGCATCGGCGTCATCGGCGCCGGGGCGCACCCATCTCGCCGACGCGGGCCTTGTCGCGACACCGCGCCGCAAGCGCGCGCCGAGGGCTCAAGGTTGGGCGCGGCGGAGCCTCGCCAGGGCCTCGGTCGTGACGCTGCTCCTCGGCCTTGGCGCCTGCGGCCTGCAAGACGTGGGGCCTGATCTCGAGGCCTTTCAGGCCGCACAGGCAGCCGACGCCAGCGCCGCGACGGACAGCGGCCGCAGCGGAACCGAGGTCAGCGACACCGGCGACACCGGCAACGCCAGCGACGCCCAGTCGCAGGACGGCGCCGAGACCGACGCCGGATGCCAAGAGGCCAAGGTCTGCGACGACGGCGATCCCTGCACGCTCGACGACGGCTGCAAAGGCGGCGTCTGCGCTGGCGCTCCAAAGCCCTGCGCCGATGGCAACCCTTGCACCTCCGATAGCTGCAGCAGCGACGGTGCCTGCGTTTTCTTTGCGCTCTCGGTCGGTGCCTGTGACGACGGCGACGTCTGCACGCTGGGCGACGTCTGCAAGAGCGGCGTCTGTGAGCTGCTGCCCCTCAGCTGCGACGATGGCAACGCCTGCACCAGCGACGCTTGCGACAAGGCCAAGGGCTGCGTCCACCTGCTTGCCAGCGCGACATGCACCGACGGCGACGCCTGCACGCTAGAGGCCTGCGAGGTCGGTGTCTGCGTCGGCGGCGGCAAGCTCGCTTGCGACGATGACAGCGTCTGCACGCAAGACGGCTGCGACGCCGCTTCTGGCTGCACGCACGCGCCGCTCCCAGCGGCGACGCCTTGCGACGACGTCAGCGCCTGCACGGTCCTCGACGGCTGCAAGGGAGACGCCTGTGTCGGCGTCGATCCGGCCGGGCCGCGGCACGAAGGCGAGGACGTTTTTGGCCACTGGGTCGCTGCCGTGGAGGGCGTCGATGGCGCGATCGCGATCGGCGCGCAGGCCATCAGTCTCACGGCGGCGCCGCAGCCGGCGGCCGTGCGCTTGGCCGGGCCGCAGGCGGCCAAGGCCAGCGGTCTGATCGCCGGACTGCCACCCACCACCCACTTCCGCGCCGCGGTGACACCCCTCAACGCCAGCGTCGGCGTCGAGGCCGTCGCCATAGCCAGCAAATCCTTCAACGTCGTGACCTTGCTGCACGTCCGGTTGTTGCCCGATACCAAGCTCCTCTCGGCGTCAGCGCTCGATCAGCCCTTCGGCACCGACGCCGCGGCGATCTTGGCGCTGCCGTCCACGAGCAACCAGCCGGCGGGGTTCCTCTTCGCTGGCGCGGCGCTGGTGGCAGACAAGGCGGCGGGCCCAGGAGCGGAGGTATTGCGGGCGCGCGTCTGGCGGCGCGACGTCAATGGCGCGCTGACACCGGTCGCCACTGACCTCCCACCGGCCAGCCTGCGCGCCCTCGGCATCCACCCGCGCGGCGCCTATGTCGCTGGCTGGGTCAAGGGCGAAGGCGCGGCGCGCCCGGCGGCCGGCGTCCTCGATCGCGCAGGCCGCGTTGCCCGCTGGCAATGGCTGGAGGAGTCCGGCCAAGGCGTCGTCCAGGCCCTCGTCAGCCACGGCGTCCACGGCGCGCTCGCCGGCGGCGGCTTTGGCGTCGGCTCGCCTGGGCTCGCCACCTGGTGGCGCCTCGACGTCCAGGGCAGGGTGTTGGCGCGTGGGCAGCTGCCCTCGCTCGGTGCCGCCGAGGCGGTCGCCGGCGCTTGGCTCGGTCATGGGCGGGCGATGCTCCTGGTCCACCCGACGGTCGGCGCGCCGCAGGCGCTGCGCATCGGCCCGCTGGCCCGCCTTGAGGCATCTTGGCCGGTGCTCGGCGCAGGCGACGCCCCGACCGCGCTGGTGGCGACGACGGTTGGCAGCGGAATCGGTTGGTTCGTCGTCGGTCGGCAGGGTGGCAAGGGCGGCTTCGTGCCCGGCGCTGCGGTCTTGCCGTCTGCCCCTGTCGCCGGGGCCATCCCGCGGGCCGAGGTCCGCCACGCTTGGTTCGCCGCTGCCTGCCCGGGTGTCGGCGCCTGCGCCGTGGATCCGCTGAAGGGATGCGACGACGGCATGCCCTGCACCGACGACGTCTGCGACAAGTCCGCCGGCTGCGTCCACAGCGGTCACATCGACGCCTGCCTGGACGGCGAAGCGTGCGCCGTCGGCGCCAAGTGCGGTCCGAGCGGCTGCCAGGGCGGTAAGCCGCGCTTGTTCGCCACCGTGGTGCCCGGTACGCGGTTCAGCAAGCGCTCTCCGGCCATTCTGGTCGCGAACCGCGATGGCGGTGCCACGGCGTTGGTGACGGGCTACTCGACATCGGACGACGGCTACGCCACGTTGGTCCGCCACGACGCCACGGGAAAAGCCCAATGGGTCGAAGCGATTTCAGCCATGCGGCCGATGGACCTGGCCTTGGCCGCCGCCGCGCCGGGGGCGGCCGAGCCGGTGGTGCTGGTCGGCCAGATGCTGGTCGGCGCCACCTTCAAGGCCGGCGTCCAGCGGCATGGGCCAGACGGCACCGTCCTGTGGACCAAATTCCCGGTGCCGGCGAAGCACGCGGCCTGGCATGGGGCGCTGCGCGACGGCGCCACCACGCTCGCAGCGGGCGGCCGCCTCGATGTCGGCGCCGAACTATTCTCCGGGCACCTCGCCCGAATCAGCGCCGACGGGGCGCTGCTCGCCAACGTGCTGGTCCCCTTCGCAAAGGACGCCGAGGCCCTCTTTGTCAGTGACCTCGCGCGCACCGGCAACGACCAGCTGGTCGTCGCGGGCAGCGAGCAGACGCCCAAGGGAGATTTCGCCACGGTGATCCGCCTCAGCGCCACGCTGGAGCCGCTGGTCCGTCGTCGCCTTGGGCTGCAAGCCAAGGGTTTCATGGCCTTGGATGTCGCGATGTTGCCCCTCGATCACGGCCTCATCGGCGTGCGCCGCGAGGACCCTGGCGGCGCGCAATACCTCGCCGTCCTCGAACCCGCCGCGCTCGCCCTGCAGCAGACGTTGCCGTTCGCGACCGTCGGCAGCGACGCCGCGCTGCAGCTGCTGCGTCTGCATGACGGAGCCGTGGCGGCGGTCGGCACGCCTGACGGCAAGTCGGCGGCCGTCCACGTCGTCGGCATCGGCGGGCCCGCGACTCCGGTCTTCTCCAAGGCAATTCCCGGCGCGGTCAGCCTGTCCGCCGGCGCCACCGTCTTGACATCGGGCGACCTCTTCCTCGTGGCCGAGGCCCTCACCGGCACCGATCAGATTCTGGCGCTCACCGCCCGCGTCGCGCCCAGCGGGGCTTCCGAGTGCGCCAGCGCCGGCGTGTGCGGACAGAGCCCAGCGCGCCGCTGCGATGCCGGTACGCCGTGCGTGATCACGTCCTGTGGCGTGGCGAGCTGCGGCCTCGGCAAGCCCATGGCCTCCTGCCTCGGCCCGCCCTGTCTCGGCGGCGGCATCTGTACGGGGGCTATCTGCGACGGATCGCCGAGCTCAGCGCTCAAGGCGGCCTGCGATGACGGCAACCAATGCACGCTTGACCCCTGCGATCCCGGCACCGGCTGCGTCTCCTCCCTCTTGCCAGACTTCACCCCATGCGACGACGGCAAGCCCTGCAGCGCCTTCGACGGCTGCGAGTCCGGGGTCTGCGTCGGCGCTCCACCGAACTGCCAGTGACCCACGGCGCGCCGCCAATCCCGACTTGTGCCACGGGGATGGCGCCGGCCGTCGCGCTGCGCCATGCTACCCACCGCCCCGGCCCTATCGGCCGCATGGAGCACGCCATGCCCTCCGCCCCCCGTCCGCTCCATCTGCGCTGGCTCGCCGGTGCGCTCGCCCTCAGCGCCACGGCCTGCGCCGGCAAGCGCGAGGTCGTCATCGTCGATCACCAGCCCGCGGCGCAGGCGCCCCGCAATTTCGGGGTCTTCGCGCTCGGAATGTCGGTCGACGAGGCCCAGCGCGAGGTCGAGGAGCGGTCGTGGACCCGCCAGGGCAAGGCCGAGCCCGAAGGCCAGTTCATCGTCGTGCCGACCGCCGGCGACCCAGTGTTGCAATACGGAGTCGTGGCTGAAGCTGGCAAGATCGTTCAGCTCTCGCTCGACTACAAGGACGCCGATGACAGCCGCACCGAGCTGCGACACAGCTACGCCGTGTCCAAGATTCAGCCAGACGGCGCCTGGGCCATGACCGACACCCACCGCCAGACGTTGGTCGTGGTGCGCGATCACGGCAAACGCCTCGTGGCGATCGACCTGCAGGCATCGCGCGACCAAGCGGGCGTGCGCGCTGTCATGCACAAGCTGCTCGGCGAGTGATGCCGGCCGCTCCAGCCTGCGCGAGCGCGGCGCAGCACCTAGACCACTGGCCGCCTTCGAGGTGCGCGCCGTGACAGCGATTCTGTATGGATACGCTCTATTTCTTCTCGAAGCTGCGACCATCTTGGCGGCGCTTGGACTCGTTGGTCTCTGGCTGATGAGCAAGAGCTTCGGTGGCACCGACGACGGCGACGAGGGGCGCTTGGTCGTCCGCCGCCTCGATCTCGGTCTCCGAGAACAGGTCCGCCAGCTGCGCTTCGCCGGCCTCGCTCCAGGAGAGAGGCGCCTCGCCGAGAAGTCAGAGGCCGCCGCCGACAAGCAGCGCGACAAGCAAGACAAGCAGCACGCCAGCCGCGCCCTCGACCAGGGCAGCAAGGTGCCGAGCCCTGTCGACGGGTCAGCCAGCACGCCGTTGCCCTCCGAGGCCCAGGGCAGGGTGTTCGTCCTCGACTTTGCCGGCGACCTCGCGGCCCAACAGGTCGCGGGGCTGCGGGTCCTGATCGACAGCGTCATCGCGGCTTTTCGCGCCGGCGACGAGGTCCTGCTGCGCCTTGAGAGCCCCGGCGGCGCGGTGCATGGCTACGGGCTCGCCGGCGCCCAGCTGGCCCGCCTGCGCGATGCCGGCGTCCCGCTGACGGTCGCCGTGGACAAGGTCGCGGCGTCGGGTGGCTACATGATGGCCGTCGTCGCGGACCACGTCGTCTGCGCGCCATTCGCGATGGTCGGCAGCATCGGGGTCGTGGCGACGATCCCGAACATCCACAAGCTGCTGCGCCGCCACGACGTCGACGTCGAGCTGCACACCGCCGGCCGGGACAAGCGAACGCTGACGGTCATCGGCGAGAACACCGAAGAGGGGCGCCAGAAGTTCCGCGAGGACCTCGACGCCATCCACGCCGCGTTCCGCGCTTGGGTCGGCCGCTACCGGCCGCAGATCGACCTCGATCGCGTCTGCACCGGCGAGGTCTGGCTCGGCGACCAGGCCCTTTCCCTCGGACTCTGCGACAGCGTGGGGACCAGCGACGCCTGGCTTCTAGCCCGCCGCGAGCGGCCCCTCCTGCTGCTGCGCTGGCAGAAGAAGCGCAACGTCGGAGAGCGGCTCGGTCTCGCCGTGGCCGACGGCGTCAGCAGCGTGGCAGGCGCGCTCGCCGAGCGGCTGTGGGCCCGGTTGCAGCGCCGCGAGCCGTGGTAGGCAGCCATTCGAGACGCGACCGCTGACCATCGGACGCGCCTCTGGACGTCGGGAGTTCGGAGGCTCGGCACCTACGCCGCAATGGCGCCGAGTCCGGCTTTCGGCAAGAGAGGCCGCGGCCGAACATCCGCCCACGTCGCTGAATTGTAAGCGTCTCTAGCTGGTGGCTGTGCGGAAGCGGGCGATGGCGTCGTGGCGAATCGAGGCGTCGTCGAGGTCAGAGACCAGCGCCGCGAGCAGGTCGATCATCGATCGCGTCGCGGCGCCGGCCACGTGCTTGACCTCCTCGTGGTCGAGCAGGCCCCCGGTCATGCCGGCGCCCATGTTGGTCAGGCACGACAGCCCGAGCACGCGCAGCCCGACATGGCGCGCCGCGATGACCTCAGGCACGGTCGACATGCCCACGGCGTCGGCGCCCATGCTGCGCAACATCCGGATCTCCGCTGGCGTCTCATACGAAGGGCCGAGGACGCCGGCGTAGACGCCCTCGCGCAGCGCCAGCCCGTGGCCCTTGGCGATCTCGATCGCTCGGCGCCGCAGCCCGGCGTCGTAGGCCACCGTCATGTCAGGGAAGCGCGGCCCGATTCGCTCATCGTTCATACCGATGAGCGGGTTGCCGCTTGTCAGGTTCAGGTGGTCCGAGATCAGCATCAGCTCGCCAGGCGCAAATGCAGGGTTGACCGCGCCGGCCGCGTTGGTCACCGCCAACGTGTGGACCCCCATCGCCGCAAGGAGTTGAACCGGAAACGCCACCAGCGAGGGCTCATGGCCCTCATAGCGATGGATGCGGCCGGCCATGGCGATGATGTCACGGCCGTGCCAACGGCCCACCACCATCCGACCGTCGTGCCCAGGCACCGTCGACATCGGCAGGTGCGGAATGTGGTGGTACGAGAGCGAGCGCGAAGACTCGATCTCATTGGCCAACGCGCCGAGACCCGAGCCCAGGATCAGGCCGATAGGTGCCTGCACCCGCCCGATCGCCGACTCAATGACACCAATGGACTCACGAACTTGTGCCACAACCGAGAACGTCATGCTGGCTCTCCTGCGCCCTCGTGTTCGCGCAGCTGTTTGCGCGTCGCGTCGTGTGCGCCAACCCGCAGGATCGCAGACGTTGGGCGGCGACGCCAGATCTTCGCAGCCGCGGACCCGACGTCAGCTGAACTTACAGAGAGTCGAAGGGATCGCCACACGGCTTGCCGGCGACGGACGACCCGATGCGGCAATACTTGATGTCGCCGATCCAGTCGGTCTCGAATCCGGCGTAGAGCCCAAAGGCGAGCAGGTCGCTGCCCGAGGTCAAGAAATGGCCCGTAAACACGTCTGGCGCGACCCAGCCGAGCGCCCCCGGCGGCTCTGCCTTGGTCGTGCTGAAGATGAGCCGCTGGCTCTTGAGCTCTGCGCCATCGCTGCAGGCGTACCAGCCATCGACCCGGACCTCCGCCGCCGAAGCGCCCTCGCCGACGCGAGCCAGCAGGTGCCAGGTGTTGCCGTCAACGATGAGCACCTCGCGGCGACCCTTGGCCAGTGGCACGGTCGGATCCTCGGTCTCGAAGTCGATCGCCCGCCACCTGCCCTGTGCCACCGGGTCACCGCCGCGGCAGCGGTTGCAGGTGTAGGCCTTGCCGGCGACCGTCAGGCCAGTCCAGGCCCGCTTGCAGCCGTAGGTGCCATCATTGGGCTCTTCGCACCCTGGTGCCCGCGGTGGCGCGCTGCCGCTGACCTGCGGGCAGCTCCACCAAGTGCCGGCACCAGCCGCCGTGGCACCGTCAGCCATCGCGTCGCCCGCGTCGCCGCCAGCCATCGCGTCGCCCGCGGTGGCGTCCGTCGCGCCGCCCGCCGCGCCGCCGCCG
>SXNM01000219.1 GCA_005777155.1 Pseudomonadota bacterium | reverse complement strand
GATTCAGGTTCTAGTGAGCATTGCGCTCGTGGGGGTTCAAGTCCCCCCTTTCGCACCCCTTGTGATAACTCGCGCCGTGTGATCGTCCCGGCGAGCGGCCTGGGCTGTGGTCTTGGCTCGCGTTGCGTGAGTCGGAGCGCGCTCGCGGCGCGTCTGCTCTGCGCCGTGATGTCCTACGCCGCGTTGTGCTGCGCAAGCGTCGCCTGCCAGCGCGACCCAGCCGAAGAGCTGGCCGACCAGGGCATGGCGCACCTTGAAGAGGCCGTCGCCATGGTCGAGGCGCACGCGCCGAACACCGTCGCGCTGGCGTCGGCGGCGATGCACTATCGGCTCAAACACCGCGAAGCGCTTGAGACGCTGCGAAAGCAGGGCCCGACGCGGCTGGCTGCCCTGACGCCAGAAGCGCGCCTGACCTTCGAGCAACGCTACCGCTCGAAGGCCGTGCCGCTGCAGGGTCGCCTGGAGGCCGCCGCCAAGCGATACCCCAACCAGGCCCTAGCGATGCGGCTCGTGCGACCGTTGCTCGTCTCGCCGATTCGGCCTGGCAAGGTCTGGCGCAATGGCGAGCCGCCCTGGATGCCGCCGCTGCCTGAGGGCATCACGCCAGGCGACGCTCCGGCGCCCAGCGGCGGCCATGGCGCCCACGGCCACGGAGGTGGCCACGGCCACGGCGGCCACGGCCCCGGCGCCTCCGAACTTGGCGCCCACGGCCCTGGCGATAGGGCCCCCGAGCAAAGCGCACCGGCCCAGCCACCACCTCCGGCGCAGGCTGCGCCGCCGGCCCCGCCGTCGCCATGAGCGCCGGCGGCACCGAGCGCGCTGGCTTCTGGCTGCGCGCTTTGCTGGCGGCGGGCAGCGGCGCGCTGGTGTTTCTGGCCTTTCCGGACTGGAACCTGCATTATCTCGCCTGGTTCGCCCACGTTCCGCTGCTGCTGGTGGCGGCCGATCGGACTCCGCGCCAGGCCGCGCTGCTCGGATTCATCGCCGGCACGGTCACAAACTTTGGCGGCTTCCATTGGATGCCGTTGATGTTGCACGATTTCGGCCACCTGCCCTGGCCGGTCTGTTATGCCATCTTGCTGCTGCAGGCCATGGCACAAGGCCTGACGATGGTGGTGGCGCTGGCCGGCTGGCGGGTCTTCGTCAGCCTAGGCGTGCCCTCGGGCCTGGCGTGTTGGCTCTGGCTGCTCGCCGGCGAGGCGGCGGTGCCGATGATCTTCCCTTGGTTCCTGGGCAATGGCGTCGCAGCCGAGCTCGAGATGGTGCAGATCGCGGAGCTGGGCGGCGTCTACCTGGTGTCGGCGCTGGTCTACGCCGCCAACGCCGCGATTGGCGAGGTGGCCATCGCGGCGAGGTTGCGGCGGCGCCCCGAGCTCGGATTTGTCGCGGCAGTGGCCGTCGCGGCGGCGGCCTCCTATGGCTATGGCGTCATGCGCATCGAGGCGATCGACGCCGAGCAGGCCGCGGCGCCGACGCTGAAGGTCGGCCTCGTCGAGGGCAACATCGGCATCTTTGAGAAGGAGGCCCGGCACCTGCCGCCCGAGGAGCGCGTCCGCACGCTGCGCAAGAACCTGCTCGTCCACCAGCGGGCGAGCGCTGATCTAGAGCGCGCCGGCGCTGAGCTCATCTTATGGCCGGAGAGCGCCTACCAACCCTACGGCGCCGTGCCGGTGGTGCATCGCCTCGACCGCTTCGCGCTGGCGGGCGGCAACAGCCAGCTGCTGCGTCATGACGGCGCTGCCCTGCTGCGGCCGGCGAGGGCTGCGGCACCCCAGCTGGCCGGAGGGACGCTCAGCGGACTGAGCGCGCCGCGCGCTGACGTCCTGCGGCTCATCGAAGACGGCAAGACCATCCACACGGTCACGCCGTGGTCGCGCTCCCAGCTAGCGATGCCTGCGGGCGAGCTGGCCGTGGACACCGTCAGCGCCGGCGTCGACATGATGGGCGCGATGCGGCCGGGCTATGTGCTGTCGGCCAGTGGCCACCTCTGGGCGCTCGGCTGGCCGCAAGAGCCGGCGCGGCCGAGCGTGAGCGCCATGCCCTGGCAGGGCGTGCTGTCGCCGCTGACGTCGCTCGAGCCTGCAGGCGCGGCGACGGCACCGCCGCGGGCGCATGCCCTCGGCACCAACGGCGCTGGCGAGGTGGTGGCGGTCGGCGCGGGCGGCCTAATCCTCGAGCAGGTAGGCCATGCCGTTCGCCGCGAGACCTCGCCGACGGCGCTGGATCTCTTCGACGTCGCGGGAGATCCGCTCGGCGCCGCGCTCTTGGCTGTCGGCGCCAATGGGGTCATTGTCAGCCGCGGTCGCAGCGGCTGGCGCGTGTCGCGGCAGGGCGGCCCAGATCTGCGCGGCGTCTGCTTCGATGCAGACGGTGGCGCGCTGGCCGTCGGCGATCGCGGCGCCGCTCTACGCCGCAGCGGCGGCGGCGGCTTCGTGGCCGAGCCCCTCGGCCTCACAGCAGATCTCCGCGGCTGCGCCTATGACCACGAGGGCGGCCTGCTGGTGCACAGCGGCGATCGGGTCTGGCACCGCGCCGCGCTCAGCCGAGAGGTCCGCCCGGTCGCCCTCGACGCCATGAGCCTCGGTGGGGCTGGCCTGTTGTCGGTCATCGGGTATCAGTCATCGGCCCAGTGGCAGGTCCCACGCCTCGGCCAGCGCATTCCGCCAGCGCGCGCGCCCTTGCCACCGGCGGATCTCGCGTATCCGGCGAATGTCGAGGCCGACGCCATGACCCCGGAGTTTGACCGCGCCACGCCGATGCGCGGCTTCAGGACGCCGCTGCTCTTTGGCGCCATGACCTTCGGCGGCGTGCTACCGACGAGCAACTCGGAGTGCGAAGCCTGCTTCAACAGCGCCCTGCTGCTGGACGGCGACGGCGTCGTTCGGGAGCTCTATGACAAAGCGTTTTTGCTGGTTTTTGGCGAGTATATGCCCTTCGGTGAGGCGCTCCCCGAGCTCTACGACCTGTTGCCGGAGAGCTCGCGCTTTCAGCCAGGCCGCCGCACCGAGCCGCTGAGCCTCGCCCGTAAGGGCCAGCCGACGGCGCGCCTCGGCATGCTGATCTGCTACGAGGACCTGCTCCCTGCGTTCGCCCAGCGGGTGATGGCGCATCAGCCCGATGTGCTGATCAACCTCACCAACGACGCCTGGTTCGGCCAGACCGCCGAGCCCTACCATCACCTGCAGCTGGCGCAGATGCGGACCATCGAGTACCGCCGCTGGCTCATTCGCTCGACGAACACCGGCGTCAGCGCCTTCATCGACGCCACCGGGCGAAGGGTGGCCGAGACCTCGCTGCAGGACCCGGAGACGCTGCTGAAGGCGGTGCCGCTGTTGCAGGGACAGACGCCCTACGCCCGCTTCGGCGACTGGCCGCTCTTCGCGCTCGGCGGCGGCCTGCTGCTGAGCCTCGGGCGGGCCCTCGCCGGTCGCGGCGCCAGCGCCAAGCCCAAGGGGCGTCGGCGCGCCTAGCGACGCTCACAGTTGGGCGCCGTGGGCGGCGAGCTGGGCGCGTCGCTGGCTCGGAACGGCGCTGGCTGGGAACGACAGAGCAGCGACACGTTTTTCGGCATAGGGGCAGCGAGCCGCCAAAGCAGGAGGCCGGCGATACGGCCAAGCGTCGCTGGTCGCGCCCTGGCAGCCAACGCTGCGACCTGCAGGCGCATCGCCGCTGCGGCCTGCAAGCGGATCGCCGGGGAGGCGTCTCCGGGCTGCCTACTTCGAAGGTGGCGGGAAGATGTCAAACCAGGCGATAGCGTCAATCACGAAGGCACCCTGCGTCTTGTCGGGGATGGCGCCGCCGTCTGGCGCTGCGTCGCCGGCCTTGTTGGTGATGACGACGAAGAGCCCGACGCGCCTGCCGGCAGCAGGGATGCCGCTCGGGAAGAGGTCGGCGAGCGGGATGGCGGTCTCCAGGGCCTTGTTGGCCTGGGCGTAGAGCGGCGCACCATACCAAGCGAAATCGTTGATGTTGCCGAGGCTGCGCCACCCTGCGCTGCCGGCGTCGGACGCCTTACCGCTCGTCACGCTCAGCATTCCGACGCTGCCGAACGCAAACTCCGCGCCGAACTTGGCGTCACTGCAGGTGAACTTCGAGGAGAGCGCGGCGTCGAGGGCGCCTGTCTCGTCCTTGAGGTCCGCCGGGTTCTTGACGCCCAAGGCGGCGCCGTAGTCCAAGTCGACGTAGCCCACGATGGCGTTCTGTACCTCGACTTGGCCGCTGACGCCGACGTAGAGGTTGTCGCTGTCGTAGGCGACGTTGAGGGTGCCGAGGCTGTTGCTGTCCCACGACGTGCCGTTGGTGCATTGGCCGATCGCGGTGCCGAAATTCCAATCAAGGCCAACACTGCCGTCCATGGTCGGGGTGTCGATCGGCACCACCGCCAACGGAGCGTCGAGCGTGACGGTCGGGGCGCCGGGCGGTGTCACCTGGACATTGGCCGGGCGCGGCGGCAGAAACCCTTTGATGTCGGGAGGAATTGTCACTTGGATGCCCTTGCCGGGCACAACGACTGGATCGGTGCCGATCGTGGTGAATCCAGGAATCGTGCTGACCACCTCGACCTTGGTCGCCTTGGCGAGGTTGGCGCCGAGGATCGTCAGCTTGCCGCCCTTGATGGACAGCCAAGCCGGCTCGAAGCCCGTCACCTTCGGCGTGAGGTCGGGCTTCTGCACCAAGATGCTGCCCAGTTTGGCGCCGTCGACGCCATCTTCGCTGCCGTTGAGATCGCCATACGCGGTGAAGGAGGCATACGTAGCGCGGACGGAGAAGGCGTACGCACCGATCGGCAGCACGCCGAGGTCGACGCCGTAGGTCTCCTCGCCCTTGATGGTGTCTTCGCTCAAGAAGGCTGCGGCCTTCCAAGTCCAAGCGTCCTTTGGGTCGGCCGGCGTCGCGTTGGGCAGCGTGCCCTTTGGCCCGACGCCGAACTCGACCGCGAGGCCCTCCGTCGGCCCCGACTTCTGGCTGAGGGTCGGCACCTTGGCGATGGCCTTGAGCCCGTTAATCTCCTTGCCCTCCTGGACTGAGAACGCCGCCGGTTCGATGAGCAGCGTGGTCGGCTTGGGCGCGGCGTCGTAGGTGAATGCGCCGACGATCTCGGCCTTGGCGCCTGCCACCTCGACCTCGACCTTTGCGGGCCCGGTCTTGCCAGGCGGCGTCACGGCGGTGATCTGCGTCGCGGAGACGACCTGGACGTCGCTGGCCTCAGCGCTACCGACCCGCACGATCGCCGGGCTGGCGAAGGCCTTGCCGGTCAGCGTCACCTTGGTGCCGCCCGCCATCGGGCCGGTCTTGGGCTCGACCAGGCTGAGCGCCAGCAGATCGACGCAGACGTCAACGACGCAAGCCTGGCCGGCGCCGCAAGCTGGGACGCAGGTCTTGTCTTGGCAGACCCCGCCCTTGCACACCTGCTTGTCGCTGCAGGCCGGCGCACAGAGCTTCTCGACACAGGCGCCGAGTTTGCACTCAAAGCCGGCGCCACAGGCTGGCTCGCAGGGCACCGGCTGGCACTTGCCCTTGACGCAGACATCGCCGCTGTCGCACGCCGGTGAGCACGGCGCGTCCTTGCAGCTGCCCTCCGAGCAGACCTGGCCCTCTCCGCAAGGCGGGCTGCAGGGGAGCGCCTTGGCCTTGCAGACGCCCTCGACGCAATCCTCGCTCGCCTTGCACGCCGGCTCGCAGGACTTGACGGCGCCGCCCGGCACGTCGATGGCCGTGTTGTCGAACTTGCCCTTGGAGTCCTTGGCGAAGATGACAGGGGCCGGCACAAAGGCGCCACCCGGCCCGGTGGCGGTGAAGCCGCTGACCCCGGCGACCTTGGTTGCCGTGCTGCCCTTGTACTCTTGGCCCTCTTCGGGGAAGAGGTCGCCGGTCGTGGTGACGAACACGAATTGGACCTTGTCGCCTGGGTTGGCCAGCCCGTCGTGCTTGCCGAGGTTCTGCGACAGGCGAAACGTGAGGATGTCGTCGCCGGCGGCGGCGTCGCCCTTTTGGCCGTCGTCGAGCAGCTGGACGGGGGTCCACATGTTCATCGTACCCTTGACGTAGAACTTGTGGGTCTTGAGCGACCACTTGCCGAACACCGCGTCGAGCTTGGAGGTGTCCAGTCGCAGCTCAAGGTCAACCGTGCCGTGCTTCGGCAGCTTCATGCCCGGCGCTTGCTTGGTGCCGGACTCGCCGGCCGCGACGACGAGCTGACCGTTGGGGCCGATCCACATCCAGTTGTCGAACTCGTTCAGCGCGCCATATTCGAAGGTCGTCGCCTGGGCTGACTTGAACTTCACGGCGGTGCTGAAGATGTGGTCGCCGGCCTTGCCGCCCTCGTGCTCGTGGCCGCCGGCAGAGATCGGCCCATCGTCATAGAGCGGCGGGTAAGGCCCGTCGGTGGGGAGCCAGCTGGAGGCATGGACGATCTCATTGGTTTTGGCGTCCCAAGAGAAGCTGCCCGTCCACTTGATGTCGCCGTCCTCAAAGGTCTTGTTCTCCGTGTCGTCGACCTCGAAGGTCAGCCACACTTGGCCGGGCGCCGCGGCGTCGGCGGCGCCGTCCCCCACCGCCGTGCCATCGCTGGTGCCGATGTCGAACAGCGGCGGCTGGTCAGTGCCGGTGTCGTCGGTGTTGCCGGCGGCGTTCTGTGGCGGGTCGCTGCAGCCAGCTGTAGCGCAGAGGACCAGCGCGAAGCAGCGCGAAAGGCGACAGACAGTGGCGCGGTGGCGCGGAGAATTTTGGAACATAAAGTACCTCGTCGCGAGTCCGCGCCGACGAGCCAGGGCGCAGGTCGAAGAGAGCGCGGCCACTGCCCAACCGGCGAGCGCGCGGAAGCGCCGACGCCTCCAGGGTCGCTCACTTGATCGTCACCTCGTCGATCAAGATCGCGGAGTCGTAGATCGAGTCGCCGGTGTCGGTGACGTAGAACTTCAGGTCGGCGCGCTTTCCGGCGAAGGGCTCGATGTTCTTGCAGTCCTTCTGCCAAGGCGTCGCATACACGCCGCCCTGATCGAACGACACATCGGCAGGATCCAGCGTCTTCCATTGGGAGCCGCATTTGCACTGCGACGAGCCTGGCGTGCAGGGCGCCTTGCCACCGCCACAGTCGTAGGGGCAGAGCGGGTCGATCCAGACGTCCGTGATCGTCAGCTGGCCCTGCTTGCTCGACAGCTTGGCCGTGAAGCGGTCCATGTAAGCGGAGCCGCAAAACTCAATGAACTCCTCAGAATAAAACTTCCAATAGAAGCACATCTCGGTCTTGCCGGGCTCGACGCAGAAAGGCTGCTCCAGGCTGCCGCTCTGAGCGGTGAAGCCGAGGCCGGTCGAGATGATGCCCATGAACTTGCCAGCCACGGGGATGGTGATGCCGAGCCGCGAGATGACGCGCCCGTCGCCTACCGCCTTCCAGCCCGTCGGCTTGCCGAGGTCCCAGCTGGAGTTGATGAGCGTGCCGTCGTTGGCGTTGGCCTTGGCGTTGCCGAGCCAGCGCATGGCCCCGCCCGTCACAGGGTCGGTGTCGAAGGTGCTGACGCCGTGGAGTACGCTGCCGGAGTGGTTGATGATCTTGTCGAAGAACTCCTTGCCGTGGCTCCAGGCGAAGGCGTTGGTGACGTCACCGACGTAACCGACGATCGCCGCAGCCTTGGCACCGAGCAGCTGCACCGCGACGCTGCCGTTGGTCATCGTGCGGCACGCGCCGAGGTAGACGATTGACGCTGGCATGTCTTGGCGCAGGTGACGCTGGTAGAAGGCGGGCAGCGTGCCGTAGGTCTCGTCGCCGATGACGACGCGACCGGACATGATGTCGCCTTGGGTGTGGTCGACGCAGACGCCACTGCTCGCCGAGGTCTTGATGCACTCCTGGCCTGGGGTGCAAGAGGCGTCTGTGTTGCAGGACTTCGGCGAGGCCGAGAGCGCGCTGCAGTTGACGGCCTCGCCGCTGAAAAGGACCTCCTGGCTGCCGAGATGCTCCCAGCCGAGCGCCTGTCCGCTGGCCGGGTCCATGCCCTGGAAGAGCGTGGTGCCGTGGCCGCTGATGGCGATCACGCCGTACTGCCAGAGGTTGCGGTAGTAGGAGAGCAACGTCTTGTCGCCGCTGGCCGTGTCGACCGAGAACGGCGGGCACTCGCGCGCCGCTAGGGCCGTGCCCGCCCACTGCGCCTCATCGCCCTCGCCGGCTGGGAAGCCGGCCTGAAACTCGGCGACGTTGGGTGCCAACGCGACGCCGCGGCGGCTGCCGACAGAGAAAGTAGGCAGCGCGCCGCTGCTCACCTGGCCTGGCGCGGGGGCACCGCCAGAGGCCCCACGCAGGCCCTTGCCGGGCAGATGGACAGCGCCCAACCGCCCGGTCTTGTAGCGGATCCATACGGCTGAGCCGTCTTTGGCGACGCCGGCTTGGTCGACGGTTGCGTCGGCCTTGACGGCCTGTAGCGCCGCCGCTGCTGCCATCGTCGCGCTGGCACCGCCGGCGGTGGCAGCGGCCGCGTCCGCCTTGGCCTTCTTCTGCAGCCCGACGATCGCCTGGCACTCTGCCTGGCTCAGGCGCGGGACGACGTCGACCTGGGTCAGCTGGGTGCGCGCGGTGTAGGACTTGTCGAGCACCGTCACCTGCGCCTCGACGCGGTAGAACATGCGCTTGGCGACGTTGGGCGTCAGGTTTAGGCAGAGCGAGTAGTAGCCGTCCTTCTGGATGTCGTCGCAGTTGCTCGCTTGGCCGTTGTCGACCATCTTGCCGACATCTTGGATCTTCTTGCCGTCGGCGTCGACCTCGATGAGCTGCACGGAGTCGGGGTTCACCGGGCCCTTGCCGGTGGCGTTGGACGACGCCGCCGAGAGCGGCATGCGGACCACGAGCTTGGCCGACTCGCCGACGAAGAGCACGTCCGGCGCGATCTGCGGCGGCCCCTCGAAGGTGAAGAAGGGGTTGTAGACGATGCGGATGGAGTCCGTGGAGACGACGCTGCCCTTCTTGGCGGTGACCGTGATGTTGTTGTCGCCCTCTTGTAGCTCGATGATGCCAGAGACCCACCATGCCTCGAGGGAGATGGTATCGGTTTTGCCAGCGGAATTGGTCCACTCGACGCTATCGGCCTCGCCAAAGATGACTCCCGCGAGCTGCGCCAGGTCCGAGTCGCTCTGCGCCCAGTCGCGCCCGGAGGGGCCGAGGATCTTGATCAGCAGCTCGTCGGAGGAGAGGCCTTTGCTCTCGTCGATCTCCTTCGCCACGTCGCCGCTGTCGGCGGTCCCGGCGTCGCCCGCGGTGTCGGCGGTGTCGGCTGGTTGGCCGGCGTCCGTGCCCCCGCCGTCGGTCTCTTCGCCACCCGCGTCCTCGCCGCCGGCGTCCGGCACCACGGATGGCCCGGGCCCGGTGTCTTCGGCGCCGACGCCATCAGCCCCCGCGTCCTGCTCGCCAACGCTGTCGCCCCCGGTGTCGGCGCCGCCGACGTCAGCGGCGACGTCTTGCGCCGCTCCACTTGGGTCGCCGTCCTCCGTCGACGGCTTCTCGCCACAAGCGGCGGCCGCGAGGCAAGACAGCGCGATCGCCAGCACGGACACAGCGCGCGCGTCGACCAAGCGCTGCGCCGCCAAGCCACCGCCTGCAGCGGCCACGGGTGTCACTGTGCGCGTTGAATCAGGAGCGCTCTTTCGTAGACCTCTGGGGTACATGCAGGCTCCAGCGCGCCGAATCTCGCGGCGAGGGGCGGACCGTTTCACACTGCCGGCGAGCGCTGGCGTGGGGCGGCGGGGCAGGACTCTCACAGACCGGTGCGCTTCGGGTCTTTGGCGCGCAGCAGAACGATGAAGGGTAACGGATCACCGGCCGGGCCTGCAAGTGCTAGACGCTGGCTCGGCGCCGCAGAGATGCGATTCGGGCTGCGATTTTCCTGGGGATCCGGTGACCGCGTGCTCCATCAGCGCGAGCCAAGACGCCCTTGGCCGCCGATGACCTGCCAGCGCTCGCCGTCGTCGACATCCAGGCGGCCGCGCCCGAGGTCACTGGCGTCGTCAAAGCGCTCACCGTCGAGGGTAAAGGGTCCGTGCAACCGCAAGCCCGTGGCCTCGCGGAAGTCCCGGACGCCGGCTTGAGCGCCGCCGCCGAGCAGCGCTGGTAACATGCGGACCAGCGCGCCGGCGTCGCGGGCGTCGACGACCCTGGCGTGGAAGCCCTTTGCGGCTGGGGCGCGGCGAATCGCCGCCATCACGCCGGTGGCGAGGCTCAGGTCGGCGGTGACCGCGACCACCGCGGTGTAGCGATCGAAGCGGGTGACCCGGTCCGCGCCTTCCTCGACGTCCAGCGGCAAGCCGAAGGGGCCAAGCCGCCAGCGCTCTCGCTCGAAGAGCGGCGAACCGACGGCGACGCCGCGGATGAGCTCACCGAGGAAGCGCAGCAGCCCGGGATAGCCGGCGCCAAACTGCTCGTAGAGCGTCAGCGCGTGGTAGACGACCTCTGAGCCGAACACGAAGCCGTGGCGAAGACTTCCGCCTCCGCGCACCGTCAGCGAAGCCAGCGGCTGCGTCGGCAGCGCGCCGAGGGGAGCGGCGCCGTGGTCGCGCACAAAGCGTCGCAGCGACTTCTCTGGCCGGACGTGGTGACCGGTAGCGCGCGCCAGGATGTTCATGGTGCCGCCGCGGAGCAACAGCAGACGCGGCCGAGGCGCAGCGAGCCCACGCGCGGCTGCCTCCGCGTCGAGCGCTGCGAGGACGTTGCAGGTGTGGTGGACCGTGCCGTCGCCGCCGGCGAGCGCGAGGACGTTGACGCCGTCTACCGCCAGCAGCTCAGCGACGGCGCGTCGCAGCCCGGTGAGGTCGGCGGTGCAGTGGAGGGGCCACGGCCCAGCGAGCGCGGCGCCCTGGCGCGCCATTCGACCGCGATCGGCGCGGCCATTGACCAGGACGCCGAGCCGAACCGGCGCGCCCTCGGCGAGTGCGGCACGACGGATCGCAGCCCCTGCGTCGCTGAGCAAATGTGCCACGGGATCGCCTCGTCCCAGCGCGCTGGCGGTGGCGGTCTCGGTGGGATGCCCCCTAACGCGCTGCGCCACAGGTACCTCCAGCTTCTGCGAGGGGTGGGGACGGGGAGTCGGCTGCGGCGCCCCAGCTGTGACGGTGTCGGCGACGGCGATGGCAGAGTGGACTGTGCTCGGACTTGCGCGCAGAGCACAAGCGGCCCGCTGTGGGTGGCGTTGGCAGCGCAGTGCCGTGGGATGCGCCGGGGTGCGACTAGGCGCCAAGGGCGCCAAGGGCGCCAGGGCGCGTTGGGGCGTTCCGCTAGGCGCCGCGCGGGACAGTGCGCCTGGGCTGGCGTGGGCGGCGCGGCCCGGGGCTGGCTGAGCGTCCCCTCGCGGGTGTGGCGCCTATTCTCGGGATTCCCGCGGATCTCATCGTGATGGAGATCGCTGCCAGCGCAATGGCGCCGCCGCGTGGCCCCCCGGGCGACGACCTCGCCGGGGCCCCACGAGAAGGTCGGCGGAGACGACGCCCTTGGGCGCTCACGGACGGACACCGAGATCGAGCAGTAGCCTTGTCCACTATTTGGCGCCGTGCTAGACTCGCGCTTCGACGGCGTGGCGCGCCTTGACCGCGGCCATTCACCCTTCGCGGAGTTGGTGCGCCGCCTCAGGTTCGACCGCCCAGGAGACCACCCCGGCCCATGCTGCAGCTGTCGATTCAGGACTTTGAGGGCAAAGCCACGACGGTCCCGCTTGCGGACGGCGAGCTGACCATTGGCCGTGACGAGACCAACGCGATCTGCTTGACCGAGCGAAACGTCTCGCGCCACCAAGCCCGCATCGTGGTGCAGGGCGACCAGGCATCGATCGAGCCGATCCGCGCCACGTGGGGCACCCGCCTGAACCAGCACCTGCTGCGCTCGCGCGCCGAGCTGCGGCCTGGAGACGTGCTCCAGATCGGCGACTACACGCTGGAGCTGCTGAGCGGCACCTCCGGCGCGCGCCGCGATACTGCCCTCGTCGACGACAGCTCAGGCGCTCCGAGTCCATCGGGGCCGCCGCGCCCGAGCGGCGTCGACAGCAGAGGCGGGGTCGACAACCGGACCTCAATCGTCAACTTGGCCGACATTCACTTTGCGACGGGCGCGCCGGGCGAATCGACGCCGATCCCGACCGCTGAGCAGCCGCGCCTGGTCGTCGAGAGCGACAACCTCCGTGGCCTGGATCTGCGGGTCACCCGCACGCCGACGACGATCGGTCGGGTGAGCGAGAGCGCCGATCTCGTGGTTGATCACCGCTCGATCTCGAAAGAGCACGCCCGCCTGACGCGGCGGCCCGACGGCACCTGGGAGGTGCTCGACCTCGGCTCCAGCAACGGCATCCAGATCAACGGCGAGCCCTATAGCAAGAGCGCGCTGCGAAGCGGCGACGTGCTGATCTTGGGCCACGTCGCGTTGCGCTTCCTCGGCCCAGGCGCGGCAGCGCCGGCACGCTCAGGCTCCGGCGGGGGCGGCAGCGGTAAGGGCTTGGTGGTCGCTGCGGTCATCGTGACGCTGCTATTGGCCGGCGGCTTGGCAGCATTCTTGCTGACCGGCGGCGACAAGCCTGAGCCTGCGGCGCCGGCGGACGACGATAAGGGACCCGCCGGCAAGCAAGTTGGCCCTGCCGCGGCGCCGGCCGAGGGCCAGGCCGCGGAGGCGCCTGAGGTCGTCGACGTCGCCGACAAGGCCCGCCAGATCGAGAAGATGCGCGTCGCCGGCATGGTCCGGGAGGCCCTGGCGCTGGCGCGTGAGACCCAGAAGACGGCGGACGGCAAGCCGGAGCTGGCGCTGCTGGTCCGCAAACTGGAGGCGGAGTCAGACGCCATCGACAAGATCACCGCCGCCGAGAAGGTCGTCGACGACGATCCGAAGCAGGCGCTCGACGCGATCAATGACCTCGGCGACACGCTGGATGAAGGCTCGGCGCTGCAGAAGCGGGCCGGCGCGGTGCTGAGCAAGGCGCGCACGATGGTGGTCGCCAACTTGATCGACGAGGCCGACAAGCTGCTGAAGCGCAAGCAAGCCGCCGAGGCGCTGGCCAAGGCCGAGCTGGCGCAAGAGTATGCCCCGGACAACGAGGACGCCGCCAAGGTGGTCGTGAAGGCGCGGGCGATGCTCAAGGAGGCCGGCGATCCTGAGCCGCTCGCCGAGAGTGCGGCGGTCAAGGTCAAGTCAGATGTGCGGCCGCGAGTCGATCCAGCGCCCAAGCCCAAGCCCACGCGCACCCCTGCGCCCGCGCCGCCGCGGCCGGCACCTAGCCCCCCGGAGAACGATCCGACGCCCAAGCCCAAGCCGGCTGGCGACATGAGCGCGCAGGAGCACTACAACGCGGGGCGCACCGCCGGCGCGGCTGGCGATAAGCAAGGCGCGATTCAGCACTTCCAGGCCGCCGTAAAGCTCGGCTTCAAGAGGGCCCACGGTCAGCTGGCGCGGCTCTACTACCAGATGGGCGACAAGGCCAACTGCGCCAAGCACGGCAACCTGTACGTCCAAATGTACCCGGACGCTGCAGACGCCCAGGCCATCGAGGGAATGCTCGAGAAGTGCCGCTGATCCGGAGCGCCCTGCTGCGCCTCCTCGGCGCCTCGATCTCGATCGTGGGTGTGGTCTGGTTGGTCTTTCTGGCGGTGCGCGTCGCCCCAGGAGATCCGGTTGACGTACTGCTGGGCGAGCGGGCCACGGTCGCCGAGCGGGCGACGCTGCGGCGCCAGATGCACTTGGAGGGCGACCTCTGGCAGCAGGCGAGCGGCTGGTTGGCCGAGCTGGCGGACGGCGATCTCGGCACGTCGGTCGCGGCGCGCGGGCGGCCGGTGGCCGTCACGACCCTGTTGGCCGAGGCGGCTCCCCCAACCGCGGCGCTAGCGATGGCGGCGATCGCCATCAGCTTGCTCTTGTCGCTGGCGCTCGGCACCTGGGCCGCGCTCGATCGCAGCGGTGTCGGCGATCACGTCGGGCGGGCCTGGGCGGTGGTCGCCACCTCAACGCCGATCTTCGTCACCGGGCCGCTGGCCCTGCTGGTCGGCGCCGTCGCCCTGCCCTGGCTGCCGTCGCCGGCCCATCCTGGCGCCGGCGGCGACGCCGCCGCCGGGTTGTGGCTGCCGGCGGCGGTGCTCGGCGCGGCGCTGAGCGGGCGCATGTCGCGGCTGATGCGG
>SXNM01000218.1 GCA_005777155.1 Pseudomonadota bacterium | reverse complement strand
CCCGATCTGCTGGCGGACGCCGCGGGCCCGCCGCCCGACGCCGGCGCCGACTGAGGGCCCGCCGCCACGCCGACCTAGGGCCCGCTGCAGGCGCCGACAGCGCGAAGGCTTGCGACCAGGCGCCGCCGGTGCTACCTGCCCATGCCCGCCGCCGCCGGACAGACGCCGGCGCTCGCCGAGACCCGCCTGCCGGAGACCTCACGCCATGGACAGCTCCAGCGACGCGCAGGGCGATGACGGCGCGGCGCCCGTCCGCCTGCACCTCGCCCTGGTCCACCACCCCTGCGTCGACCGCCAGGGCCGTGAATACACCACGGCGCTGACCAACGTCGATCTGCACGACATCGCGCGCAGCGGGCGCACCTATGGCGCCGAGACGCTCTTGGTCGTGACGCCGATCACGTTGCAACAGCGCATGGTGGGCGAAGTTGTGCGCCACTGGACCCTCGGCGAGGGCGCCCACAAGAATGACCGTCGGGCCTCGGCGATGTGCCGCGTCGAAGCGTCGGCGAGCCTGGAAGACGCGGTGGCCGCCATCACGGCGCGCGACGGCGCCCGGCCGCTCGTGGCCGTGACCAGCGCCCAGATGCCGCACCCTGACCTCGACTGGCCTGGGCTCCGCGATCGTCTGGCACGACCCGGAGCACCCCTGCTTCTGGTGTTCGGGACTGGCTGGGGGCTCGCGCCTCGTGTCTTGGAGTACGCGGACTTGCGGCTCCCCGCCCTCTACGCCGAGCGCGCACTGGCTGGCGGCGACGGCTACAACCACCTGTCGGTGCGGGCAGCCGCGGCGATTGCACTGGACAGACTGCGCGGGGCGCGCTAGAAACCGCGCCCCTTTGACCGGGATGTCCGCCCCGCGGACCGCTCCCGGGGGAGCAAGACGATGGACCTCATCAAGCTCGTAGAGGCTGAACACCTCCGCTTCGACCTGCCAGAACTCCGCGCCGGCCAGCAGGTTCGCGTTCACACGCGCATCATCGAAGGCAACAAGGAGCGCGTGCAGATCTTCGAAGGCACCGTGATCAGCGTGCGCGGCAGCCAGGTGAGCCGCAGCTTCACCGTGCGCAAGGTCAGCCACGGCGTCGGCGTCGAGCGCTCCTTTCCGCTCCACAGCCCGCGCATGATGAAGATCGACGTGGTCCAGCAGGGCCGCGTGCGTCGCGCCAAGCTCTACTACCTGCGCGATCGCACGGGTAAGAGCGCCAAGCTGCGCAAGGCCGAGTCCTAGGCGCCGTCGCGGTCGCCGCTTGGGCGCTCCGCAGGCTACCAGGCCTCGAGCCAGCGCCACGCCACCTCGGTGTGGGCGGCGTCGAGTCGCACCTCGATCAGCGCTACTCGCGTGTGCACGTCGCTCGCTGCGAGCCAGTTTGCGCCGCCCTGTCTGCCGGCAGCGTGGAGCAGGTGCTCGGCGATCGCCCACAGCCGCGCTGCCTTGCGCCGATCGACTCGCCCGGTGAGCTCGCGCCGGCCGATCGTCGACTTCACCTCGACGATCAGCAGCTCTCGGGCCGCAGCCCCGGCCGCGCCCTGGCCGGCTGAGCGCCCGGCGACGAGGTCAGCCTCGCCCGCGGGTGTCCGCAGGTTGCGGGCCATGATCTGCCAGCCGCGCGCCTCCACCTCCCGCGCCGCCAACGCCTCGCCCCGCCTGCCGATGGCGCCGGTGTCCGGGCGCGGGCGCCGCGTGTGCTCCTGCTGACTCCGCGCTCCCTCCGCGCTCATAGCCGGGCCTGGCGCTGCGCCCAGGCGGCGTCCACAGGGGCGAAGCCCCGGCGATGCAGGCTTGTCGGGCCGAGTCGACGCAGCGCCTCAAGGTGCTCGGGCGTCGGGTAGCCCTTGTGACGGGCCAGCCCGTAGCCTGGGAATTCGGCGTCTAGGGCCACGAGTTGGCGGTCGCGCTCGACCTTCGCCAGCACCGACGCCGCAGCCACCGCCACGCTGCGGGCGTCGCCTTTCACCAGCGTCCGCTGCGGCGGCAGCCCGCGCGCCGCGATCGCCCGGTTGCCATCGACCAGCAGCAGGCGTGGCCTCGGGAGGCCCTTCGCCTCGAGCTGCGCCAGGACCGCCCGCACGGCCTGCTCCATCGCCCACAGCGACGCCCGCAGGATGGTGTCGCGGCCGATGCGGTCGGAGTCCGCGGCCACCACCGCGAACGCCACGGCAGCGGCTGCGATCTGCGGCAGCAACGCCTCGCGTTCGGCCTCGGTCAGCCGCTTCGAGTCGTGCAGGCCGATGGGCGCCGCCGCCGGCTCGATCACCACCGCGGCAGCCACCACCGGCCCAAAGAGCGGGCCTCGACCAGCCTCGTCGGTGCCGATCACGGGCCAGATTCCTTGGCGTAGCAAGCGCGCCTCGACCGCGCCGAGGGGCTCGTCGCGAACGCCGTCGTCAGCGGTGAGCGCGGCGTCGCTCACGCCCTCCGTCGCTTCGTCGCCAGCGGTTGCCGCCGCGGACGGCAGAGCGAGCGGCTGCTGGGCCAATCTACCTCTCATCGCTCGCCTCCAGGTCCGCCGCCACCGCCGACGGCAGGAGAGGTCGTCGCCACCGTTGTTTCGGCGCGCTCGCCCGCGACGGGGCCAGTAGAGCGCAGCGCGCAATTTCGTGGCAAGCCTGCGGTCGGGGGGCGACGACCGGTGGTGCGCGGCGGCTCGTCTCGCCTCGGACCACGGAGTCGGCGGCGGCCTTCGTGCTTGCGACCAGGCCCGAAAAGGTGCTAGCAGCCACCGCCCCGCGCCGACGCGGGCCCAGTTGCGCCTGGCGGCTGCGCCGACGCCTCGAATCGGAGCACACGATGGGACTCTCCTGCGGCATCGTTGGCCTG
>SXNM01000217.1 GCA_005777155.1 Pseudomonadota bacterium | reverse complement strand
GCGCACCTTCCGTGCGCTCTGGATCGTGCGTATCAACGCCGCCGCCCGCTCGCTCGGAATGCGCTACTCTGAGCTCGTGCATGCCCTCGGCAAGGCTGAAATCGGCCTCGACCGCAAAGTTCTTGCTGAAATGGCCGTTCGGGATCTAGACGGATTCCGCGCGGTGGTGGAGTCTGCGCGCGCGGCATAGGCCGCTGATACCACGACCGAGTCCAAGGAGAGCTCGCCGGCGAGGCGCCCTCCGAGTGACCGGAAGCCCTGCCCCCCGCGTGGGGGCGACAGATGGCAGCTGGCGCAGGTTCGCCAGGGGCCCCAAAGTGACGCCGCAGCGCACTGCGGCCAGGAGGCAGCGATGACGAAGGCCGATATCGTCGATGCGGTGTACGACCGCCTGGGTGGCTACAGCAAGCGTGACGCTGCTGAGCTGGTCGAGCTCGTGTTCCAGATCCTCAAGGACACCCTGGAGAAGGGTGAGACGGTGAAGGTGTCCGGCTGCGGCAACTTCGTCGTCCGCGAGACGAAGGCGCGCATGGGCCGCAACCCGCAGACCGAGAAGCCGATCGAGATCAGCGCTCGCAAGGTCTTGACCTTCAAGCCTTCGCAGGTCCTGAAGTCGCAGCTCAACGGCTAGGCGTCGCTGCCGTCGCAGCGGCGCTGCCGATCCTGGTCGTCTCAGGCGACCCTCCGACCGTCCATCGACCGACCGCGCGATCCAGCACAGGATCGCGCGCTTGCGATGGTCGGTCGGTGCGTTTTTGCGCTGATGTCGCGGAGTCGGCCGCGTGGACTTGCAACCGCGCGCCGTTCGACGGACGATCGGAACGCGGCGTGCCGATCAGCGCGGCGTCGCCCGTACGCGACCTTCGACGGTCCCAGCGTGGGCGTCGAGGCCAGCGTCGCCGCGGCGCCATCAGCACGTCGGCGGCGACCACGTCCTCGTGGGAGGGCGGAGCCAAGACCGGAAGCGGCTGGCGGAGGCTCGGCCCCATGGGCGTGGCGGTGGGCGTGGCGGTGAGCGTGGCGGTGAGCGTGACGGGTGGCGTGAGAGGCGGCGCGGGGTGGCGGATCGCGACGGGCGACGAGTCAACCAAGTGGCGCGAAGCCGGCAGACGGTGCATGGCGCGAGGACCAGGGTGGTAATGGGCGACGGGACCACGACTCAGCAGCTGGCGGCCGAGGGCGAGAGGGCGGCCGCTCCGACACGCCAGAGACGCGCCAGCGCCACCGCGGCCCGGCGCGCTGAGGACGGGCAGACGCCGGCTTTTTGGCGCATCGGTGAGGTTGCCGAGAAGCTCGGCGTGCCGACCCACGTCATCCGTTTCTGGCAGACGCAGTTCCCAGCACTGCAACCGGCTCGGACTGGCAGCGGGCGGTTCATCTACACCGCCGCTCAGGTTGACCAGCTGCTGCGCATTCGCCAGCTGCTGCACGTCGAACGGATGACGATCGAAGGTGCCAAGCGCGCGCTGCGCTCGGGCAAAGCGCGGGTCCTGCTGGCGACGACCGCGGCGGCGGCGGCAGAGCTGGTCGCGGCGGCGGCAGGCGAGGTCGCGGCGGCGGACGGCGAGGTCGCGGCGGCGGAACTCGAGATCCTGACCGCGTCGACGCAAGCGCAGGCGCTTATCGTCGTGGCTGCGTCTGCCGCGCCGGCTGTAGACAGGGCGCTGCTCACGTCGCTCACAGCAAGCGCCCAGGCGTTGCGGCGCCGGCTTGAGGCGATGCGGGTCCAGATCGAAGAAGCCTGAAGCGCCCATCGCGCCTCGGCAGCAGAGGCGGCGCTCGCTGCGGCCCTCGTGAGGGCGCGACCGGAGGAACCTGACGATGGTGCATCGCCCTCAGAGCCTGCAGGAGGCGCTGGCGCTCAAGCGCACGCTCGGCGTCCGCGGCGTGCCGGTGGCCGGCGGCACCGACCTGATCGTCGGCGTTCGCAAGGGCCGCCCGGCGCCGCCCGAGATGATCGACCTCAGCCGGGTGCCGGGTCTCGATGGCATCGAGCACGTCGGCGATCAGCTGCGCATCGGCGCCATGGTGACCCACTCCCGCCTGGAGGCGATGGACCTAGGCGCCCTGGCTGCCGCCTGTGAGACCGTCGGCGGCCCGCAGATCCGTAACCTCGGCACGATCGGTGGCCAGCTCGGGACGGCTTCGCCGGCCGGCGATGTCTCGGTGGCGCTGATCGCCCTCGACGCCACGGTCGAGCTGGAGTCGGTCGACGGTCGGCGGACGATGCCGCTCTGTGACTTCTTCGTCGGCCCAGGGCGGACAGTGGCGCGGCCCGATGAGCTGCTACTCTCGGTCACGGTGCCGCTAAACCGGCGGTCGGCGTTCTACAAGATCGGCAAGCGCGAGGCGGTGGCGATCTCGTTGCTGATGGCGGCGGTGTCGGTCGATGACAAGGGCCAAGTCGCCATCGGCGTCGGCTGCGCGGCGCCGGTGCCGCTGCGGGCGCGTGAGGCCGAGGCATCCCTGAGGACGCACGGCTGGAGCGCGGAGAGCATCGACGCCGCCGCGGCGCTGGTGAGCGCAGAGGTTCGGCCAATCAGCGATCACCGTGGCAGCGCCGACTATCGGCGGGCGATGGCCGGCGTGGTCGTGCGGCGGCTGCTGACGCAGCTGTGGCGCGACGGCGTGGAAGGCACGTCGCGGATCGGCGCCGAGGGCGCGAGGGGGACAGCATGAAGCTCGTCGAGGACTCCGGTGGCGCCGAGGGCGCGCAGCGGGCAGCGGCGCCCGGCTCAACCCCTTGGCGGTGCGCGTTGAACGGCCGCGAGGTGGCCACGACCATCGATCCGCGCGAGACGCTGTACGACACGCTGCGCGAGCGCCTGCGACTGACCGGCACCAAGGGCGCCTGCCTGGAGGGCGAGTGCGGCAGCTGCACCGTGTTGCTCGACGGCCGGCCTGTGACGAGCTGCCTCGTGCTCAGCGTCCAGGCTGACGGTCGCCAGGTGACCTCAGTGGAGGGCCTGGCGGACGGCCCGAACCTCTCGATTCTGCAGGATGAGTTTGTTCGTGCCGGGGCGGTACAGTGCGGCTACTGCACCCCTGGGCTGCTGGTCGCCGCCACTGCGTTGCTGCGCGACAACCCGACGCCGAGCGCCGAGCAGGTCCGTCGGGGCCTGGAGGGGAACCTCTGCCGCTGCACGGGCTACATGAAGATCGTCGACGCCGTGCTGGCCGCTGCGACCCGGCAGGGCGCGGTGGCTGGCGCACGCCAGCCGTTGGCGGCGGTGGGAGGTGCCTCGTGAACGCGCCAGCGAGGCCGCCGCACGCCATCGGCCGCTCTGTGCTGCGCGCCGACGTGCGCGACAAGGTCACGGGCGAGGCGCGCTACGGCGGCGATCTGCGGGGCCCTGAGACCCTGAGCGCGGCGGTGGTGCGCAGCCCGCACCCGCACGCCCGCATCCTCGGCGTCGACGCCAGCGCCGCCCGCGCCCTGCCCGGCGTGGTGGCGGTCTTTGGCCGCGACGACATCGACGGCACCAACCGTCATGGCCTGATCAAGCGCGATCACCCGGTGTTCTGCGACGACGTGGCGCGCTACCTCGGCGACGCGGTGGCGCTGGTGGTCGCGACGACGCCCGAGGCAGCCGAGCATGGCCGCAACGCCGTGCGCGTCGACTTCGAGGCCCTGCCGGTGCTCGGCACCATGGACGAGGCGATGGCGCCGGGCGCGCCGGCGCTTTTTCCGACCGGCAACGTGCTGAGCCAACAGCTGATCCGCAAAGGCGACGCCGAGGCCGCGCTGGCGACGGCGGACGCGGTCGTCCGCTGCCGCTTCAAGATGCGCGGCGTCGACCACGCCTTCCTTGACGTCGAGGCCGGCTACGCCGAGCCCGAAGGTGAGGGCGTCGTCATCCACGCCAGCGGCCAATGGATCCACGAGGAGCGGCGCCTGGTTGCGCTGGCGATCGGCGTCCCGGTCGAGCAGGTCCGCATCGTGCAGCCGGCTACCGGTGGCGCGTTCGGCGGTCGCGAGGACATCTCCATCCAGATCTACCTCGGCCTCGCCGCGCTGAAGCTCGGACAGGCCGTGCGCATCCAATACACCCGCGAAGAGTCGATGGTAGCGCGCCACAAGCGTCACCCGATCGAGGTCGACTACACGCTCGGCGCCAAGGCCGACGGCACGTTTGTCGCCGCCAAGGTGGTGATCCGCTCCGACGAAGGGGCCTACGCCTCGACCGGGCCGGCGGTGCTACGCAAGGCCGTGAGCCACTGCACGGGGCCGTACCGGGTGCCGAACATCCACTGCGATGGCGTGGCGATCGTCACCAACACCTGCCCGACGGGGGCGATGCGCGGTTTTGGCGCCTGCCAGCTCGCCATCGCCTATGAGGGCGCCGTCGAGGCCATGGCGCGCGAGCTCGGCGTCGACGCCGTGACCCTCAAGCGCAAGAACCTGCTGAAGGACGGCGATCGGCTGACCACCAACCAGGTCGTCAACGTCGCGAGCGGCGGCGAGGTCCTTGAGGCCGCGCTGACGAAGTTCGGCTGGGAGTCGCGGTCCCACAGCGCGCCGGCGCCTCATCTTCGGCGCGGCTTTGGCGTCAGCAGCATCTGCTTCGGCCTCGGCTACGGCGACGGCTACCCAGATCGCTCGTTCGCGCGGGTCCGCATCGCCGAAGACGGCGTCGTCGAGGTGCGCTCGTCCGGCGTGGACGTCGGCCAGGGGCTGCACGGCCTGCTCGGCCAGATCGCCGCCGAGGTGCTGGGGATCGAGCCGGCGGAGGTGCGCGTCATCGGCCACGACACCGGCACGACGCCCGAGTCCGGCTCGTCGTCGGCGACGCGACAGACGGTGTTTACGGGCAACGCGGTCAAGCTCGCTGCCTCGGAGGTGCACCGCCAGCTGATGGACGCCGCCGCGAGTACCCTCGGGCTGCACTGGGACGACCTGCTCATGAGCGACGGCTGCGTCGTCAGCGCCCTCGGGCCCGAGGTCAAATTGCCGCTGGCCTTCGTCGTGCGGGCGGCGCGCGAGCGCGGCTATAGCCTCGATCATACGGCGCTCTACCAGCCTAGAACGGTGCCGGGTGGCGAGCTAGACGGCCTGTCGCCGCGGGCCTTCTTGACCTACATGTTCGGCAGCCACGTCGCTGAGGTGCTGGTCGATGTCGAGACCGGCGAGGTCAAGGTCCAGCGCATCGTCGCCGCCCACGACGTCGGGCTCGCGATCAACCCACGCGAGGTGGCCGGCCAGATCGAAGGTGGTGTGGCGCAGGGCCTCGGCATGGCGCTCATGGAGGAGATCGTCACCCGCGACGGCAAGATCCTCAACGCCAGCTTCACCGACTACATCATCCCGACCATCGTCGACGTCCCGACGATCGAGGCCGTCATCGTCGAGCGGCCGGACCTCGAAGGGCCGTTTGGCGCCCGCGGCGTCGGCGAACCGCCGCTGATTGGGACCGTGCCGGCCATCTTGGCCGCGATCGCCGACGCCATCGACGCGCCGGTCCGCGAGACGCCGGCGACCTCTGAGCGGGTCTGGCGTCTGCTGCAGACCTCGCCGGCGTGGAACGAGGCGCTGCAGCAATACCCGACCGCCAAGAGCATGGGCTGAGGTGGCGATCGCGCTCGCGCTGATGCTGCTCGTCGGCCTCGCGATCGTCGCACAGGGCGGCATCAACGCCCGCCTCGGGCAGCAGCACAACCTCTGGCTACTGGTGACGATCGGCAACGTCGTGGCGGCGATCGGCTCCGGCGCCGCGTGGCTTTGGCTCCGCCGCGGTGGGCCACTGCTGGCCGAAGTCCAGCGGGTGCCCTGGCTGGTGCTGGTGCCGAGCGTCGCAGGCCTCGCGATCGTGGCCGGGATGCCAGCGGCGATCGCCCGCGTCGGCGTCGGTCGCGCCGTGGTGCTGGTCATCGCGGTGCAGATCTTCGCCGGCCTGCTCTGGGATCGCTTTGGCGCCGGCGGGGCCATCACCGGTCATCGCGTGGCCGGCGCGGCGCTGGTGCTCGTTGGATCCTGGTTGGTCATGCGTGGCTGATTCGGCGCAGATCGTGGCCCGCGGTCTGTCCCCGCCGCCCGTTCCCTGCTGCTCGGCGCTACCCCATCGCGGCGACGTGTGCTATCCGCCGGCGGCCGCGCGCACCACACCCCGCGGCGAGAGGCAGCTCGGATGACGCAGGCCAACTTCGATCTCCAAGCCGCGGCCGCCGCGGAGGCGCCAGAGGACGAGCTGACCGCTCGGCGCGCTCAGGAGCTCTGCGCGCACCTGCTGATACACCGCTGGTTGCCTAAGCGCAGCACACGCGATCTGATGATCGACGACGGCCTGCGTCGCAGCGTCGAACGCCGGTTGGCGGGCGTCGGCTTGCAGCTCATCGACTCCTACACTTCCAACTACTTCGCGGTGCGCCTGCTGCCTGCAATCGAGGGCGACGTCCGCTTCGACTGGTCGACCAACGCGCGCCTGCCGCGAGGCGCCGTGGCCCTGTTGGTCATCTTGTGGACGCGCTTGGTGCTGCCGCGGCGCGTCGCCAGCGATGAGGCCCGCCGAGCGCGTGAGGACGCCCAACAGCGCGCCATCCAGCGCGGCGAGGATCCCGCCCTGGCCGAGGCGGCGCAGGCCCAGAGCGAGCGGCTGCCGGCGCCCACCGTGGCGCGCAGCGCGCTCTACGCCGAGTTTGGCCACCGCTTCGGCAAGATCGCCTTTGCCCGGTACCTCTCGCAGCTCAAGAGCGCGGGTCTCGTGCTTGAGAACCGGGCTGGCCTGCTGCGCGAGGGGCCTCTGCTCGACGTCCTGGTCGACGGCGTGACCATGGCGCGAAAACTGCGCGACTCGGTGCTGTGGGACCTGCTAGAGCGCGACGGCGGTACGGCGAAAGAGCTGGAGATCCCAGGCCTCACACCGACGGCGACGCCCGCAACGGCGGACCGCTCGGCAGAGGGCGCTGCCACCGACGCCACCGCGGCGGACTCCGCGACCTCGCTTGCCGATGAAGAAGGGCCGGCGACGGACGCAGCGGCGCAGGTGCAGGCCGAGATCGAGGGCGAGGACGATGACTTCGACGACTGGGCGGACGACGCCTAGGGCGCCAGGGAGCGGGCCGATTCATGTTTACGTTCAAGGCCATCGAGCTGCTGAACTGGGACTGGTGGGCGCACATCCGCCTGCCACTCGACGACGACGTCGTGCTGGTCGCGGGGCCCAACGGCTCCGGCAAGACGACGTTTCTCGACGCCCTTCGGGTGCTGCTCAACGCGACGCGCCTCTCGACCTCGCGCAAGCTCCCACAATACCTGCGCGAAGACACCGGCGTCGCCGTCGTCAAGGCGGTGGTCGACAACCGGCACCGCCGCACGGTGGGCCGCCGGCCCTTCGCCCACCTCGGCCTCTTTGGCGACGAGGCGACGCTGGCCTGCGTACTGGAGCGGCGCGCCGGAGCGTGGGAGCGCAAGTATTTGATCTTGGAAGGCGATCCGCCAATTGACGCCATCCGCACCGCGACGCCGGCCTGGAAGCCGATGGAGTTCTCGCGAGAGCTGGAGGCGGCCGGCGTGCCGCGGACGCTGCTGCGCATCCTCGCGCTCGAGCAGGGCGAGACCCACAAGCTCGCCGAGCGCAGCCCCGAGCAGCTGCTCGAGTACGTGCTCGAGATGCAAGGCGACAAGGCGGCGCTGGAGCGCTACGACGAGGCCCGCAGCAGCTACCTACAGAGCCAGCGCGATCTCGTGGACTTCGAGGAGAAGCTCGCCACCGTGCGGCTGCACGTCGATGGGCTGCGCAAAGACGCCGAGGCCTACCAGCGCTACACCGAGCTGGTCGAGGCCGAGCGCGAGGTGCGGGAGGAGCGGTTGCCGGCGGCCCGCTGCACCGCGCTGCGCTTGCAACTGCAGGCGGCGCAAGAGGATGTCGACCGGGCGCGGCGGTCGGCGGCAGAGGCCGACGGCGTGCTTGGCAGCTTCGACCGCGAGAGCGCCGAGATAAAGGCCGCCGCCGCCGAGATTCGCCACGAGGTCGAGCGCCGCAAGGGCCTGTACCAACAGCTGATCTCCGCCAAGGAGCGCCTGGACGGCGAGGCGCGCGATCTGCGTCGCTGGGCGACCGAGGTGGTAGAGACCGGCGCCGCGCGAGGTGACGTCGACGTTGCGGCGCTGACCGCCGAGCGGGAGCGGCTGCTGGAGTCCGAGTCGGCGCTGCGCGGCGAGCTGAACGGCCTCATCGGCCAGATCAACCGCCTGCGCGGTGAGCGCGAGACGCTAGAAAGCGGCAGCCAGCGCCCGCCACCGGACTGGGTCGAGCGGATGCTGCGCGAGCTGCGCAGCCGCGACATCCCTGCCGTGCTGGTCGCGGACACCATCGAGATCGCAGACGAGCACTGGCACGTCGCCGTCGAGTCGGTGCTGGGCCGCGAGCGCTTCACCATCCTGGTCGACGCCAAGGACACCGCCGCTGCGCGCAAGATGGCCCAACAGCAGCGCTACCGCTGCTACGTCTCGGACCTGCAGCGCGGCAGCGGCAAGCCGACCACGGCGCGCTCTCGGCCCGGCTCGGCGCTGTCGGTGGTGCGGCTGCGTGACGACCGCGTGCCCGAGGCGATCTTGCGCATCCTCGACAGCGTGCAGCTGGTCGAGAGCGTCGATGAGGGCCTCAAGCTCAGCCGGGGCGAGACCAGCATCACGCCGGACGGCTACCGCCAAGACGCCCGCGGCGGCATCTACGTCGGTCAGACCGAGCTCTACTGCGGCGCCGGCGCCGGCAGCCACCGCAAAGGCCGCATCGACGACGAGCTCGCCGAGCTCCGCGGCCGCCGCGACACGCTGCAGCGCAGCCTGGAGCCCTCGCAGCAGCGCCTACGCGGCATCGACGAGGCCTTGGCGGCGGCAAAAGCCCGCGATCGCCTGCTCGGCCGCGCCGGCGACCTCGACACGCTGCAGGCCCGCATCGACGCCCTTGACGCCGAGCGGCGGGCGGCGAGCGAGCGCCTGATGGCCGTGCTGCAAGAGGTGGACGATCGCAACCGCGAGCTGGTCACCAAGGAGCGACGCCTCTCTCTGCTGGAGTACCGCCACCGTGAGGCCCAGATCGAGCGCGATCGCGGCCGCGTGGCGATGGCGGGCGCCGAGAGTCGCCGCGAGCGCCTGCAGATCGAGCTGCGAGACGCCGAGTCCAGGGTGCCCGAGCGCCTGCGCCACCCGGCGGCGATGGCGTTGCTGGAGCCCGAGGTGGTGCTCATCGAGCGCCAAGCGGCCCTGCGGCAACGGATGGCCGCCTGGACCGGCCCGCGTGATGGCCGCGCCGTGGCGCTCTGGCAGCGCGCACACTCCGAGTTGGTCGAGTCCGAGCGGTCGCTGGCGCTGCGCCGCCGGGAGCTGGACGCCAGCACCGAGGAGCTCGCCCTCGCCCGCCGCGCCTACGTCCGCGTCGTCGAGGAGACGATTCGCCGCTACCGCCGCAGCGTGCTGCGCCTGGGCGAGCTCTGCCACGTCGACGTGCGGGTGGCGGTGCCGGGCGCTGAGGCGCTGCGCGGCGACGCGGAGGGCCTGGTCGGCCGCGTCGGGCTGGAGGTCAAGGTCGGCTTCGACGGCAAGCGGCCGGTGGCGGTGCACGACCCTGAGCTCTCGGGCGGTCAGCGTGTGGTGTCATCGCTGATCCTGTTGATGGCGCTGACGATGAGCGATGAGGGCGATACAGCGGGCTTTTTCATCCTTGACGAGCCCTTCGCCCACCTCTCGGTGGAGCGCATCGACGAGGTAGCGCGCTTTCTGCTGGTGACGCGGGCGCAATTCCTCATCACGACGCCGACGACCCACAACCTGCTGGTCTACAACCCGGCGGGCCTGACGCTAAATCTGCGCAAGAAGCCGGCACAGCAGCGCTTTGCGCCCGTCCCGACCTTCTTGCGCCGCGACAGAGAGCTGCCGACCGCAGCCCGCTAGTCGCCGTCGACGCCTTCGCTGCCCTCGGCGGGGTGCGGAAGCCCCGCCAGCCAGCGCGCACGCCGCCGTTTGGCGGTGCAATTTTCGGTCCGGCGCGGCATCTTGGAAGGACGCGGGCGGCAGACCGCCGCAAAGGGGAGCACGCCATGGTGTGGGGACCGAGCAACCGACCGCAGCCGGGACAACAACAGCAAGGCCCGCAGACCGGCCCCCAGGCGCCAGGCGGCGGCGGCCCGGCGCAGCCCCCCCAGGCCCCGGCGGCGCCCGGTGGCGGCGCGCTGACCAACACCCTGTTCTCGGGCGACCACGTCCTGGAGCAGATCGCCAAAGGCAACGGAGCCCTACGCAAGGGTAGCCGCGGCCCGGCGGTGCGCGCGCTGCAGAACTACCTGGTCAGCGTCGGCCTCGGCTCGGTGCTCGGGCGCGCTGGCGCTGACGGCGACTACGGCACCGGCACGGTCGACGCCGTCAAGGCCTGGCAAAAGGCCAAGGGCCTCGGCGACGACGGCGTGGTCGGCGCCGACACCCTCGCCCGCATGGACAAGGACCCGGCGCAGGTGCAAGCGCCGCAGCCGCAGAACCAGAGCGCGGCCAACACCTCGGCGCCGAGCGCCGGCGCGCCGGGCAGCCGCAACGGCGGGTTGCCGGCCGACTTCCAGAAGATGTGGGACGCCCACCCCCACAACTACTTGGCCGACAGCAGCCAGAACACCGACAGCGGCGTGCTGCAGGAGCAGCAGGGCTGGAACCCCGACCAGTACTCCAACACCTGCGCCATCCGCCTCTCGATCATGTGGAATCAGCTCGGCGGCGACTACAAGCTCACGCGCGAGAAAGCCAAGGCCGCGGGCCTGGATCCGGGACGCCTGCCCTTCTCGCGCAAGACCGGCTGGTACTACATCCTCTCGGCCAAAGAGATGTGGATGTACATGGAGAAGCACTTCGGCAAGCCCCATGCCCAGTGGCCCTCCAACGGCCGTCGCTTCAAGGACGGCGCCGCCTTCGACGAGGAGTTCCGCTCCAAGATCGAGCCCGAGGTCGCGGGTCGCAATGGCATCGTCGCCTTCGACAAGATCTTCGGCTACTCGGGCACCGGCCACGTCGACATCTTCAACGGCTCGCAGCTCTCGGACGCCGCCAGCTGGTACCCGTGCCAGTCGCTGAAGATCTGGTACATTTAGGCCCGTACCGCCGCACCCCGACGCGCTGACGCTTTGACTCGCCGCTCAACGCGCTGAGAACTCGGCGCGGCCGCCGTCATCGCACTTCCGCAGCGCCGGGCAACTTTGCGCTGCCGGGCGGTTGTCGGGGCGCCCAGCGCCTGCGACCGGAAAAGCCGAGGAGCCGCCATGGCCACGCCGTCGTTCGTCTACGATCCCCTCTTTCCGCTCGCCAAGCCCGACACGCAGTACCGCCTCGTCACGCGCGAGGGCGTCGAGACCATCGAGGTCGGCGGCCGCACGCTGCTGCGCGTCGCGCCCGAGGTGCTGACGCGGCTGACGGTCGAGGCGATGCACGACATCTCGCACTTTCTGCGGGCGACGCACCTGCAGCAGCTGCGCGACATCCTCGACGACGCAGAAGCCAGCGACAACGACCGCTTCGTCGCCCTCGACCTGCTGCGCAACGCGGTGATCTCGGCGCGCGGCGTGCTGCCGATGTG
>SXNM01000216.1 GCA_005777155.1 Pseudomonadota bacterium | reverse complement strand
CTGCATCCCGATCGACCCGCTCTACCTGAGCTGGAAGATGCGGGCGCTCAACTACCAGGCGCGATTCATCGAGCTGGCCGATGCCATCAACACCGGGATGCCGAGCCACGTCGTGCGGGTGGTTCAAGACGCCCTCAACGATCAGGGCAAGGCGATGCGCGGCGCCAAGGTGCTGGTGCTCGGCGTCGCCTACAAGGCCGACATCGACGACTTCCGCGAGTCGCCTGCGATCCCGATCTTGAACCAGCTGGCCCAGAAGGGCGCCGCGGTCGACTTCTATGACCCGCACGTCGCGCGCTTCGTCGAAGAGGGCCACGAGCACGTCGGCATCGCCGACCTCAGCCAGCTCGGCTCCTACGACGCGGCGGTGATCGTCACCAACCACAAGGCGTTTGATTGCCAGGACATCGTCGACCGTGCCCGGCTGGTCATCGACACCCGCAACGCCACCAAGAAGGTGACGCGCGGCCGTGACAAGATCGTCAAGCTCTAGCCGCGGCAGCTCGGCGGCTCGCAAGCGATCGGCGGGCGCCGGGCGCCCGAGCCCCTCCGCCGTTCCACGCCCGGTGCGGCGCTCTGAGGCGCTGCTCCGCTGGACCGTCGGCCTCGCCGTCGGCGCCGCCTTCACCTGGCTGGCGGCGCGCAGCTGGCCGTTGGACGCCGTGGTCGGCGGCGCGCTGACGCTTGAGACGACGGCCCTCGGCCCCGCCCTGGTGATGCGCAGCGCCGGCGGGCCGGTGTCGTGGTCGGTGGCGCTGCTGCACCTGCTCGGCTACTTCTTGGTGCAGTTCGTCATTCACGCCTTTCGGGTGGTGCGCTGGCAGCCGCTAGTCCGGCCTTTCGCCAGGGTCCCGCTGGCGATGCTGAACCGCGACGGCGCCATCGGCTTCATGGGCGTGTTCCTGTTGCCCTTGCGGCTCGGCGAGCTGGTGCGGCCCGTGCTGCTGACGCGCGACGCCGGCATCCCGTTTGGCACCGGGCTGTCGCAGATCGCCGTCGAGCGCATCGCCGATGGCTTGGTGGTGACGCTGATGTTCTTCGCCGTGCTGGTGCAGGTGCCGACCGCCGCGCTGCAGCGGGCGCCGGAGGTCCAGATCGGCGCCTACGCCGCGCTGCTGGTCTTCGCCGGCGCGACCGTGGCGCTTTGCCTGACCGCCTTCGCCCGCGACCTGACCATCCGCTGGATCGATCGGACCTTTGGCCGCCTCTCGGGCAAGCTCGGCCAGCGTTTGGTCGGCCTGCTGACCTCATTCGTCGACGGGCTGAGGCTGCTCGGCAGCCCTGGGGCGGTGCTCGGCTTCCTCGGGCTGACGGCTGGCTACTGGCTGGTCAACGGCGCCGGCTACTGGCTGCTCGGGCTCGGCTTTGGGCTGCAGCTGTCGCTGGTCGGCGCCTACGCCATGATGTGCACCGTCGTCATTGGCATGATGATCCCGAACTCTCCAGGCAATGTCGGGAGTTTCTGGTACTTTGTCCTGCTGCCGGCGGGGCTTTTTGGCGTCGACGGCGGCTCGCCGCGGGCGGTGGTCTTTGCGCTCTCGCTGTGGGCCATCCAGCTGCTACAGGTCACGCTTTTTGGCCTGTGGGGCTTGTGGGCGCGCGGACGCTGGCTGGCGCGCGGCGGCGGTCCGGGCGCTTAGCGGACCCCGATCCACATGTGGTTCTGCCCGCTGCCGATGGTGCCGTTGTTGAGGCCGGCGGCGAGGCCGAAGCCGACGTTGCCATTCTCGACGGTCGGCACGTTGTCGAAGGGCCCGAGGCCGCCGCTGATGCCCGGATCATCGAAGGGGCAGCCCTGGCCGTTGCTGGCGCTCCACGCCGGTCCGTAGCTCGGCTCAGGGTCGATGTCGTTGCCGCACGTCAGGGGCGCGCCGTCGTGGTCCGCGGGGCTGAAGTAGAGCCGGGTGCTGCAGAGGTTGCCGCCCGCCGCCAGGGTGCCCGCCGTCATGGCGTAGCCGTCGCTCTCCTTGACGTAGCAGTGCGGCCCGCCGACCGCCGCCACGACCGCCGCGAGCGAGGCCTTGCCGTCGCCGACACCACCGTAGGCTGCCCAGACCGCCGAGGGAGCGTGCACGAAGACGACGTCCTTCATCGGCAGCTGGTGGTAGAGCGCGGACTTGTAGTCCTTGGTGAGCGCAGCCAAGCTACCGAACGTGTTGTTCGTGCTGGAGAAGTACAGTCGGTTGTTCCAGGTATAGGTCGCCTGCCCGTCGTCGGAGACGACCGCGATGAGGGTCCAACCGCCGCCGTGGAGCGCCATCTCGCAGAAGGCCTGGACCTTGGCCGCAGCGCCCGTGCCATCCGGGTCGAGCCAGTACATCCCGGACTTGGTGGCGGACACTGCTGCGAGCAAGGCGGCGCATGATGGCGCTGGCTTGGCCTCGGTGCCGAGGTCGCAGACCCCCTTTGCGCAGGCGCCGCCGCTGCCGCAGTTCGTGCCGTCGCTGACCGCCGTGGAGCTGCACTTGGCGCCGCTGCCGCAGCTGTCGGAGGTGCACGGGTTGCCGTCGTCGCAGCCACCGGCGCCCTTGCAAGCGCCCGTGCCGTTGCAGGCGTCGGCGGAGGTGCAGGCGTCGCCGTCGTCGCAGGCGATGGGCTGGGAGCGCTCGCAGACGTAGCAGTCGCGGCTCGCGGTCGTGACGCTGTCGTTCCAACCACCGCCGGCCTGCAGCTCGCCGGAGTCCTCGTTGACCGAGTTGTTGGGTTCGCCGCTGAGCCAGTTCTTGTAGCCGAAGGGGGTGCCGTCGAGCCACTTCCAGGTCCCCTCGACCTCGGCATCGGTGAGGCCGATCCAGGCCACGGCGTTGCCGCAGACGCCGTCGGCCGCCTTGCGTACCGCGGCGTTCTCCTCGGCCGAGGCGACGCTGGTCAACGTGCCACCCCAGGCCTGGCAAGCCACGCTGGCCTTCGTAAAGTCGCCGGCTTGCTTGAAGGCGCGGTAGCAGCGGCCGCCGAAAGTGCTGCCGTCGCACGCCGTCACCGCAGCGCCCGGCGCCGGAGACTTCACGCAGCCCTTGGCGGCGTCGCAGGCGTCGGTCGTGCACGGCGAGCCATCGTCGCAGACCTTGGCCTGACCGGCGGCGCAGCTCCCGGCCTTGCAGGCGTCGCCCTCGGTGCAGGCGTTGCCGTCTTGGCAGGGGGCGGTGTTGGCGTTCCAGATGCAGCCGGTCTTGGGGTCGCAGGCGTCGTTGGTGCAGATGTTGGCGTCAGCGCAACCATTTTTGCCATTGCTGATGAGCGGCTTGCCGGCGCACTTGGCGGCCGAGCAGGCGTCCTGATCGGTGCAGGCGTCGCCGTCGTCGCAGCCGGCGCTGTTCGGCTTCTGGACGCAGCCGGTCTTGCTGTCGCAGGCGTCATCGGTGCAGAGGTTGCCGTCATCGCAAGCCTTGGCCGCCCCAGCCTTGCAGCTACCGACGAAGCAGATGTCCTCTGCGGTGCAGCTATTGCCGTCGTCGCATGGGGCCGTGTTGGCGGAGTTGACGCAGCCCTTGCCCTCCTTGCAGCCGTCGTCGGTGCAGGCGTTGCCGTCGTCGCAGCTGTTGGCGCCCTTGCCCTTGCAGGTGCCGCCGCCGCAGACGTCGCCCACCGTGCAGGCGTTGCCGTCGCTGCAGGCCTGCTGGTTGGCTTCGTGCAGGCAGCCGTTGCTCGGGCTGCAGCCGTCGTCGGTGCAGGGGTTCTTGTCGTCGCAGTCGGGTCCGCCGACGCCCTTGCAGGCGCCCTTGATGCAATTGTCGTTGCCGCTGCACAGGTTGCCGTCGTCGCATTTGCCCTCGGCGGGGGTCGCGGTGCAGCCGACGCCCTTCTGGCAGCCGTCGGTGGTGCAGGGGTTGTTGTCGTTGCAAGCGGCGGTGTTGCCCGACTGGCAGGCGCCCTCTTTGCAGGCGTCGCCGGCGGTGCAAGGTTCACCGTCATTGCAGGGCGCGCTGTTGTTCGAGGCCTTGCAGCCGGTGAGGGTGCAGCTGTCGTCGGTACAGAGCTTGCCGTCGTCGCAGAGCGCTGACTTCGGTGTGTGCGTGCAGCCTTGCTTCAGCACGCACTCGTCGGCGGTGCAGTCCACGCCGTCGCTGCAGCTCACCGCCGGACCTGACGCGCACTTGCCGCCCTTGCAGGCGTCGTCGACCGTGCAGGGGTCGCCGTCGGTGCAGGCGGCGAGCACGCTCTCGTGCTTGCAGCCGTCGGACCCGCCGGCGGCGATGGCGCTGTTGCAAAGGTCGGCGGTGCACGGGTTTGCGTCGTCGCAGGTGTCCTCGTCGATCTTGCCGTCGCAGTCGTCGTCGGCGCCATTGCACTGCTCGAAAGGCGGCTGTGCTGGCACGCAGACTGGCCCGGCGTCGCTGCTGACGTCGCCAGCGTCGGACGGTCCGGCGTCGCTGGCGTCCGATGGTCCGGTGTCTGCGCCGGCGTCCGATGGTCCAGCATCGCTGGTGTCGGGCTGCCCGGCGTCACTGCCGGCGTCACTGCCGGAGTCAGCGCCGGTGTCTCCAATGTCCTGCGCCGGCGCGGCGTCGCCGCCAGAGTCGGGAAGTCCGGCGTCGTCGCCGCCGTCCTCGCCGTCTGCGGGCTCCGACGCGTCCTGCTCGGCGTCCGTCGCGGCGGCGTCTCCCGCCACGTCCTGTTGCTCGGCGCCGTCCGAGATCTCGCCGCCGACGTCGTCGGCGCCAACGCCGCTGTCGGCGTCGGCGGCGCTGTCAGCGGCGTCCTGCCCGGCGGTGTCCGACTCGGCGGTGTCCGACTCGGCGGTGTCTTGCCCGGCGGTGTCCGACTCGACGGTGTCTTGCCCGGCGGTGTCCGACTCGACGGTGTCTTGCCCGGCGGTGTCCGACTCGACGGTGTCTTGCCCGG
>SXNM01000215.1 GCA_005777155.1 Pseudomonadota bacterium | reverse complement strand
CCACCGCTGGCGCCGCCGGCTCGCAGCGCCATCGACGAGCCGAGACCAGCGTCGTCAGGCGACCGCGAGGCGCCGCGCGCGTCATCGCGCGGCCGCTCGGCGCGTGGTTCGCGCCGACGTCGGCGGCGAAAGTCCACACCCGCACACCCGGCGTGTCAAGGTCGCTGTGTGCGGCGTTGACCTTCGGCGCCGCTGGCCCCTACCCCGCCGCCTTCGCCTCGGCGTCGGGGTCGGCGTCGTCGCCATCGCGCTCCGCCTCCAGCGCTGCCCAGGCGAGCGCTTCGGCGCGACCGTAGCGGCTGGCGTCTGCGGCCAGCAGCGCGGCGGCCTCGCGCTCGGCGGCTGGGTTGCGCTCCTGGCCGCGCAGAAAAACCTCGAGCCCCTGAGCCATCGCGGGCTCCCAGTCGACGCCGGTGAAGGGCGCCCGTGGGCCCCGCACCAAGTAGCCGTCCAAGAGCGATCCGAGGAGATCGAGCAGCACGGCTTTGCGCTGCTCGTCGTCTGCCTCGCTGCGGCTCCGACGGGCGCGCGCCTCGACGTCGTAGCAAAAGGCGCCCGCAGCGCCGTGCACGCCGACCGTCAGCGCCAGCCAGTCAGCGTCGCGCTGGCCCGAGACCACGAAAGCCTCTCCCTCGCGGGTGCGGCCGAGGAAGAGCGCGTCAAGCATCCGCGCGATGCGCCGGGCCTCGTGCTCGCCGAGCCAGCTGCGGCCTGCGCTCATGGCTGCTCCTCGCGCCGATGCGACCGACCGCCGCCGCACGCAGAGCAAGCGCTGCCGGGCTCATGCGGAGCCGCGATGCACAGCGGGAGACGCCGACGGCGCGGCGGGCGCGACTGGTTCAAAAGTCCCACCACAGGTCGATGTACGGAAACACCGGCAGGACCCACTTGGGGGCAACGACCGCCGGGTCAGGGCTCGAGATCGGACGCAGCGCGAAGGCGCCGGTGGCGATGCCGAGCACTAGGTGGACGCCGCCGACCGTGAAGGCGTAGGCCAGGGTCTGCGTCGAGCGATCGACGCCGAACACGTCGAGGCGGACGTTGCTCGTCGCCAGCAAGAGGTGCTGCTCTGAGATGAGCCAGGTCGCGGCGGCGATCAGCTCCACGCCGCTCGAGAGCCCATAGTCCGTGATCGTCGTCTTCTCGTCGGTGCCCGCTGCAGCGGAGCCTGCCGCTGAGGTCACCGACAGCGTGCGGTCGACGTTGCCAGAGTAGCCTGCGCCCACCGTCAGGGCGACGCGATCAGCCAGATAGCGAGTGCCGATGGCGCCGAGGTGGAGTCCGCCGGCGACCCCGCTGGTTAGCGCCGGGTGAAAGCTCTGTTTATAACCGACATAGGCGGCCAGAACCCAGGCCTCGTCCCCGACGACGCGGATCCGCAGGTCGAGGTTCGGAACGAGCAGCAAGTTGAGCAGCGGGTGGCTCGACAGCGTCACCGAGTCGTTCACCCCATACATCGCCGGCGCAAAGACTCCGACCGTCATTCGGCCCTTCTCGAGCGTGTCGGCGCTGCCGCGCACGACGTCCTGTACACGGCGCCATGCCTGCGCCGGCGACGCCGAGAGGCCAATGCCCAGGACCGCGATCGCGCCGACGAGCGCGCGCAGGTGTCGTCGCGCAATCACGCCGCCCTGCCCCGCATGCCCAGCCGCATCGACGCCCTCCGGAGGCCTTGCTTCGCTGCCGCGCGAGCCCATGCCCACGCAACCCGCCGCGCTGTCGCCTCGCCGCGGTGGGCCGCGACCGACGCATCCAGCCAGGCGGAGGGTAGAGCGCAGGCGCCGGAGAGGCAAACTTCGCGCTTGACACGGCGCATCGTCATCCGTAGACACCGCGCCCCGCTCCGGTGGCTGCGCGTCGCCGGGGCACTGCGCTGGGCCGCGCAGACGCCTGGCCTCCGCAGACGCTGCGCCGCTCGCCGCAGACGCTACGCCGCGGTCGCCCAGCCGCGGCCGCACCGACCGTAGCGACTCCCGGCGACGGGAATCACGGGCGCCCCCAACTGGACGGCAAGCGACCATCCAGACAGGGCGAGACGATTGACAACCAGGGCGAATCCCTCTAAACAGCCCGTCCCGCCGTGGCCCGGTGTACCGCGAGGTGCACCGCCGCAGCGGGCTGGTGGGCGGCCTGCGCGGCCGCACCCGGGACCTACATCCCAGGGCCGAAAGCCAGTTGTTCTGTTTCGAATTTAGAGGTCTTCGCGACACAGGGCAGCCCCAACGCGGGCTGTCGCCTCGGGTCGCGATCATCGACAGGCGCGTAGCTCAGTTGGTTAGAGCGCCACGTTGACATCGTGGAGGTCAGCGGTTCAACTCCGCTCGCGCCTACCGTTGTTGCCTGTCCAACCTGCGAACCTGCCGCGCTGGCCCCGCGCCGCAGGCCGCTGATCAGGATCTCCCCAGCTCGCGCCGGGCGCGGACTGCTGGGGATCTCGCCGCCGGTCCGCGCCGGTCTGCGGGTGCCCGAGTGTTCGGGTCTCTCCTTAGGCATGTTCCCCGCGATATCCAAGAGAGGTTGACTCCAGAATGGCTTTCCGCCGACCGCCAGAAGAAGAGCGTCCCGATGCTGCCGCCGCGCGTGCTCGCGAGCCCCGCGTCAACCACCGCATCCGGGTGCCCGAGGTTCGGCTGATCGGCGTCGAGGGCGAGCAGCTGGGCATCGTCGCCACCGAGGTCGCGCTCCGCATGGCGCAGACCGACGGTGTCGACCTCGTCGAAGTGGCGCCGACGGCGCGTCCGCCGGTCTGCCGTCTGATGGATTTTGGCAAGTTCAAGTACTTGCAAAAGAAGCGTCAGCAAGAGGCCAAGCGCTCCTCGACCCACATCGAGGTGAAAGAGGTCAAGTTCCGTCCCAAGACCGAGAAGCACGACTACGAGACGAAGATGGCGCACGCCCGCCGCTTCATCGAGCAGGGGCATCGGCTCAAGGTGACGGTGATGTTCCGCGGCCGCGAGATGGCGTTCACCGACGCGTCACGCATCAAGCTGGAGGAGATCGCCCGGGCCCTGCTCGACGTCGCCGTCATGGACGTGGCGCCCAAGGTCGAGGGCCGGACCATGAGCATGATGATGAACCCGAAGCGGGGCGTAGGGGCCGCACCTGCGGCGACGACGCCGGGCGCGAACAGCAAGGCTGGCGAGCGCGGCAGCGAGGCAGACGCGTAGAGCTGTGCTGGGACGCGCGCCGCGATGGCGCCTCCCGATCGAGGATTCGCTGCACCACGGGGTGTGAAGACGACCGGCGACCACGAGCGCCGACCGCATGGACAGCACCGGCGCGCAGAGGCGCTGGTCGCATCGACAGAGGGTGAGGGACCGATGCCAAAGATGAAGACCCGCCGCTGCGCCGCCAAACGGCTCGTGGTGCGCCCGAGCGGCAAGATCAAGTGCAAGCATGCCAACCGGCGCCACTTGCTCGAGTGCAAGGGCCGCAAGCGCAAGCGTCAGCTACGCGGCACGACCTCGGTCAACGCGGTCGATGTGGGCCGCTTGGCACACTGCCTGCCCTACGGCTGAGCAAAGCCGACGGGCAGACCCTGCCGAATCCTCGTGGTCCGGCAAGGCGACGCCGTCGCGACGACTAGGGATGCACGCGCGATGGCGCGCGGTCATCGAAGACATAGACAAGGGTCTTGGACCCGTGGCGAGCCAAGTAGGGAGACCGCTTGGCTCCAAAGAGAGAGGGTGCGATGCGTGTCAAGAAGGGCTTCAAAGGCCACCGCCGCCACAAGAAGTTCCTCAAGATGGCCAAGGGCATGCGGGGAGCGCGCTCGCGCCTGTACCGCACGGCCCGCGAGCAGGTGCTGCGCGGCCTGAAGATCGCCTACAAGGAGCGTCGTCGGAAGAAGCGCACCTTCCGTGCGCT
>SXNM01000214.1 GCA_005777155.1 Pseudomonadota bacterium | reverse complement strand
ATGCCGACCCCGGCGTTGTGGACCAGCATTGCCCTGCGACCGGCACGTCGAGCTCAACGCACGCCGCCGCCGCCCCGCCCGCCGCCACCGCTGTGGCCGCCCGCAGCGCCGCCCGCCAGATGTCCTGCTTGGTCCAGCACCTGTTCATGACGCACCTCCCAGAGAGACCGTCCGCGCCCCAAGTGGACGGCGCCGCTCGTCCCCACGTCAGTCAACTTGCCGCTTGCGCGATTGACCATAAATCGGGATGATCAGGATACGACTATCCGTCTGGCGCGCATAATCAGACGGTCCGGCCACGGAGTGGATGCCATGGACCTCGGCTCGCTCGACCTCGATGATCTGCGCTGCTTCCTCGCCGCGGCGCGCCAGCGCAACTTTCGCTCGGCGGCGCGCGAGGTCTCCCTGTCGCCTACGGCATTCTCCGACCGGATCGCGCGGCTGGAGGTCCGACTCGACGCGCCGCTGTTCGCCCGCACCACCCGACGGGTCGACCTCACGGCCGCCGGCGAGCGGTTGCTGCCGCGGGCGCGGCGCCTGCTGGAGGAGCTCGCCGAGCTGCCGGCGCTTGTGCGCGACGATGGTCGGCCGGCGCCCTCGACGTTCACGCTCGGCACGCGCTTTGAGCTTGGCAATTCCTGGCTGTTGCCGGCGATCTGCGCCCTGCGCGAGCGCCACCCAGAGCGCACAGTGCACCTGCGCTTTGGCGACAGTGAGCCCCTCCTCGACGCGCTTGAGCGAGGTGAGGTCGACGCCGTCGTCACCAGTTTTCGCCTCGTCCGCCCGGGACTTCAGGCCCTGCCCCTGCACGAGGAGCGCTACGCCTTTGTCGCCGCGCCTGCGTTGCTGTGTCAGATGCCGCTGCACGACGCCGGCGACGCGGCACAGCACACGCTCATCGATGCCCACCCGGACCTGCCGCTGCTGCGCTACCTGCTCGATACGAGACCCACAGCCGAGGTCTGGAGCTTTGGTCGCACCTGGCTGCTCGGCGCCATCGGTGCCATCCGGAACCGCGTGCTGGCCGGCGATGGCGTCGCCGTGCTGCCGCGCTACCTCGTCGACGACGACCTGTCGCGTGGCCGCCTAGTCGAGCCCATCGCGCTTGCTCAGCCACGCAGCGACTGGTTCCGCTTGGTGCTGCGGGTGGACGATCCCCGCGCACCACGGCTGCGCGCGCTGGCGACCGAGTTGGCCCACTTTCCGCTGCAGGCGTAGGGCCACTGAGCCATGACACAGGGGCCGGCCGCGACGAACTTCGTGCCAGGGGCCGCAGACTCAGACGTCGGCGCAGGTCTGGCGGATGCGAATTGCGTCCCTGGGTGGCCCATGCCGACACCCGCGGTCTGAGCGACGCCCACGGCCCGAGCGACGCCGTCCGGCCACAGGGTCGGGGGTGCCGTTTACAGCCAGCGATCGCGCAGAAAGCCCGTCCGCGCCCGCACCGCCGCCACCTCGCCGACGTCTACGAGGCCCAGGACGAGCGTCGGAGCGGCCGAGGCGGTCGAGAGGAGCTCGCCGAAGGGGCCAATCAGCGCGCTGTCGCCACGATAGCGGAGACCGCCGCCTTCGCCGACGCGGTTGACGCCGAGCACATAGGCCTGGCACTCGATGGCGCGCGCCCGCAACAGGATCGCCCAGTGCTCCCAGCGTGGTTCTGGCCAGTTGGCGAGCACGCAATAGAGGTCGGTCTCGTCGGCGATGGCTCGAAACTCCTCGACAAAGCGCAGATCATAGCAAATCAGCGGCCGCACGCGCACGCCGCCGAGGTCAAAGACCGGCAGCGCGTCGGTGCCAGGGGCGTAGTGCCCCGTCTCGCCGCCAAAGCCAAATAGGTGGCGCTTGCGGTAGCGGCCGCGCTCGGCGCCATCGGGGCCAAAGAGCGCTGCGCAATTGCGTGGGCGCGGCGAGCCGGGCTCGACGAGACCGGCGAGCAAGTGGACGCCGAGGCGCTGCGCCTGGTCCCGGCAAAAGTCGGCGATTGCGCCGTGATGAGCGGCCATGGCCTGGGCCTGCATCGAGAAGCCAGTGGCGAAGAGCTCCGGCAAGACCAGCAGCCGTGGCGTCGCCGACCCGTAGGCAGCCAACAATCCTGTCGCCGCCGCCTCCAGCAGCGGCGCGGCGAGGTTCATGGACTTCGCCGGGTCTTCAAAGAGGCAGTCGAGTTGGACGCCAGCGACCGCGAGCTGCCCTCCACCTTGGCGAGTCATGGAGCGCCCCCGATGCGCTGCAGGCGATCGGCCGCGGCCTGCAACGTCTCGTCGCGCTTGCAGAACGCGAAGCGAGCCAGCTGACGCCCGGCGTCCACCTCACGGCCATAGAACACAGAGGGCGGGATCGCGGCCACGCCGTGGTGCTCGACCAGCCAGCGGCAAAAGGCGCGATCATCGCCGCCGAAGACGCGAGAGAAGTCGGCGAGCACAAAGTAAGTTCCCTGCACTGGGCAGGTGCGTAGGCCCGCGGCCTCCAGCGCCTGGACCAAGAAGTCTCGCTTGCGGCGGTACATCGCAGCCAACTCCTCGTAGAAGTCGGGTCCGAGGCTGGTCAAGGCGTGGGCGATGCCGAGCTGGAGCGGCGTCGCGGAGCAAAAGGTCAGGAACTGATGAGCTGCCTGCACGGCAGCCACCATGGCCCCGGGGCCATAGGCCCAGCCGATCTTCCAGCCTGTGAAGCTGAACGTCTTGCCCGCAGAGGAGAGGGTCAGTGTGCGCTCGGCCATGCCGGGCAGCGTCGCCATCGAAACGTGCGGCACGTCGTAGATCAAGTGCTCGTAGACCTCGTCCATGACCACGAGCAGGTCGCGGGACACGGCGAGGGCTGCCAGAGCCTCGAGCTCAAGGCGCGAGAACACCTTGCCGCTTGGGTTGTGCGGTGTGTTTAACAGCAGCATCCGGGTGCGAGGCGTCAGGGCTGCGGCCACAGCGGCGAGATCGATCGCGAATCCAGGCGCGTGCAGCGTGATCGGGACCAGCTTCGCCCCGGCAGCCGCGACCACCACGGGGTAGCCGTCGTAAAATGGCTCGAAGGTGATGACCTCGTCCCCCGGCTCCAAGATCCCGAGCGCCATCGCCATCAGCGCTTCGGTGCAACCGGAGGTGACGACCACTTGGGTCAGCGGGTCGAGGTCGATGCCGCGAAACTGCGTGACGTGCTTAGCGATGGCGCGATTCAGCTCTGGTCGCCCTTGGCTGCGGGCGTACTGGTTGTGGCCTGCGTTGATCGCGGCGACGGCGGCATCGCGGACGTCGTCTGGGCCGTCGAAGTCCGGAAACCCCTGGGCGAGGTTGATGGCGCTGTGCGCCGTCGCCAGCGCGGTCATCTCGCTGAAGATCGATGTTCCGAAGTGGCGGAGGCGAGCGGCGGTCTGGATCGCGGGCATGGCGGCTCCGGGGGCGCTGGGCGTGCCTCGGGTCAGGCGGGACGCAAGGAGACAGGATGGGGCGGCGGTCCGCCTCGCGCAAGCACCACCCTGCCCCACGCAGGTGCCCCACGCAGGTGCCCCACGCTGCCCCACGCGGTGCCCCCACGCAGGTGCCCCACGCAGGTGCCCGACGATTCGCCCCCACGCAGGTGCCCGACGATTCGCCGCCGGCGCGCAGGTGACGCAGCACGGTGCCCGAAACCTCAGCCGCAACGGCGTCTCAGCCATCGACGAGCGGACGATGCGCCGTGCCTGGCACCGCATCAATCAGAGAATTCGAAATAGAGTCAATTAGATATTCGGCCGGATGAAGCCGATCGGGGCTTCCGGCGGACACGGTGCAAGGGCAGGGACCGGACACAGCTGACAGCATGGCACGTGGGCGCGGCGTACGATCTGGTCAGAGCGTCGAGGCTGGATGCCCTCGGGGGTGTAGCCTGGATCGTAGGCAGCATGTGCCGTCTCTGGAGGCGTCAGATGCAAGTTCCAAAAACTATGGCAGCCCCGATTCCGGAAAATATGGCAGTCCCGGAGGCAAGCCATGACCACGCGACACGGCAGCGCAGAGAATCCCCCGCAGGGTCCAGGGACAAGAGTCCCTGGCGGGGTGGTGGGGCAGCGCCCCACCATGAAAATCGACAGCATCTCGATGGATTCGGCAGACTGCGGGGTCTTTGCCCCGGAGGTCGCCGTGCTGCCGCTGCTGGAACGTCACGCTGTCCAGGTCCTGCTCGCCGCGGGCCACGGGCCGGCCGAAGTCGCTGAACTGCGGAAGGTTGCGGCGCGAACGGTGCACCGCATCGCCAAGGAGTCGGCGGTTGTTCACGTGGACGACGCGGCCGAGCGGCGGTCTCGGCGCGTCGGGCGGCCGTCGCAGCTCGAGGCGTTCCGGAAACTCGTGGCGGACACGCTGGCGGCCGAGCCCTTGCTGCCGTCGGTCGGGGTGCTGCACCGGGTGCGGGCTGCGGGGTACCGCGGCGGCAAATCGGCGCTGTACGCCATGGTCGCGCTGGCGCGTCCCAAGCCGCCGGGCGTCATGATGCGGTTCGAGGCGGTGCCGGGCGAGTTCAGCCAGCACGACTTCGGCCAGGTGCTCGTCCGGTACCTCGGCGGCAAGGTCGAGCGCGTCCGGTTCTTCGCGTCGCGGCTGAAGTATTCGCGCTACGCCCAGGTGTCGCTCGTGCCAGACGAGACCACCGAGACGCTGGTGCGCGCCTGGGCCGAGCACCTGGCGGCCTTTGGCGGCGTGCCGTTGCTGTGCGTGTTCGACCGGCCGCGCACCATCGCCGACCGCTGGCGCAAGGACGGCACGGTGACGCACTGGAACGCGGCGTTTGCGCAGGCGGCGCTCGACCT
>SXNM01000213.1 GCA_005777155.1 Pseudomonadota bacterium | reverse complement strand
GGGCCGAGCTCGGCGAGACGGGATTGCAGGTCAGAGAGGGTCATTGCGTGCTCCGTGGACCGCGGGTTTGCGGCAGCCGGAGCTTCAGCGAGAGCGGTCAGCGGTGCACTGTGGGGTGGGGCGAGCATTTACGGTGCACGCCACGGCGGGCGGCGAAGTCCACGCGGCTCATGCCGCTGGCGGTGAACTCGGCGTTGGTCTGGCGACAACATGCGCGATTGTGTCGCTGGCCGGACATGCGGACTCCCCGCGCGCCGGGAGTCGCGCTCCGAAGGAGAGCTTCGGGCTGGGGCGGGCGCGGCGGGAGTCTGGAGAATTCGAAGGCTTGCTGCTGAGTCGCGTCCGCCTAGAACTCCGCCCACCCCGGCGCACGGACCTCCGCTTCGTAGTTCAGCCCAGCGTCGCACAACACGTTCAACCCGCAGGCCAAATCCATCGCGTGCAGCCCCAGCACCGACTCCGGGTGGTCGTCCCGGTAGCCGCCGAACAGCGCCAGCGTCACCGGCACCGGGCGCCCGAGCCGCTCTCCGCACCGGCGCAGCGTGCCGTACACCAGCTCGGAAGCCTCAAGCCACTCGGCCGTGGTGCACTGCGAGCCGAGCTGATCCCACTCATGCGAGTCAGCGCCGTGGGCGAAGGCGACGTAGTGTACTTCTCCTGCCGTGACGAGCGCTTCTAGGTTGGCCAGCAGCCGCTCTAGGTGCGCGAGGTAGGCGCCATGCGAGCCGCTGGGGTTCAGGTTCATGTCCGGCGGGATCGCCCTGTCGAGGTCGGGTGCGAACTCCCGCGAGTCCTCGATCGAGTTGCCGAAGTGGCCGTCGAGATCTACCCAGGCGCCCGACAGTCCCTGGCCACGGTAGAGCTGCAGCGCCGCGATGACCTGCCCGCTGAAGGTGCAGAACCCGCTGCCGCGACTCGGCTGCGCGTGATGGAACCCCGACACAGGCGCCATCGTCACCTGCTCCGGCCTGGCGACCGCCGCGTGGATCGCGGCCGACAGGCAACCATTCGTGAGCAGCACGGAATCGCGAAACTCTTTAGACCAGCGCAGCCCGTTCGACGCGCACAGCGGCTGCGTACCGGCCAGAAAGGCGCCCACGTAGGCCGGCGTGTGGGCCTGTAGGAGGTCGTCACGGCTGACCGGGCCGAAGTCGCCCCGCAGCTCGATGTGCGGCCACATCGGCGTCTGGCGCAGAAACTCTAGGAATCGCCTGGGCTTGCTGGGCGACCGGGAGTAGTTGCCTGGCGCATCCTCCGGCACCATGTCGTCGCGGTAGTAAAGGCCAAGCTCTTAAATGTGCATGGTTCCTTCTTGGCCGGCGATGGCGCAGCCGTCGGCGGCAAAGTAGCACGCCGGGCGGTTGGTGTGGGTCGCGGCGACCGGACCAGCCAGCCTCGATCGGTCCCACCGCAGGCATGCAGTCGCCGGCACCACTCAACTCGTTGCCAGCGACCCACAACTCGTCCCCGGGCGTGCACGGTCGCCCTCGCCGTCGAAGACAAAGCGGAGCGCCTCTCGAAGATCTGGAGCAAACTTGCTGGCATCAAACAGGCCGCGGCAGCCGAGCGCGAGACATCCGCCCCGTCAAGCGCCGGCGACGTGGGCACGGCGCGCGACCGTGAACTCGGGCTCAAGCGCGAGGTTGCAAGACCGCGAGTCCTTGGCCGATGTCTCCGTCAGGCTCACCGTCGCCCAGAAGGGCAGTGCCGACTGGAAGGCCGCGTCGTGCGATAGTAGGCAGCCTGCGGCGCAATCTCGCGGCAATCTCGCGCCAGCGGCTAAGGGTAGAGGTGCTCGACCCGGGCGACGCTAGCGCATGGACGACACAGGGCCGAGGGCAGGCCGGAGTTGCGACGCGTCCGCCCCGCGACGGCCTTGAAGACCGGCCCCGAGTGGGCCTCGTCGCAGGCGATGCAGGCGTTGAGGGCGCCATCGGGCAGGTGGCTCGGCGCCTTGATCAGCGACAGGCAGACGTCGAGGCACGCCTTGCGCGTGTTCTCGACGTTCCACGCCCAGATGTCGACGCAGGCCTCCGAGAAGCCGAGTTCAAGCAGGCACTTGACGCCCGCCGCATGCCCCCCTGCGGCGCCGGAGAGGCCGCACTGGCGGACTGGCGTGGTCAGGTCCGAGGTCCCAGCGTAGACCGCGAGATCTTGGAGCGACGAGCACTGACCGCAGCGGCCGGCGTGGGTGACGATGTCGCCGACGGCCATCGCGGCGGCGGCACTCGGCTGGGTGCGGAGCCGATAGTGTCGCTTCGGCGTGTCGACGAGCCGCACGGCACAGGCCAGGGCGGCTGGCGGCGGCGCCACGTCGAGGGCGGCGTCGCTGTAGGGGTCCACGGCGAGGGCGCTGGGCGGGTCCAAGAGCTCGTAGGCCCGCAGCGACGTGAGGTCGTCGGCGCTCCAGGCGCGCGGCGTCCAGGCGGCGCCGCCGCAGCCGCAGCGTGGCGCGCACTGCGAGGCCGACAGCCCAGTGTGGACGCCCGGCTGACCAAAGAGCGTCTCGCTGCAGAGGGTGGTCTCGCCGGGCCCGCCGCTGAGGCCATCGGCGCTGGCACCATCGCCCGGGCCAGCCGCGGCCGCGCCACCGCCGCAGCCGCCGGCCACCGCTAGCGCCAGCGCTACCAGCGCCAACGCGACCAGCGCGCCCTTGTCTTGCCTAGCAAGGTCGCACCGCTGCGGCGGCGGGGAGGGCGGCGACAGGGAGGGCGGCGGCGAGGAGGGGCGCGGGCGGGTAGGCATCGTGGGCCACATGGGCGACTCCAGGCGCCGCGGTGGACGCACGCCGCAGATCGCGGCATGACCGTCGTCGAGTGCCGCATAGCAGGCGCCAAGTGCAGCACAACCAGCGGCGAGGCGCACCTGGGGAGACCCTCGCCGCCTCGCCCGAGGGGCCACTTCAGGCGCCTCACCTACACGCCGTCGGCATCTCTTCGCCGGCTTCGACGCGTCGCCAACGCCACCGGTGCGCTGCGACGACCGATCTGCCACGCTCCCCGACCGGCCGCGACTGCGCTCGCCGCCGCGCCGCCGCTGACGTGCGGCGATGGAGGGCTTGACCATGCCTGTGATTCGACGTGACGACTCTGGCGGTCCTCCCGACCCTGCGCGCCGCGCGCTGTTGCAGGGCGCCCTCGGCGCCGGCGCCGGGCT
>SXNM01000212.1 GCA_005777155.1 Pseudomonadota bacterium | reverse complement strand
GTTCTTGACGACGCCGTCGATCAACATGCCCTCTTCGAGCTGCGCCAAGGTCTGGTTCTTCAGGGCCTCGCGCTGCTTCTCCAGCAGGGCGCGCCGCGACAGCACGATGTTGCCGCGCTTCTTGTTGAACTTGATGACCTTGAAGTGGAAGCGCTGGCCGATGTACTTCTCGAGGTTGCGCACGGGGCGCAGGTCGACCTGGCTGCCAGGCAGGAACGCCTTGACGCCGATGTCGACCGTCAGGCCGCCCTTGACGCGACCGGTGATGACGCCCTCGACGAGCTCCTCGTTCTCGCAAGCCTCGGCGATCTCGTCCCAGATCTTGAGCCGATCGGCCTTCTCTTTCGAGAGCTCGACCAAGCCCATGTCGTTCTCACGGGACTCGATGTAGACCTCGATCTGCTCACCCTTGCTGATCGAGATCGAGCCGTCCGGCTCAGTGAACTCGGCGATCGGGATCTGGCCCTCGGACTTGTAGCCGATGTCCACGATCACGAAGTCCTTGTTGACCGAGAGCACCGTGCCCGTGACGATCGAGCCCTCGTCGATCTCGGACTTGGCGCTCCACTCCTCAAAGAGGAGCGCGAACTCGGCCTCGTCGGCCGGCAACTGCTGTTGAAGCATGAAGAAATCCTTTGCGGTGATGCGTGCGCGGAGCCTAGTGTCGCGGAGGGTCACCCGTCGGCTCTGCGCACGGTGGCAGGCGGGGGCCGCGCCGGCCTGGATGGCCGAAGGGCCAAGAGTCTGCAGGAACTGCCGCCTTGGGTCAAGGTCGAAGCCTTGCCGCCCACCACACCCGAGCAGAGGACGCCTGACCAGCGTTGGGCGATGACGACGAGTGAGGGGCTGACGGCGATGAAGCAGTCTGGGGGGCTGCTGCGGCGCGGCCAGGGCCGTCTTGACCGTGCAACCCCGGAGCGATAGTGAGGCCGCGCCGTGGCGAGTCTATCGGCGCTCGGCCGGCGGTGGTCGCCGCCGTCGATATTGGCGTCTGGCGAGGTGATGGCCGCATGCGCGCGCGGGCGTCGGCTCCCTCTGGCCGGCGCGCTGGAGAGCTTTGGCCGGCTGCGGCGAGCCTCCGCTCAGAGGGACCTAGTCGTCGCCCGTGCAATTCTGGTCATCGGAGTCATCGTCGTCGCCGTGGCCATACGTCTTGCAGCCCTTGGGCGCCTGCGTCGACTTCGGCGCGCTGCCGCCGCTGGCGACGCAGCCCTTGGCGGTCGCCGAGCCGTAGAGCGCGACGCCCTGCACGGTGCAGGCGTCGTTGAGCGTGTAGTTGTGGCTGTTGTTTAGCTTGTACAGTGCCGCGGTGATGCTGACGACGCCGTTGTCCTTGATGTCGCCGGCGCCTTCGAAGTAGATCGTGGCGGCGATGACGACGTCACCATTGGCCCAGATCTTCGAAGAGGAGCGCTGCCAGACGGCGCTCGCGCTCTGCAGGGTGACCTTGCCGCTGGTCTCGATGTCGCCGACGACGTCCAGGCCACAAGTGCCCGTCGCGATCATGGTGACGTTGCCGCTGGTCTTGACCTTCGATGACGCGCGGTAGTTCACGCCGGCGCCCTTGTAGCTGACGTGCCCGGAGGCGACGACGTCGTTGTGCAAGTCCAGCGAGTCTCCAGCGATGGCCGACACGTTGCCCGAGGAGGTGACCTTGCTGGCGGAGCGGAACCAGAGGTCATCAGCGGCCTGGAAGCTGACCGCGCCGGCGCTGACCAAGTCGCCGTAGACGTTGAGGTCGCCGAGCGAGGCCATGGTTATTGATGCGGCGCCAATGATCTTGGAAGCCGAACGGTAGTTGAGCTTGCTGATGGCGCTGACCGTCACCTGCCCTGGCTGGAAGAAGTCACCAGAGAGGTCGACCTCGTCGGCGCTGACCTTGACGTAGCCGCCGCTGCTGCAGTCGCGGGACGCCTGGCGCACCTTAGCGTCGGCGGTGGCCTCGATGCAGTAGCCGGTCGTAAACGTCGCGTCGCCCCAGTCGTCGACGTCAATGCCCTCCATGGCGATGGTGTGGGCGCCGGTGATCTTGGACTTCTGCCGGACCGTGAGGTGATCGGCGGCGTGCAGGTCGGCGCGGCCAGTCATGGAGATGTCGGCGTACACATCGACGTCATTGCCTGCGATGAACAGGTTACCGATGCCGGTGAGCTTGGCCTTGCCGTGCAGCTTGACGTCGCACTGCGTCTGGATCACGAGGTCGGCGCCGCCGAAGGCGATGCTATCCTTGATCTGCAATGACGTCACAGGGTTGGCCCGCCATGCCGCCAACTCCACCAGGTTCGATACCTTGGTGTGCGACTTCTTGGCTCCACAGGCCGGAACCACCGCGCCCGGCTTGTAGAGCGTGCCGCTGCCGTTGCCGCAGGTGTCGCAGACCGTGACCTGAATGAAGTCGGCCGAGGCGTTGCCGGCGTCGTCCTTGACGGTGAGCACGACGTTGTGGACGCCGAGGGCGAAGGTGTGGGTCAGGATCGGACCGTTGCCGAGGACGACTCCGGCCTCGGACCACTGCCAGTGCAAGCTGCTGTCACACACGTCGCCAGCGGTGCCCTGCAGGGTGACCGAGGTGCCGATCGGGTTGGCGAGGTCGACCAGGACATCGGCCTGCTGGACGAGGGCGGGCGCGGTCGTGTCGGCAACCGGCTGGCAGCTATCGGCGGCGTTGCCGTCCGAGGCGGCACAGACGAAGTAGGTCAGCTGCACGCCGCTGTTGTCACCGCAGGTGTCCTGGCCGCTGCTGCCGGCGCTGCTGAGCTGTCCGCCGGCGCAGGTCCAGTTGGTGGCGCCACAGACGCCGCCACCAGAGGCGGTGCCACCGTCGCTGCAGCTGTCCTGCTTGGCGGTGGTGCTGGCCTCGCAGCTGTTGTTGTCGACGCAGGCAAAGGCGCTGACGGTCGAGGAGTCGACGTCGCCGCCGCAGGTGTCGACGCCGGAGGTGTCGGCGTTGCTCAGCATGCCGTCAGCGCAGGTCCAGTCGGTGGCGCTACAGGAGCCGCCGCCCAGCGCGTTGCCGCTGTCGCTGCAGCTGTCGGCCTTCGCCGTCTCGGCCGAGCCGCAGGCGTTGTTGTTGCTGCACGCCCAGGTCGTCACCGTCGGGTTGGCCGCGTCGCCACCGCAGGTGTCGGTGCCGGAGGTGTCGGCGTTGCTCAGCGTTCCGTCGGCGCAGGTCCAGTCGGTGGCGCTGCATGCGCCGCCGCCGAGGCCATTGCCGCTGTCGCTGCAGCTGTCGGCCTTCGCCGTCTCGCTGGCCACACATGCGTTGTTGTCGCTGCACGCATAGGTCGTCACGCTGGGAGTAGCCGCATCGCCGCCGCAGGTGTCGGTGCCGGCGCTGCCCACGCTGGTCAGCTTGCCGTTGGCACAGACCCAGTCGATCGCCGTGCAGCTGCCGCCACCCAGGCCGCTGCCGGTGTCGGAGCAGCTATCGCTGCCGCTGGCGCTCTCTGCGGCGACGCAGGTGTTGCCGCCCTGGCAGGTGAATGTCGTCACGCTCGGCTTCGCCGAGGTGCCGCCGCAGGTGTCGGCGCCCGCGGTCTGGAACGCCGTGCAGACGCCGGCCTTGCAGAGGTTCTTGGTCGCCTCGCAAGAACCACCGCCGTTGGCGTCGCCGCTGTCGGTGCAGCTGTCGGTGCCGCAGACGGTTTCGTCCGCCTTGTTCGGGTTGGTGCAGGCGCCGTCGGTCGTTTGGCAGGTGCCAGCCTCGTGGCACTCGTCAAGGGCGGTGCAGGTGACGCCGAGGCACTCGCAGCCGTCGCCCTGGCCGTCGCCATCGGTGTCCAGCTGGTCGGTGTTGCCGACCGTCGGGCAGGTGTCGACGCTGCCGCAGATGGTGTCAGCGTCGCCGTCGGCGCAGCAAGAGGCGCCGTCGCCGTGGTAGCCGGCATCGCAGGCGCAGGTGTAGCTGCCGGGCACGTTGGTGCAAGTGGCGTTGGCGTCGCAGTTGTCCAGGTTGAGGCCGCAGAAGTCGACAGCCTGGCAAGTGAAGCCGTTGCCCTCGTAGCCCGGCTTGCAGGAGCAGCCGTCGCTGCCGCAGGTGGCGTTGCCGTTGCACCCCGCGCCGGCGCTGCACGTGCCGCTCTGGCAGGTGTCTGCGTCCGTGCAGGCGTCGCCGTCGGTGCAGCTCGTGCCGTTGGTCTTGTTCGGGTTCGAGCAGGTGCCGCTCGCGCTGTCGCAGGTGCCGGCGTCGTGGCACTGGTCGCTCGCCGCGCAGACGACGGGGTTGCCACCGCCGCACGCGCCGGAGGTGCACGTATCGGTCTGGGTGCAGGCGTCACCGTCGTTGCAGCTGCTGCCGTTGGCTTTGGCTGGGTCGTTGCAGGCGCCAGTCTGCGGGTCGCAGATGCCGACGTCGTGGCATTGGTCGCTGGCAGAGCACGTCACGCTGGCGCACTCGCAGGCGTCGCCGATACCGTCGCCGTCGGTGTCGAGCTGATTGGCGTTGGCAATCGTCGGGCAGTTGTCGGCCGGAGCGCAGGCGGCGCCGTAGATGCGGAAACCAATGTCATAATAGGAGTAAAAGTAATCGTGATAGTAGATGCCGCCGTCAGCGTAGGTGTCGCCAGAGGTGTAGGTGGTCACCGGGCTGCCGCCGGTTGAGGTCCAAGCCAGGTAGTAGGTCTGGCCCGGCGTCACCGTCACGGCCGGCCAGCTGACCTGAACCCACTGGCCTTAAACCACATCGGCCGTGCCGCTCGCCAGCACCTGGCCGCCAGCGGCTGGCAGGCCAGCGTAGAGCCACAGCTTGACCGGGCCAGCGCCCCAGTAGATGCCGATCATGAGCGCGGCGCCGCTGATCTTGGTCGCGTTCGCCGTGAAGGACTGCACGTAGTCGGGCTGGGCGTTGATGTAGCTCCATCCCGAGCCCGAGTTGGCAGCGTTCTCGATGATGGGGCTGCTGCTGGAAGTGTTGCAGGTCGGGGCAGAGTCACAAGCGCCGTCACCGTCACCATCGGCGCAGCAGGTTTCGCCGTCGCCAGAGAAGCCGGAGTTGCAGACGCAGGTGAAGGTGACGCTGGTGCCTTCGATGTTGGCGCACGCGGCGTTGCTGTCGCAGTTGTCGGCGCCGGTGCCGCAGTAGTCCTCGAGCGTGCAGGTGGTGCCGTTGCCGATGTATCCGGTGTTGCAGGAGCAATCTGAGCCGCCGCAGGTCGCGTTTTGGTGGCAGGCGGCGCCGGCTTGGCAGCTGCCGCTCTGGCAGGCGTCACCGTTGGTGCAGATGTCGCCGTCGTCGCAGGACGCGCCGTTGGCCTTGGCGGGGTTGCTGCAGACGCCGGTGGAGGTGTTGCAGCTGCCGACGTCGTGACAGGCGCTCAACGCCGAGCAGACCACTGGGCTCGCACCGACGCAGGCGCCTGTCTGACAGGTGTCACTCTGGGTGCAGCCGTTGCTGTCGTTGCAGGCCGTGCCATCGGTCTTGGGCGCGTTGGAGCAGGAGCCGTCGAGGCTGCTGCAGACGCCGTCCTTCTTGCACTGATCGCCGATCTGGCAGGTCACGCCGAGGCACTCGCAGGCGTCGCCCTGGCCGTCGGCGTTGCTGTCTGTCTGGTTGGCGTTGGCGCTGATCGGGCAGTTGTCGTCGCCGTCGAGGATGCCGTCGCCGTCGTCGTCGTCGTCACAGACGTTGCCCTGGGCGTCGCCGTCGGTGTTGAGCTGGTTCGGGTTCGGGGTCAGCGGGCAATTGTCGCCGGTGTCGGGCCTGCCGTCGTTGTCGTCGTCGCCGTCGCAGATGTCACCGATGCCGTCGGCGTCGACGTCGGTCTGGTTGGCGTTGGCCGTCGCCGGGCAGTTGTCCGAGCCATCGAGGATGCCGTCATCGTCGGAGTCGGTGTCGAAGTCGTTGGGATCGCCGTCGTCATTGAGGACGTCGTTGTCGTCGTCACCGTCGCAGACGTCGCCGATGCCGTCGTTGTCGAAGTCGGCTTGGTTGGCGTTCGGGATGCCGATGCAGTTGTCGTTGTCGTTGAGCACACCGTCGGAGTCGGCGTCGTTGCTGGTGGTCGAGAGCGACAGGACGATGGTGACCGACAGGTTCTCGCGCATCTGCTTGGTGAGCGTGAAGGACTTGAAGCTAGAGCCAGAAGGCGGCGTCACCTGGATGCTTATGTTCTGGTTTTCGGACGTGCGCGGGAGCAACAAGTCGGCGCTGCCACCGGAGCCGAGGTTGGCCTGGGCGTGGTCCATATAGAAGCCCTGGAAGCTCTTGCCGCCATCGGTCCAGGGCTCACCGTAGTACCCAGGGACCCGGACGACGGCGTCAGGGACTGGTACGCCGTTCTGATCCTGGACAGTGACGGTCAGCAAGCGCGTCCCGGTGAGCTTGAAGTCGCGGTAGGTGTCGCCGGAGATCGGCATGTCGTAGGCGTTCCAGTAGGCGTACATGTAGGTGTACGAGTACTTGTTGCCCGGCGGGTCAGAGAGATAGTGCGGCCAGCCGTAGGTGAGGGTGCGGTACTGTCCGTCGCGCGCCTTGACGGCGTAGTTGGCTGCCGAGTCGACCATGGCCTGGCTCGTCGAGCCGGAAGCGCCATACCAGTAGGCGATGAACGCGCTCTGGCTGCCGACACGGCCGAGCGGCTTGCCGGCTGCGTCGAGGATGCGGCCGCTCACGTCGTTGGCGTAGACGGAGACGCTGAACAAGTGGTCGGCTGGGTACAGGATGGTGTCTGCGAAGTACGGGTAGCCGCCGGCCGGCCAAACTTGGCGAGAGGCGGAGCTGGCGCTGCCGCCTGGGAAGGCCGGAAAGGTCACGCTATTGGTATTGCCCGCGGTGTAGGCCTCTAGGTAGGCAGAGCCGTTGAAGGAGAGGCCCGCGCTGGTGAAGGCCGGCAAGGTGTAGCCGCCGTAGTAGAGACGCGACTGGCCGATGAAGGGGTTGCCGGTCTGGTCCTTGGCCTGGAAGGTGACCTCGGCGGTGGGAACGGTGATGTCGAAGGTCTGGGCGCCGCTCAGGGTGATGTCGGCGTTCGACGTGACGTCGAGGTAGTCATGGCCCTGGCCACCGGAGTTGTAGGTCCAGTTGCGCCAGTTCCAGATGCGGAAGCGGTCGGTGCCTGCGACGGCGCCGCTGATGGTGTAGGTGCCGTCCGAGGCGACGGTGGTGTAAGGGTTGTAGGCGGAGGTGGCGCCCGTGCCCGAGAGTCCGACATAGAGCCCAGCCGGGCTGCCGCCGTCGGCCATGAGGAGCTTACCGGTGACCTTGACGTCGGAGTCGAGGACCATCGTCAGCGTCGTGTCGGTGGTCCAAGTCGGGTTGGTGAACACCTTAGCGGCGAGGCCGCTGTTGGATGGTGGGGGCACCTTGATCGAGTGGTTGGAGCCATTGGGACTGAGCGGCAAGACGGCGACGCCGTCGCTGCCCGTGCTGTAAATCTGCAATTGGCCCTGGTGTGCATTGGCGAAAGAGATCCGGTCGGTGACGAAGGGAATCGTCCCGACGTTGTAACACCCGGTCTGGGTGTCGATGGCGCAGTTCGGGACCAGGGCGCCGTTGCTGTCTTTGACCTCGAACGTGACGTCGACCGTTGGGATGACGATGTTCTTGGTGACGTTGCCACCGGAGGCCTCCAAAGTGCCGTAGTACAGCTAGTACAGCTGAAGCCAGCGCCGCTTGGAGTCACCGCTGTCGGTCAGGTGTTGGTCGGTGTAGACCTGGATCAGGTAGCCACTCAGGGGCTGAATCGAGCGGCTAAAGGTGCCGTTGGAGTTGGTGGAGTTCCAGTTGTAGTCGACCACCCCAGACTTATAGAGGTAGTAGCGGACGCCGGGGATCGCGCGGCCCTTGCTGTCGAGGATGGTGCCCGAGAACGTGACGTCGGGCGTCAAGACGATGGCGGCGGTTTCATCGCCGTCGATGACGAAGGAGTTGGTGTCCTTGGTGCCATAGCCGGACTGCTGCTGCGCAGCGTGTAGGTCCCAGGCTCAACCTCGGTGATGGTGTAGCTGGCGGTGGTGGTCGAGCGGCTGGATGGCCCGCCGAAGACCTGCACCGTCGCGCCACCGATTGGATTATTCGAGGGATCCTTGACCGTTCCCGTGACGGTGTAGAAGACCGAGGCCTGGACCAACACTAGGTCGAGCGAGGTGGCGCCAGCGATCACCCGGTTCGGCAGCGTCGCGTTGGTGAAGCCGCTGCCGCTCGGGGGCAAGGCGATGACGGTGTAGGTACCGTCCGTGGCAGAGACGCTGTAGGTGCGAGACGCTGTAGGTGCCGTTGGCCGCGCTCGTGGCCGAGGCCACCGTCGTCCCGCCCTGCTGCAGGTGGATGGCGACGTTGGCGATGGCGTTGTTGGCGCTGTCAGTCACCTTGCCAGAGAGCGTGCCCGCCAAGCCCAGCGCCGGCAGGAGCAGCGTCACGGCGAAGGCGGCGCCAGCGCGCAGCAGACGGCGGAGCCCGCGGCGAGCCATGTCCGAGCGTGGCGCCCGCGCCTCCGCCCCACTGCCCTTGTTGACCTCACCGCAACACGACGTCTCGCTGCTCATCGCGAACCTCCACCAAACATCAACCCAAAAACCATGCGTCCTGCGCGGCGCTGCCAAAGATCTGGCCGCCGGCACGTGGTAGCGATAGGGGCTACCGGACCTTGAAGGCCGGACCTTAGGCTGGGGCCCGGCGCGGCGTCAGGCGAAAAACGACGTCCTCGAAGCAAAGGGCCGCAGTGCAGCGATTAGGGCCTCAATGGACGGACTTCGACCCTGCGTTCGCCGCTCGGTAGGAGCAAGGTGAGCTCGAGGCGCGTCGGCGGAGCGTCGGGCCCAGCGTCTGGCTGTTCGAATCGCACGCCCTTGAGGTCGAGCGCCCCGACGGCGCCCGGCGGCTGGCCGTTGATGAGGAGCACCCGGGTGCCGGCCGGCGCGCCCATCGAGGCACAGACCGCTGGCGGCAAGAGCTCTTCGAGCTTCAGCTGCGAGGGCTCGACGAGCGCTCCGGGCGGCAGCTTGGCGCGGTAGGCGGCGACCTGCGCTTGTAGCCAGGCCGTGGGCACCGCGGCGCCAGGGATCGCGATCTCCGCTTCGACCGCGATCGCTGAAGCTGTCGACGCTTCGGCCAAGCCCAACGGAGGCGAAGGCAGAGCGCCTGGCGCCAGCGGCGGCAGGGGTGGCGCCGCGGACGGCGCAGCGGAGTTGCCGGCCGCCGCCAGAGCGCCCTCGGAGGGCAAGGCGCCCGGGAGCGAGGGCATTGCGACCGGCGCTGCCGACGCTTTTGCGGCGGGGCTGCCGTCGGCGTTGGCCTCGGCGGACGGTGCGCCGTCAGCGGCCGAGGTGTGGACTGTGGCGCCGCCGGGTGTGCGGGAGTACGCGAGCCAGGCGCCGACGCCGACGACGAGGGCCAGGGCGACCCAGATGACGCGGTTGATGGGGCGGCGTGCGGTGGGGAGCGGCTGGTTCAGGGGTTCCTCGTCTGGCGCGTCGAGCGGGCGGAGCGTGGGTCGCGATGGCCGGGAGGGGGCGGCGGCAGGCTGCCACGCCGCGGCCGCGACGGCTAGCAGCGAGGCGGCGCCGGCTTTGGGCCGCCGCTGCTGGTAAGCGGGCGGGCGGCGCAAGTCGCGGCCTGCTCGTGGGCGAAGCACCAGGAATCGCAACGCTCCGCGCATTTGACCGGCGCACCGCTGCGCGCCATCCTCTCGGGCCGCGCCGGCCGCCCCGCCGCGCCAGAGAGGACTCTCCATCATGGCATCGATGATAAAATCTGCGATTTTCGCTCCTTCAGCGTGGTGCCTGTGCGCGGCCGCCCTGCACGTCGGATGCAGCGAGCCGACGACGACCTCGACCGAGGCCGACACCGGCGACTCGGTCACCTTCCGCCTCGGCGACGGCGGCGTGGGCGGCGGCGACGCTGCAGCGGGCGACGCCGGCGGCGACGCGGCGTCGTTGGACGGCGGCGACGGGCAGGGCCCAGCCGACGTCGCCGACGCAGCCGGTGGCGACGCTGGCTCCGGCGCGGGCGATGGCGCAGGTGACGCCGCCGACGCCGCCGATGCAGCCGATGCCTGCGCCAAGACGGCCGCCAAGGACGAGGGCTGCGACGGGGTCGACGAGGACTGCGACGGCGAGACCGACGAAGAGGCCCGCTGCGAGGACGACAACCCGTGCACCTTCGACGCCTGCACGCTCAAGGGCTGCACGAACGCGCCAATGGTCGACGGCACGCCCTGCGTGACGGTCAGCTGCGGCAAGAGCTGCGTCTGCGCCGATGCGGTCTGCAACGCGCCTTGCACCAAGGTCGATGGCGTCTACACGCCTTGGGCCTATGGCGCCTGTAGCGCACCGTGCGGCGGCGGCACCAAGACGGGTACGCGCACCTGCACCAACCCGGCGCCGTCGTGCGGCGGCAAGCCCTGCGAGGGCCCAGCCACGACAAGCGAGCCGTGCAACACCGAGCCCTGCTCGGGTGACCAGTGGACCAGCGGCAAGCACGTCTTCAGCCAGGGCGGCGAGGTTGTCGAGAAGGCGATCGGCGCCGGCGTCAGCAAGGTGGTCCTGCTGCTGTGGGGCGGCGGCGGCGGCGGCGGCGCGCCGGGCGCGGGCGGTGGCGGCGCCTTCGTCCATGTCGAGGTAGCCGTGCTGCCGGGCCAGAAGCTGGCGGTGCGGGTCGCCGAGGCGGGCAAGGTGCCGAGCGGTGGCGCCGGCGCCAGCGTCGTCACCCTCGACGGGAAGCCGGTCGCCATGGCGGCGGGTGGCGGCGGGGCCGGCGTCGACGGCTGCAGCGGCTGCACGGCGAAGGAAGATGGCAAGGTCTGCGCGGGCGGCGCGGGCGGCGCGGGCGGCTTCGGGGGCCAGGCCGGGAGCGGCGGCAGCAAGTACGGCATCACGGTGACAGGCGGCGGCGGTGGTGGGCCAGGGGCCGGCGGCGTCAAGGGGACGGGCGACGACAAGTCCACCTACTCCGCGTGCTTGCAGGATGGCGGCGCTGGCGGCAAGGACCAGGGCGGCCAGGGAACGGCGGGCAACCAGTGCAAGCTCGCCGAGCCTGCGGCCAAGCTCGAGCTGGCCAGCGCCGCTGGGCCGGGCAATGGCGCCGGCGGGTTCGGCGGCGCCGGCTGGTTCGGCGGTGGGGGCGGCGCCGGCAAGTACACCTACATCGGCTCCGGCGGCGGCGGCGGCAGCAGCTACTTCGGCAATGGCGCGCTGCCTGTGGGCGCCGGCGGCGAGGCGGGTCAGTTCGCGACGCCTGGCAGCGCCGGGCACCCCGATCGTGGCGGCGCCGGAGACGGCGGCGGCGGCTGCAAGGCCGGCAACTGCTACACCGGTGAGGGCGCGATGACGGCGGGCGCGGCGGGCCGCATCGTCGTGGTGGTGCCCTGATCGACGGCGCGGCGCCCTAAGGGCCGCCCGTGGCGCAGATTAGGCCGTCGCGCCGGGCTGCGATCGGCCGAAGATGCGCGCCACCCCCGTCACGACGCTGAGCATGATGACGCCGAGCGTCAGGCCGACGACGCAGTCCAACGCGGCGCGCACCAGCCAGCGCAGGGCGTCCTGCACCATCGGCGCTGCGGCGGCGCGGGCGAGATCGGCGACGCCGTCGATGGCGGCCTCTGGGCCGTGCCAACCGAGGTTGTAGAGCGCATGCAGGATGATCGCGGCGCCGACCCAGAGCATGGCGGCGGTGCCGATCGTGCTGAAGCCCCACATGACGCGCGGCATGGCGACGACGAGGCCGCGTCCGAGGCGGCGGAGCAACCCGACGCGCGACTCCCGGGCCAGGTGCAGGCCGATGTCGTCCATCTTCACCAACAGGGCGACCGAGCCATAGACGGCGATGGTGATGCCGATGGCGACGATGACGAGGGCGACGGCCTCTCGCCACAGCGAGTCGGTGTGGATCGACGATAGGGAGACCACCATGATCTCGGTGGAGAGGACGAAGTCGGTACGCACCGCGCCGCGCACCTTGGCCTCTTCGAGGTGGGCGGCGTCGCCGATCACCTTGGGTGCGTCGGCGACCTGGTGGCCGTGCGGGCGCAGCGCGCTCCACACCTTCTCGGCGCCCTCAAAGCAGAGGTAGGCGCCGCCGAGCAGCAAGATCGGCTGCAGGGCCCATGGCGCGAACACCGAGAGCAAGAGCGCCGCCGGCAGCAGCAGCACCAGCTTGTTGAACAGCGAGCCGCGGGCGATCTTCCAGACGATCGGCAGCTCGCGGTCGGCCGAGAATCCCTCGACGTACTTGGGCGTGACCGCGGCGTCATCAATGACGACACCGGCGGCGTTGGCGCTAGCGTGCCCGGCCTGCTCTACCACGTCGTCGAGCGACGCCGCTGCGACCTTGGCCAAGGCCACGACATCGTCGAGCAGCGCGAGCAGTCCGCTCAAGGGCACCTCCGGGCGTCAGCGCTGCCTCGCTGGCGCTAGCTTGCGGTGTGGTAGCGGGTTGACGACGGCGGCGCAAGTGCGACCGACCGCCGACGCTGGTCGCAGCGGCCTCGCCTGCCACCGCCGGGGCTCGGGCGACGGCGCGTGATCGCGCCGCCTTGCGCCGGGCGGTGCGTTCGGAGCCGGACATTGCGCAGGTGGCGCAGGTGGCGCAGGCGGCGTTGGGGCCGCCGTCCGCAGCTCAGCTCAGTTGCACTGGTGCAGGATGCGGAGGTCGTCAATGCGGTGATGGTTCGTCGCCCAGCCCGTGCTGCCGGTGAAGATGACGTAGCCGCCGCGAAAGTCGAGGCCGGTGACGGTCTTGGTCGCGACGACGGCGTCGCCGAAGCGGATGGTGAGCTTGTCGCCTTGCACGGCGATGATGACCGTGTGCCACTGGAGATCTTCAATGTTGATGGCGGGCTTGCCGGCCTCTGGCAGCCAGAGCAGCGCGTTGCCGGCGTCGCCGTCGGTGTGGACCGCGATGTGGTTGCCCTGGCCCAAGAACGCGTTGTTGCCGATGACGCCAGGGGGATCGTCGTTGGGGTCGGCGGCGTTGATCCATGTGTCGAATTCCACGTGAAAGGCCTTGACCTTGGTGGACCCGCACTTGCCGCTGACGCCGTAGCCGAGGCAGCCGCCGTTGCCCGCCTTTTGGAGGTACGCGTCGACGTCGGCGGTGGACTTGGCCTCCAGCAAAGTCATGGCGAAGCCGTCGGCGCCGCCGTTGACTCCGCCGCCCGTGGCGATCTTCAGCGACATGCGCACGTCGCCGGGCTGGACGTACAAGACCTGGTGATAGACTCCGCCACCCTTGGACTGCGCGTTGCCAGTCAGCTCCAGGTGGCCCGCCAAGTCCCAGCTTGCGGCACCGGTGAGCACCCAGCCCGTCCCCGTCGGCGCCTTGGCGAAGTCCTCGAAGATCTCGGCGCCGCATACCTGAACATTGCTGATCGCGCCGGCCGGACAGGTGGCGCCGCCGCCGACCATCCGCAGCAACCACTGGTGGGCGCCCTTGCTGAGCGGAGTGGCCTTCAAGGTGATCGCGCTCGGCGTGGCGGAGCCGGTGGGCACGATCGCGACCTTGGCCAGGACGCCGTCGAAGTCGCTGACCAGCTCGAGCGACGCGCCTGGCCCGCTGACGCCCTCGACCAGGGCATTGACCACGACTTGGCCGCCGGCGACCAGCATCGCCTGGGCTGGCGTCTCGCCGCCGACGCTGACCAGCTGCACGACGGCTGGGCAAACGACGAGGGTTGCCTCGGCAGCGGCCTCGACTGCGCCCGCTCCAGCGCTGGCGACCACGCGCAGCCTGCGCAGGCCGACGGGCACTTGCAGGGTCGCCTGGGCGGTGCCATCGGCGCCTGGCACCGTCGGTGCCGTCGTCTGCACCACAGGCTGGCTGCCGTCGGCCTGCGCCACGGTCCACTGCAGCTGGGTCGTCGTCTGCAGCGCCGGCGTCGTGACGAGCTTGATGGCAGCGGCGACCTGGGTGACGCCGGAGGGCGCAGCGGCGAAGGTTTGACCAGCCCAAGGCGCTGTGATGGCGAGGACGTAGGGCGGCGGACGGCGCCGGCGGGGGTGCCGGGCCGTGGGCGGCGGACGGCGC
>SXNM01000211.1 GCA_005777155.1 Pseudomonadota bacterium | reverse complement strand
TCACCCCCTTCGGCGGTCCGGTCGTGCCGCTGGTGTAGATGAGCGTCGCCAAATCATCGGGCCGCAGCGCCTCGATGACCTGCCAGACGACGGCCTCATCGACGGCGCTGACTAGCGCCAGGAAGCCAGCCCAATCGAGGACCAACGCAGCCTCCGCGGCTTCGAGCCCCGCCGGGATGTCCGCGCCCTCCATCAACACGACACGCCGGAGCTCGGGCAGCGTCGCCCGCTCGCGCAGCACCTTCCGCAGCTGGCCGACGTCCTCGACCACCACGACCGAGGCCTGGCTGTGGCGCACGATGTAGCCCACCTCCTCGGCGGAGCAGGTGGTGTAAATGCCCGCAGGCACCGCGCCAAGGGCCATCGCCGCGTGATCAGCCAGCACCCACTCCGGCCTGTTGAAGCCGAGGATGCAGACCACACCGCCCTCGCCGACCCCGAGCGCCCGCAACGAGCGCGCCACGGTCCGCACCTGCTCGGCGTAGCGTCCCCAGCTCGTGCGGTGCCACTGGCCGCGGCGCTCGACGAGGTAGGCTGTGGCATCTGGACGCTCACGGCCGTGCCGCTGCAGGCGCGCTGGGATGCTGTCGAAGGCCATGGCGTCGGCTCCTAGGCGGCCAGGTCGCGGCCGGCCGGGAGGAGGATCGGGACGTCGTGGATTCGGGTCAAGGTGGGGGTGGGAGATGGCGACTGTAGGTGCCGACTGTAGGTGCCGACTGTAGGTGCCGGACGATTCGACGAGCGGCGACGACGCCGGATTGATGTGGTACATGTCGCGATTCTCCGCGTTCATGAAGTAGTACCGCGCGTTGTACGACCAGCATGCAGCGCACGTGACGTCGACGTCTACCTTCACCTTGTCGCCGGCCTTGTGGACGACGGGCCACTCCTCGCAGTCACCCGGCGACACGTCTGCGAACTTGCTGGTGGCCTTCCCAAGCGCCAGATAGCCGAGCATTCCGTTGTACTCCGAGAACGCGGCAGCTTCCGTGATGAGCTTGTCGATCTGCTGTTGCTTGTCATGGGGAGTCACGAATACGCCGACGAACGCCGAGACGTCGACGTAGACGCCGGCATCGTCCTCTACGGTCCAGAAGACGGTGTTCTTCGGCGCGACCTGGATCTGCTTCGTCACGGTATCGACGACCTGGCCGGCCACCTGAAGCGTGACGACCACGTTCGCGGCCTGTGTGGCGCTGACGCCGTACAATGCATCGATCTTGAACGTGAGCGGCAGTTGCACCTTCGTTGAGCCTCCTGCGGGCACCTTGACGTTGGCGCTGGCTGGGAAACTGAAGCCCTGCATCTCTACCGATAGCGTGGCCGACACGGGCGACGTGCCGTTGTTGGCGATAGTGACGCCTCTGACGAACTGCAGCGGCTCGTCGCCCAACATCATCGTGCCGAACAGGTGCGCAATGTAGGTGGGAAACACGTTGTCGCCGAAGACTGCCAGATTGACGTCGCCGATCTTGAGCTTCGCGCCCGGCTGCGTCGTCGCCGTCGTGTCTTGGCCTGCCGTGCTGCCGGCATCCTCCCCACCCGGTTGCCCCTCGGAGTCGTTGGCCGTGGTCGGACCGAAGTACCCGCCGCCACCGCCGCCTCCCGGCGACCCAACGCGGATCCGCAGGTGCCGGACGATTCGACGGCGCAGCTCAGCCGCCCATCGCAGCCGGCCCTGGCGCCATCGCCGTGGGCAACGCCGCAGAAATCCCCTACGCTCGCTTGACCGCGCCGAGCTCCGGCGCCGGAGGGTTCATGCGCGTCCCTAGCCTCTCTCCCCGCGCTCGGCGGCACCTCACCGCCAGCCTCTGCGTCCTCGGCACCGCCGTCACCTTCGGCTGCGGCAGCGAGCCCGGCGCCACCGGCGCTGCCACCGTCGCCGACACTGCCGGCGCAGGCGATGGCGGCCAGCTGCAAGACGCCGTCGGCGCCGACACCAGCGGCGACGCAGCAAGCGACGCGATCGCCGCGCCCGACCTTGGCGCCGATGCGGCCGCCAGTGACGCCGTCGCCGACGCGTTGGCCGACGCGGTCGAGGACTCCGCTGCTTCGAGTGACAGTGCCGCAGACGTCGGCAGCGACGGCGCCACGGCCCCAGACGCCAAGGCCGACGCCAGTGACATCGCCACCAACGACGCCGGCAACCCGCTCTACTGCGGCAAGGTCTGCGCTGGGGACGAGCTCTGCAAAGACGGCGTCTGCGTCGCCAACAAGCCACCCTGCGGCGGCGCCTGCGCCTCTGGCCTCTACTGCGACCTCCCCACCGGCTTCTGCATGAAGAGCCTGTGCAAGCTGCCGTCGGACCTCGGGCCAGCCCAGAAGGTGTCGTTGCTCACCATCGCCGAGAGCTCCGACGGTTGCGATCACAACGGCGACGGCAAGCCCGACAACGTCTTTGGCAAGCTGCTGAAGGTCTATCCGGCCGCCAACACCCAGCTCCAGCAGTCGATCAACGACTCGCTCTTTGTGTTGGTGCTGGACGCCGCCGGCTGGAACTACGAGGCCAAGCCCTTCTCGGTGCGCTTCTGGCTCGCCGAATTCGACAGCACCAGCTCCGGCTGCTCACCGACCAGCCCCGACGCCAACTGCAAGTACACGGTCGACGACGACAACTTCGCCGGTGGGCCGGCGGGCATCTGCCAAGCGCAGGCGACCGTGAAGCCGATGACGATCCTCGGCGTCAAGGGCAACCCGAAAGGCACGGGCATCCTGTCGGGGGGCGGCGATCTGACCCAGAAGATGACGATCGTGCTGCCCATCGTTGGCGGCCTCGACTTCACGATGGCCGGTGTTCAGATCGACCAAGCAGCGGTCGATGGCCCGAATGCCTGGAGCCAGACGACCCAGGGCCGCATCTGCGGCGTCATGACGGTCAAGGACTTCGACAAGGCGCTGGCGTCGATCCCGGCCGACGCATGGGCCGAGCTGGGCCTCGACCCGGCGACCATCCAGGCGATCGTCAAGGCATTCCTCAACCCCGACGTCGACCTGAACAAGGACGGCGTGCCAGACGCCCTCAGCGTGGCGCTGCGCTTCAACTCGGTTCCCGGTCAGATTGTCGGCGTCACCTTCTGAGCCGACAGCGCTAGGCGCGCCGCATCGCTGCCCCGGACAACGCCCCTGCCTCGCTCAGCGGGCGACGGTGACGAAGGGCAGCCGGCGCCAGATGCCACGATCGGCCGGACCGCGGCAGCCGTGCAGCTCCAGGCGCTCAGGGACCGCGATCATCACCGCGTCGGTGGCGGTGCCCTGCTGGTCCTCTGGATAGCGGTTGATCGAGTGGACGCCGTCGCTGCGATCGGCGAACAGCGCCTGCAGCCGCTCGACGTCGAGGTGGCTCGTCCCTGTGACGTGGCGCGCCCGTGCCAGCCGCGCCAGAGACGACGGCGTCGGCGCCTCGCCCTCCAGCAGCGCGTGGCTAGGCGCTATGCAGTGGTTGGTCCGGCACAGCGCCTCGCCGTGGTTGTGTCGCAACTCGACCGCGAACGGCGTCGCCTCCAACTCCAGCGTCCCCTCGGCGTCTGCCAGCCAATAGGTGTGCGCCCCAGCCCGCGGCGCGTTCGTAATCGCGGCCTGCGCCTCGGCCCGGCTGCGACAGCGCAGCGCCCGCTGCAGCAGGTGCACATAGCCGACGCCTGGCCGGCTGCGCCAGGTCTTGATGTTGGTGGTGCCGACTGCGAGGCCGGCGGCGTTCATGCCCATCAGCGTCGGCGCGCCGGTGACGGTCACGGTCCACGACTCCAGGCCGTCGGCCGGCAGCCGGTGCAGGGCGATGACGTAGTCGAGGTCGCCCGGGTTGAGGTCCCAGGTCTGGCCGGCGATGACGGCGCCGTCGCGCGACCGCGCCGCCGGTACCAAGACCGCTGTGCAGCCCTCGGCGTCGGCGGGCAGCGTCGTCGTGGCCGGGCCCGCCCCAGACAGCAGCAGCACGTCGCGGATGTCCGTCATGTTGGCGGCGGTGTGGACCGCGATCGCGTCGACGCCGGCCGCCCCACACATCGCCTCGTGCTCCGCGATGGCCGCGGCGTCCCAAGCACGCAGGGCTTCGTAGCAGCGGCGGCCGCACTCAAACAGGGCGTCGACCTGCGGGCCCTTGCGATCGCCGAGGTAGTCGCGGGCTGCGGCGAGGCGCATCTCCACGAAGTCATGGAGCTTGCGTCCGAAGTGCTGGCCCTGTTGGCGGCCCATCTCGGCGGGAGTGCCGCGCAGCTCCAGGGTCTCGAGTTCGTAGCGCGGCATCTTGGCTCCTCGGCCCCTGGCGACGTGGCGAGCCGTCTGGGCGCTGGCCGGCCTTGTAGCAAAGGCGCCGGCGCGGTGGAATGGTGGCCGCCGCTTGGGCAGCGCTGTGGCGAGCGCGACCCGAGCCGCCGTGCCGCCGCGCCGCCGCGCACCACGCATCCCGAGGCCCGATGTACGTCGATGTTCACGCCCACCTCATTCACCCGTCGTTTGCCGGCGAAGAGGACGCCGTCGCGGCGCGAGCGTTGGCGGCCGGCGTCGAGCGCGTCATCGTCAACGGCCTCGAACCGACCAGCAACGCCGCCGTGCTTGCCCTCTGCGCCCGCCACAGCCACCTGCGCCCGGCGCTCGGGCTCTACCCAGTCGACGCCGGCGCCGCCGCCATCGATCGCGGCGCCTGGGTCCACGACTTCGCGCCGCCTGCCGTCGTCGATCTCGCGGCCTGCATCGGCTTCATCGAGGCGCACATCGACCGCGTGATCGCTATCGGCGAGGTCGGCCTCGACGCCCACTGGGCGCCCGAGTCGCTGCCCTTGCAGGAGGAGGTGCTGCGCACCTTCTGCCGCCTGGCCCTGCGCCACGACAAGCCGATGATCCTGCACACCCGCCGCGCGGAGCAGCGAACGTTCGAGATCTTGCAGCAGGAGGGCGTCTCGCGCGCCGACTTCCACTGCTATGGCGGCAAGGTCAAGCTCGCGGTGCGCATCGCCGACGCCGGCTACACGCTGTCGATCCCGCCGGTGGTCGAGCGCGGCGAGGCCTTTCAAGCCCTGGCGCGGGCGCTGCCGATGACGGCGATCTTGACCGAGACCGACTGCCCGTACATGGGGCCCGACCGCGGCGAGCGCAATGAGCCGGCCAACGTCGTGCGCGGCGTGGCGGCGATCGCAGCGGCCCGCGGCGAGCCTGTGGACGAGGTGCGCGCGGCGATCGCGGCCAACTACCGTCGCCTTTTCGAGCCGACGTCCGGCGCCTAGCGCCCCCAGCGAGAGGACGGCGAGGCCCATCGTGCAGACGCAGACGACCGCAAGCACAGCCCTGGTCTACGATCCGCTGGCCCGCTGGCCGGAGGTGGCGTGGGTGCGGGCCCTGCCGGTCGCCGAGTCGCACCGCCTGCGCCTGGAAGACCGCGCCCAGCTCACCCTCGGGCACCTGGCCGCCTCGCCCGAGCGCAAGCCCGGCCCGGCGCCCGGCCCCGCGCCTGATCCCGCGCCTGGTCCCGCC
>SXNM01000210.1 GCA_005777155.1 Pseudomonadota bacterium | reverse complement strand
CGGGCGGCAGCGGCGACAGCGCCAGCGGGGTCTCTGCCGGCAACGCCGCCAGCCAGGTGGCGCGGTCGAGCCATGGACCGGCGGCGCCCGCGAGGCCGCCTATCGCAGACAGCAGACGACGGCCTTTGCCCTCAGCGCGCAGCCACGCCGGCTCTTCGTCGGCGAGCGCCGCCGGGTCGCCCTCCTGGCCCGCGCTCCTGAGGCCAAGCGCGCGGACGGCCGCCATCACGCGGGCGCCGATCATCAGCTGCAAGCCTGGCTTGGGCATCAGAACGACCTCGGTGTCGTCCGGGTCGGCGAGGTCAGCGCGGGCGCGGACGTCGGCGATCGCCTCCAGCAGGCCGGCGCGGCGATCGACGAGGCGCATCAGCAGGGCCTCGTCACCGAGCCAGATGCGGCCCTCGGCCACCGCTGGCATGGCGTCGAGCGCGATCTTGCGCCGCTCCGCGACGAGCCGGAGGAACATCTGGTAGTAGCGGTGCAGCGAGCCCCGCACCCGCTCGAGATCGGCAGGGCTCCAAGGCCGCAGCGCGCTGGTGGCGTCATAGCCGGGGCCCAGACCGAAGGGGTGCACGCCGACGCCGAGGCGCGAGAGCAGGCCGGAGATATCGGGCTTGGCGACCCAGATGCCGATGGAGCCAGTGACGGTCGCCCGATCGGCGAAGATCTTGTCGGAGCCGAGCGCCAACCAGTAGCCGCCGCTGGCTGCGACCGACGCCATCGAGACGACGGTCGGGGTGCGCTCAGACAGCCGCAGCAGGCCTTCGCGAATGAGATCGCTGCCATAGACCGCGCCCCCACCACTGTCGACGCGCATCACGACGCCGCGCACGGCGCTGTCTTCGCGCAGCGCGTCGAGCTCACGGGCTACGCTCGTGCCGCCGATCTCGCCGCCACGCAGGCCCCTGCCGCTCTCGCCGTCCACGATGTCGCCCTGCAGGCCGAACACGACGATCCGCTCCCGCTTGCCCCAGCGGCTGCGTCGCCAGTGGACGGGCTCGTAGGGGCGCAAGCTGCTGCCCGTCGCCAGCCAGCCGTCCTTGCGCAGCAAGCGCTCAAAGCCGTGGGCGCTCTGTACGTCATCGATGAGGCGGGCGGCGCGCGCCGACTCCGGCTCGACCACACCCTGGGCCAAGGCGACGTCGACGTCGCTCGGAGTCAGGCCGCGCCCAAGCGCCACCGCCTCGCGGAAGTCTTGCCATCGCCGCTCGACGTGGCGCCGCAGCGTGGCGCGCAGCGGCTCGGAGGGGGCGTCGCTGGTCAGCAGCTCCGGCGCGCTCTTGTGGTCGCCGAAGCGCACCGCCTCGACCCGGACGCCGAGCGCCCCAAGCGCCTTGCCGAGGCCGATGAAGTCGGTGCCGACGCCGCGCGCCGCCATCGTCCCTGCCGGCGCCAAGCCGATTCGCTCGGTCGCCACCGCCACCATCAGCGCCCGCGTACCGTAGCTGGCGGCGTAGCTGGCGGTGCGCTTGCCGGCGGCGCGAATGCGGCCGATCACCTCGCGGAGCTCCTCGACCTGGGACCAGCTCAGCGCCGGATCGTCGAAGCGGAACACGACCGTCCGCACCACCGGGTCGTCGGCCAGGGCGTCGAGATCGAGGAGCAAGCGCGCGAAGCCCTTGCCGCCGCCGTGCTCATCGAGGCTGCCGGCGAGGGGCACCAGCACGGCCTCAGCGCCGGGCTGGGTCAGCGAGGGCGGCACATCGCTCGACCAGCGCGCGCCGAACATCAGCGTCGGCGCCGGGCTGGCGTCACCTTCGGTCACCACGGCCTGGCCGGAGCGCAGCCCGGCCTCGACGCCGTAGTGCGAGAAGCCGAGGTCGAGCTGCAGCGTCGTCTGCAGCTCATCGACCGCGCCAGGGCGTCCGCGGGCTGGCAATCCCCGGACCTGCAACCCGACGCCGAGGCCGCGCCAAGGCTCGCCGTGCAGGCTGAGCTGCTGGCGCGTCATGTGGCCCCCGGCCTGCCACTCGACGTCGAAGGTCGCGGTCAGGCGCCGCGAGCCGGCCAGGGGCCTCGCGGCGACGCCCATGGCGTAGCGGGTCGTGAAGGCCGGGCCGTCGGAGGCGGCGGCGTCGTCGGCGGAGCCGAGTCCTTGCACGGTCCAGCCGAGCGAGACCCAGCTCCAGGGCCGGATCAGCACGCCGAAGCTCGACGACCAGGGCGAGCTGCCATCGGGCGACGCCGCGGCCAGGAGACGCGTGCTGGCGCCGACCTGGACGCGGTCGCCGATGCCAAACGCCGCGCCGAGGCCGAGGCGGGAGATGCCGGCTCCCGACACCCCGTCATCGATGCCGTCGCTGCGGTGCTCCAGCGAGGCGCCGAGCCGCAGCGCGGCGATGCCGGTGCCGACAAACGCGCCCCAGCCGCTGCCGCCGAGGTCCGTGTGGCGCGCCGCGGTCAGGTCTCGCCCACCCAGCGCCGCCTGCAAGCGCAGCTCGGTGCCCTCCACCTCGGCGAGGCCGGCGGGGTTGCTGACCAGCGACAGGGCGCCGCGCGGCATGGCGATTGGCTGCGGCGGCAGGGCGACGCCGCGGTCTGCCAGCGCCGCCTGACCGTGTCCAGCCGCCGGGATCAGGCTCAGCGCGCTGAAGACCAGCGTGAGGGCCGGGCCGCGGCGCCCAAGTAGCACCCACAGTCGCGAAGCTTGCATGGTCGGGCTCCTCTCACAGCAGACGGCGCGCTCGCACCGGCGCCGGCAGGCCCGCCAGCACGACTACCTTGCGTGGGTCAGGGCCATGAGCTTGAAGTCATCGGCTGCGGCGCGGCGAAGGAGGAGTCGGTACGACTTCACGCCCCGACAATCGAGCGTGATTTTGTACAGGTCGCCAGCGGCGTGGACGGTGTACATCTGGCAGGCGAGCGGCGGCTTGCCCGTGCGGGTCGCCGCCATCTTCTCGCGGTACGCCGTCTCTTGCGCCTCATCGAGCTTGAGGAAGGCGCCGCGGTGAATGCCGAACAGCGTCGGGATCAGCGTCGACATCTCGGCGTGGACCTCGGCGGGGCCGAGATCGCGCAGGTAGCGCGCCAGCTCGCCGCCCGTGAGCGACTGGCAACCGGCCACGCCCGTCAGGTCGACCTTGTATTCCCACGCCGGCGCGTCGACGCGGATGTCGAAGTAGACGCGCTCGCTGTCCAACCTCTTGCAGACCGATGCGTGATCGCCGGCGGCGACGGCGCGTGAGTAGCTGAGGAAGGCGCGGGCGACCTCAGAGGCGACGGCGGCGTCCTCGACGTTGGTCGGCGGCGGCGCGATGACCCCACCCTCGGCCGGCTTGGCGTCTGCTGGCTTGGCGTCTGCGGCTCCGCCCTCGCCGCTCTCCCCGCTGCGCTGGCCCTGGCTGGCGGCCCGCCGTTGCGCCTCAGCGGCCTCGTCGTCGGCGCGCTGTGCGGCTGCGGCCTTGCGCTCGGCGGCCTTGCGTTCGGCGGCGCGGCGCTCGGCGGCCTTGCGTTTCTTGGCCTCTGCGGCCGTCTCCTGCCCGGCCTCGGCGGTGGCTGGCGTCGCGCTGGCGGTGCCGGTCGCCTTGGCGCCTGCCTGGACCTCCGCCGGCGCTTCGGCTGTGCGGACGCACTTTGCGGTCCACAAGTGCTCAAAAGTCTTCTTCTCCTCCTCGCGGAAGACGGGGTTGCCGTCCGCGCCAAGCTCGCGCACCTTCTTCTTCGTGACCTTCTCGGCCGTTGTCGCCTCCGCTCCCACCACCGCGTCGCAGCCGTAGCCCGACGCGACCCGCAACAGCTGCTCGGTCGCAGGACCGCGCTCAGTCGTCGCGCTGGACGAGGGGACCTTGAGGGTCAGCGTGCCCAGCACCTCTGCAGGCTGCGGCAGCTCCTCCACCGTCGCGGCGGCGCGGACGACGGCGCCGAGCGGCAAGGGGCGGTACTTCTTGGCGCCTTCAGCGCGCACGAGATCGGCGCCACCACAGGCCGACAGGGCGCCGGCGGCGATGAGGGCCACCGGCCACCAGGCGGCGCAATTCGCCGACGCATTCACCAACCGTCCAGGCTGCGCTCGCCGCCTGGAATCTGACACCGCCATCCTGCCCATCACGCGATCCTCCGAACCGTTGGTTCGCAATCGACCCTCGGCGCTCAGACGTGTGGCCTCGCCGCGAGCGGTCGAGCTGCTGAGCCGCCGAGCCCCAGTGGGCCGAGTAGAATGGCGCGGCCACGCCATCAGGTCAACGGCGCAGAACCCCGGCGTGTTCGATCCCCGCGCTCGCCACGCACCCCACGCGCTGTGTTCACGGGCCCTGCCCGGCGCCGGCGTCGCCCGAGGTGTCCCGACGGTGCACGACCGCCTGAGCGACGCGGCGCACCCGGCCAGCCGCCAGCCACGACAGCGCCTCGGCGCTCACAGCGAGGCCATCGTGGGGTGAGGCCGCGCTGGCGATGGCCTCGTCGCACAGGCGATCGCCCAGCACCGCTCGCCGCCGTCGATAGAGATCGCGCACCTGGGCGCAGGCGAACTCCGGGTGGCCCTGGACACCGACCACCGCGCCGCCGCGCCGGCCGCGCCACACAAAGCCCTGCACTGGCGAGTGCTCGTCGCGTAGCCACCAGCGCGCGCCCGGCGGCAGGGCGAGCACCTCGTCTTGGTGGCTCTGCAACAAGACCCGCTCGGACGTCGATGTTGCCGGAGCGCCAAGCGTCTGGTCGCGCCACGCGCCGTCGTCGCCTGTAGCGAGGTCGTCACCATCGACCGCGTCGCCATCGTCGCCGGGGTCGTCAGCGCCGCCCGCGCGCAGCCGAATGAGCTGCTGCAGCCGCGCCGCGCCGACCTGCCAGCCGCGCGGGGCCCGTCCGACCGGCGCGCCGAGGGCGTAGGCGGCGAGCTGATGACCGAAGCAGACGCCGTAGAGCCGCAGGGCGTTCGCTTGCAGGCCGTCGCGTAGCCACTCGCGCAGCGCCGCCACCCAGGGCTCGTCGCTGTCGGGGGAGGTCGCCGAGCCGGTGGTGACGAAGACCTCGCAGGCGTCGGCGGGCGGCAGCGCGCCGGCTCGCACGTCATAGGCAGAGATCGTCGCTCGCCCGCCCAGTGCGGTCGCGACGGCCCTGGCGTGCCCGCCGCTGCGCTGCAGTGCGTCGCCATGCGCGCTGCGATCGGGTTCAGGGACGTCGTCGCACAACAATACGCCGATGCGGATCGCCTCTCTTGGCTCCTCGCTGCGCTCAAATCTCTGACCGCCGTCGCCCATGCCGCCCTCCCGCGGGCCTGCGCCCACGCCTCCTGCGCCCGCCCGACGGTCGACGCCATCGCCCTGCGGGCGACCCAGGCTAGCCCTCCGTCCGCGACGGCGCTACCGTAGCGGGCGACCGAATCGCCCCGCTGTGCGGCTCGGGCAGGAGCGCCACCATGACCACCCTTGGAGCCCGCACCGCGGGCGTCGCCGGACAGACCGCGCACCCCGGCCGCAGCCCCGCCAGCGCATTGCCGACCGCCCGGCTGCTGCGCGAGCGGACCGAAGATCCCGCTACCGCCTTCGCCGACGCCGCGCTTTACGCCGCCCGGCGGCAGCGGGTGATGGCGCTCGCCGGCGCTGGCGGCGTGATCCTGGTGCCTTCGGCCCACATCGCCTCCCGCAACAGTGACGTCGACCACGACTTTCGCCAAGACAGCGACCTGTACTACCTGACGGGCTTCGACGAGCCCGACGCCGTCGCGGTGTTGCGTCCGGGCCAGAGCCCGGAGTTCGCCCTCTTCTTGCGGCCGCGCGATCCCGACGCCGAGACCTGGCATGGCCGACGGCTGGGCGTCGAGGGCGCCTTGATGCGGCTCGGCGCCGGCGCAGCGTGGCCGATCGATGAGCTCGACGCCCAGCTGCCCGGCTTGCTCCTGGGCGCCGACACGGTCTGGCACACCCTCGGCCGCGATGCTGCCCTCGACCGCAGCGTCATCACCGCCGCCCAGCGCCACCGCAAGCTGCCGCGCGGCATGGAGCGGGGCCCGGATCGCCTCATCGACCTGCGGGCGCTCCTCTCTGACGTCCGAATGTTCAAAGGTGACGCTGAGATCGCGGCGCTCCGCGCCGCAGGCCAGCTGAGCGCAGAGGGCCACCACGAGGCGATGCGTCTCTGTGGCCCTGGCCGGTGGGAGTTTGAGCTCCAGGCCGCGCTTGAGGTGGTGTTCCGCCTCGGCGGCTCGCCGCGGAACGGCTACCCGTCCATCGTCGCAAGTGGCGACAATGCCACGATTTTGCACTACAACACCAACCGGATGCGTGTCGGCGACGGCGACCTGGTGCTGATCGACGCTGGCGCCGAGATCGGCTATCACACCGCCGACATTACGCGTTGCTTTCCGGCATCGGGCCGCTTCTCGCCCGCTCAGCGCGACGTATACGCCATCGTACTCGCGGCGGAGGAGGCCGCCATCGACGTCACGCGCGCAGGCCGTGCGTACATCGACGCCCACGACGTCGCACTGCGGGTGCTCGTGCAGGGCCTCTGCGACCTTAAGGTGCTGGAGGGCCCGGTCGAGGAGCTGGTGGCGCGAGAGGCCTATAAACCCTGGTATATGCACCGCACCGGCCACGGGCTCGGCATGGACGTCCACGACGTCGGCCTCTACGCCGAGGGCGGCGCGCCGCGCATCCTTGCGCCTGGCATGGTCACTACGGTGGAGCCCGGCCTCTACTTCGGCAAGGACGACGAGCGCGTGCCCAACGCGCTGCGCGGCATCGGCGTCCGAATTGAGGACGACGTCTTGGTCACCGCCGGCGCTCCTGACGTGCTGACCGTGGACTGCGTCAAGTCGATCGCCGACGTCGAGGCCATGTGCGCTGAGGCGCCGCGTTTTCTCCGCGTCTGAGGGGCGCCGGCGGGTAGCCTGGGCCTTCGCCGCGTGGGGTGGCGCCGAGGGCGAGTCGATCGTCAGCGTCCCCTCGCCAATGGAGGCCACTGGCCGCAGCTGGGCGCTGTTCGACGTTTGCCGTTCAGGCTCGCCTGACGTCTGCAAGCGCCCGCCCGGATCGCCCAAGCCCATCGCCAGCTCCTCTGGCGACCGCCCCGCCCGAACCCGCGCCGTACGCCGCGACGGCCAGTCGGAAAACTGGCGCTGGCGCTCCCTCCGAGTAGCGTGCGGCGTGTGTCCGGGCGCGCAGCGCTGCGCCAGGTCCAGGCGCTCAGCGGGCGCGGGTGGAGGCGGCGATGGCGGGCGGGCAGGCGCAATCGGCGGCGGAGCTCGGCGCACTCGCTGCGGCCCCGTCGGCGACAGAGCGCCCACTCGGTCGGTTCCTGGTCGGCGAGCGCATCGCCGCCGGCGGCATGGCGAGCGTCCACGCCGCGCGCTGCCGCGACGCGGCAGATCCGCTGGCTGGCCGGTCGCTGGCGATCAAAATCTTGCACGCCCACCTTGGCGATGACGATGATTTTATTAGCATGTTCCGCGACGAAGGCCGCGTCGCGATGCTCCTGGAGCACCCAAACATCGTCCGTGTCCACACGGTGGGCGAAGAGAGAGGCGAGCACTACCTCGTCATGGACCGCATCGACGGTCGCAACCTCGCGAAGGTGCTTGAGTCATTCGTCGCCTCCCGCAAGCCTGTGCCGCGCGCCGCGACCGTGGCGGTGCTGCGGGCCGTGATGACCGCGCTCGATCACGTCCATACGCTGCCAGGCCGCAACGGCAAGTCGATGGGCCTGGTCCACCGCGACGTCAGCCCCCACAACATCCTCATCGCCTCGGACGAGCGGGTGCTGCTGGCAGACTTCGGCATCGCCCGCGGCGAGCACCGCAGCGACCGCACGCGCACCGGCACCGTCAAGGGCAAGCTGCACTACATGTCGCCGGAGCAGGCGCGCGGCGGCCGCGTCGACGCCCGGGCCGACCTCTACTCGCTCGCCGTGGTCGCCTACGAGATGTTGACCAGCAAGCCGCTGCTCGGCCCGGACGGCACCGCCGCGCTGCAGGCCCGTGTCGCCTCCGGCCAGATCGGGCTTGACGAGGCGGCAATCGGCAAGCTCCCTGAGGATCTGCTGGCTTGGCTGACGCGCGCTCTGGAGCCCGAGCGCGACGCCCGCTACCCAGACGCCCGCGCCATGTTGGAGGCGCTCGAGTCGACGCGCGTCGCCGCGGCGTCACGCTTCAAGCCCGGAACCTTGCTGCGGATGCTCGATGTCGCCGCCGACGCCGGCGCCGCGCCGCGGCCGCAGATGCTCTTCTCGTCCCGCGACCTCTCGACGCCGCGCAAGCCCCAGGATGCGCTGCCCTCTGGGCTGCTGCTGACGCCTCAGCGACCGATCTCGGGCGTCTTCGTCGGCGCCGGCGCTGCAGGTCGCGGCGCACCCGTGGCGGCTCAGGACGAGAACAGCGGCGCGCGGCGGCGGTCGCGCGGGCTGGCCGGTGGGCCCAGCGGCAGCCTGAGCGCCCACAACCGGATTCGACTGGCCGAAGCAGAGGAGCGCCGGGTCCACAGTCGCCTGAGGCGCGACGCCGCCGTGGCCGACGGTTCGATGCGGCCAGGGGGGCGCGACGGCGACGCGGACCTTGACCAGCGCGACCGCGGCAGGGGCGGCGAGGCCGCACGGCGCGCCGAGGCCATCTCGCTG
>SXNM01000209.1 GCA_005777155.1 Pseudomonadota bacterium | reverse complement strand
GCCACCGACGTGCCGGTCGCCCGAGACGCTGACAGCGCCAGCCCATCGCGTGCGCTGAGCGCTGGGGGCGCAGCGAGCGCAAGGGCTGCGCCCACCGCGCAGGCCCCTGGCCGGTCGCCGCTGGCGAATTGGTTGGCCTGGACCGTGCTGGCGGTGTTGATCGTCGGCGTCGGCGGGGTGTACCTGTGGCGCAAGTCCCAGGCTGAGGGGCAGACGCGCGGGCGGCTGGTCGACGCCCAAGACTTCGCCGTGACGCCGCCGCCGCCGCCCGCCCCGCTCGAGCAGCCGCCCAGCTCGCCGACGACGGCCAAGCCCCCGACGCATGAGCGCAGCGCGGGGCCCGGCACGCCAGCCTCCGATCTTGACGATCCCGGCGCCATGGTCGACAGCGACCCGGACGCACGGCGACCCCAGGTCAGCTACCGCGCCCACCTCGGCAAATGGGACCACCGCGGCAGAAATGGCGCCAAGCTGCGCAACGCCGTCGACGTCTTGCTGCAGGACCGCATCCACGTCCACGACGGCAGCCACCGCGATCCGCTCGACACGATCGACTCGCTGTTCGGCGAAATGCTCGAGCGCGAGCGACTCCGTCAGCTGCTGCAGAAAGCGCTGACCCGCGACGTGAGCCGCCGCATCCTCGACGGCGAGGTTGACGTGGAAGTGCAGGTCTGGCGCGGGCACGCCCAAGTGACACTGCTGCGTCGGTGACACCGCTGCGTCGGCGACACCGCTGCGTCGGTGACACCGCTGCGACGCCGGGGATATGCGTCGCCGCGGCCGCATCGAACGACGCCAGGGGGCGCCGCACGCCGACGCAGGCTCTTACTGGCAGGCCTGCAGCTGCTTGGCGCAGTAAAAGCCAAGACAGCTGTCGCACTGCTGCTGGGTGCCGCTGGAACAGACAGCGCCGCACGACTTGTCATTGCACGCCAAGAGGGCCTGCAGCGCAGAGAGGCCGGCGGCGGAGCCTTGCGACTTGCACTGCTGGGCGCAGTCCTTGCTGCCGCCGCACCCACCGGCGCACTGCAGGATGCCGCCACAGCTGAGACCGCCCTGGCCTGTGCCGCCAAAGCAGGTCTGGTACGCCGCTTGACAGCTGCCCGCCGTGCATTGGGCCCAGGCGTCGCCCTGCTTGCCGGCGCACAGCTGCTCGCCGCACAGCAAGAGCCCATACCACTGCTGGACCGCCTCGACGCTGGCCTTGCCGTGGCAGGCGCTCGTACAAACGCTGGAGGCGCCGCAGCCCGACAGGCAGCCGCCGAGCGCGCTGCAGTCGGTGCTGCCGGCGCCGGTGCAGGCGGTCTGTTCGACGGCGCACTTGCTGTAGACGCAGAGCAGAGCCTCATAGACCTTGCCTTGGTCGATGAAGGTCTGACACGCCAGCGCGATGCAGGCCTTGCGCGCCTTGTACTGCGCGATCGCGCTAGGCGAGCCCTTGGCGAGACAGCCGTCGATGGTGAGCTGGTCGTTCGGCCCCTGCGCGTACTGCTCGATGCACGCCATCACCTGGCCGCAGGTCAGGGTGCCCTTGCAGGCCCCGGCCTCGCAGACTTGGCCGACGCCGCAGGCCGGGTTGCAGGCCGCAGGATCGGGCTTGCAGGCGCCAGCGCTGCAGAGCTGCCCGACTGGACACGGCGGGGTGCAGGTCGTCTTCTTGTGGCACAGTCCGTCTTGGCACAGCTCATTGGGCGCGCAGGCGACGGGCAGGCTCCAGCGTAGGCAGCCGGCGCCGTCGAGCTCGCAGGCTTTGACTGCCTCGACTTTGCCGACGTGGCAGGTCTTCTGCCCAATGGCCTCGCACTCGCCGGCGCAGCTGCAGCCGCCCGCCTTGCAGGCCCAACCGGCCGCACAAGCCGACATCGGCTGCCAGTCGCCACCGACGCACAGGGCGGGGGTGCGGGTGTCGTAGCAGCCCTTTGCACCAGCGCTGCAACCGACGGGGCCGATGTCGACGCTGGCGTCGGCGTCCACGGCGACGACATCGCCGGGACCGCCTCCATCGCCCGGTGTCGCGTCGCCGCCATCGCCGCCGACGCCGTCGCTTGGGCCCTCGCCGTCGTTGGTCACGCCAGCGTCGCCTGCGTCAGCGTCGCCTGCGCCAGCGTCGCCTGCGCCGGCGTCGCCTGCGCCAGCGGCGTCGCCCGTCTGAAACGACACCTCGCCCTGGTTGCACGCGACCACGGTGCAGGCGATCGGGTCGACGCAGACGGCCTTGCCGGGGCACGCAATGCAGGAATTGGTCAGGGTCTCACGGCAGACAAAGCCGCCCTTGGCCGGTGCCGCGGGGTCGCTGCAGGCGCCCGACGCCGCCGCCACCGCGAGGAGCGCGACGCTGGCAGCGAGGCCGCCACGTGCCGCCCCCAACTGCCGCCAGCGCGGCGCTGGCCCGCCGTCGACGGTGTCAGGTCTTGGCTGGGGCATGGCCTGCATCATCGACTCCAGGGCGCGGCGGCGAACAGCCGGCTGCCTCGTCGAGCATCGTAGCCGCTCCCCGCGCCAAGCGGAACGCTCAGACCAGCTGGCGGTCGTGCGTCGGTGGGCCTGGGGCCAGGGCGGGCGCCGCCGGGAGCGTGACGCGGAACGTCGTCCCTTGCCCGAGCTGGCTCTCGATGGAGATCTTGCCACCGAGCGCATTGACGACGCGCCAGGTGATGGTTGTGCCCATGCCCATGCCGCGCCCCGGCCCTTTGGTTGAGTAGAAGGGGGTAAACACGCGGCCACGGGTCTCTTCGTCCATGCCGACGCCGTTGTCGATGACGAGCAGGCAGACCTCGTCGTCCTCGCGCCAGCAGCGCACCCGGACGCGCCCCGCCGGCACAGTGGCCACCGCCTCGAGCGCGTTTTGGATGAGGTTGGTCAGCACCTGGTGCAGCTCTTCAGGCACCGCGACCACCGCCGGCTCGCCGACGACCTCGACCACGACATCGGCGGTGGCGTCCACCGCCCGCCGCACGACCTCGGCGACGTCCTCGATCGCCTCTCGCAGTGGCAGCGGCTCCGCTACGCGGGCGTACCCCGCGCGGCTGTGCCGCTTCATCAGCTCGACGACCTTGGAGATGCGCTCCAAGCCTGCCCGAGCGCTCTGGAACATGCGCTCCACCCGGGCGCGGGAGCGCTGCCGCGCGATGTCGCTGGCGGCGTCGGCGGCGGCCGGTGCCAGCACCTCTAGCTCGCGCTCAATGACGGAGAGGCTCTGCTGGAGGTAGTTGAGTGGGTTGTTGATCTCGTGCGCCATGCCGCCAGCGATGGCCTCGAGCGAGTCCATGCGGCCGGCGAGCAGGCGCTCTGCCTGGCGTGCCCGGATGCCGAGGAGGTTGTTCACCGTGCTGACGAGCTCGCGCGATGAAAAAGGCTTTGGCATGTAGACGTTGACGCCGGACTCGACGCCCGCCACCCGATCCTCCACGGTGCTGCGAGCCGTGAGCATGATGATCGGGATATCTGCAGTCGACGGATCGTCACGCAGCCGCCGCGCCAGCTCGAGGCCGTCGATGCCCGGCATCATCAGATCGGTGATGATGAGGTCCGGGCGGTGGCGCAGGGCCAGCTCGAGCCCCTTGTTGCCGTCTGGCGCCGCCATGACCTTGAAGTCGCGGCGCAGCGCCAGGTGGATGATGCGCGTGACGTCTGGCGTGTCCTCGACGATGAGCACCGTGTGGCTGCGCTGGTGCTCGTCGGCGTCGCGCTCGAGCACGCGCCGCTCGGTGGCCTCGGCGATGTCCAGCAACCGGTAACCCTCGCTACGTGGCATCGCCGCCGTCGACGTGAGCACGGTCGAGAGATCGGACTCGCCGCCGGCGCTGACGCGATTTCGCACGTCCTCGGCCAGGTGAGCGCTGCCGCAGCGAAGCTCGACATGGAACGTGGCGCCCTTTCCCTGCTCACCCTCGGCGTGGATGCTCCCGCCGTGCAGCTCGACCAGCTCGCGCGCCAGGGCGAGGCCGATGCCTGTACCGCCAAACTTTCGCGTGCCGCCCATGTCGACCTGAAAGAAGCGCTCAAAAAGGCGCTCGGCGACCTCCGGGGCGAATCCCTCGCCGGTGTCGCGCACCCGCACCTGCACGCTGTCGGCGTTCGCTGCGACCTCGACGGAGATCTTGCCGTGCGCCGGTGTGAACTTCACGGCGTTGGACAGCAAGTTGACGAAGACCCGCTCGATGTGCTCGGGGTCGACGACGACCATCGCCTGCGGACAGAGCGCCACCAACTCGAGGTCAATCTCCTTGCGTTGGGCGAGCGGTCGCACCTGTCCAACGAGGCCCTTGAGCCAACTGACCAGGTCGAGCTCCTCGACATACAACTGGAGTCGCGACTCTTCGAGCTTGGACAGGTCGAGCAGGTCGTTGATCAGCTTCAGGAGCTTGGTCCCCGAGCGCATCATCGAGGCCAGGGTCTTGCGCGCGGTCTCGTTCATCGGGCCGAGGTCGCCATGAATCATCATCTCGATCGGCGCCAGGATCATCGCCAAGGGCGTGCGCAGTTCGTGTGTGATGTTGGCGAAGAGCTGGCTCTTGAACTCATCGAGCTTCTTCAACTCGGCGTGAGCGTGCTCGACCTTGCGGTGCGCGTCGGCGATGCGGTCGTTGGCCGTGGCGAGCTCGGCGTTGGTCGCCGCCAGCTGCACCAGTGTGCGGTGTTGCTGGATGTCGGCGCGGTAAGCCAAGACCTGGCCAGCGCCGACGATGATCGCGGTCGAGACCAGGAACAGCGCGTTGGACGTCGCGGTCTGTAGCGGTTCGACGCGCTCGAGCGCCAGCGCCGGCAGCGCCCAGCTGGCGATGACCCCGCCATAGGTCAGCAAGACGGCGCGCAGCGGCCACAGGTACAGCAGGCCAGCGCCGAGCAGGACGAGGTTGACGCCGGCGTAGTAGGGCGAAGCGAGGCCACCCAGGACCGTCGTCATGACGCAGATCGAGGCGCCGGCGAGGTAGATGTGGATCGCCGACAGCAGCACGAAGTGCCGCTCGAAGACCGGCCGCTCCAGCGACCAGAGCATCCACAGGATGTAAGGCATCAGCGCCGCGCGCATGCCCCAGAGCAACGGCAGCGCGTCGCGCGGGGCGAGCAGCCAGTCGATGCCGCCGAAGATTGGGAAGAGCGCGGCCGAGATGATGAGCGCGGTGCGGGCGCCGCGGCGGTTGCGCTCCAACAGGCGCCTTCGCCACGCCGCGTCGCGCGGGTCCGAGTCGATCACCTGACTAGGCCCTGGTCAGCCGTACGAACGGGTTGACGGTCGTCACCTCTTCGATCAGCTCGAGTCTGGCCGTAGGGGCGCCGCGGCTGGCGAAGTCGATCATCTCAGCGTGTGAGCGATACAATAGGAACCACTCGAGGTGATGCTCCATGATCCAGCGCCCCGGATTGTGGCCCGACATGTTGCCAATCCACAGCCGGCCTCCAGGTCCGAGGACTGAGAACAGCTTGGCGGTAAGGCTCACGGCGACGCGGTCGGGCAGATAGTCATACAGACCGCAGCAGATGACGCCGTCGAAGGTGCCCATCCCGTCAAAGAAGTCCGGGTTCTTGATGAGCGCTTTGATGCCCTCGTGGAGATAGGTCACGGTGGCTCGGCCCTGCCAGCGCTGCTCGACCAAGCCGCGCAGCCGGCCATAGGCGAAGGCGAGCGCGCTGACTTCTTGATCGAACAAGACGATGTCGACAGGCGCCGGGAGGTCGTCGGCGTCGCGCAGCAGCTCAAACACCTCCTGCGCCGGTCCGGCGGCGATGGAGAGCAAGCGCACCGGCCGACCCGTCGGTGCGAGCTCACGCAGCAGCTGCTGCAGCTCGGCACGGATCATGTCCTTGCGCGCCCGCACCGCCCGCGCCGGCGGCGTGTGGACGAAGGCGTGGGCGAGGGCGCGCGCCAGCAGGGTGCTGCCCTCAAACTGGCGCTCGTACATGTACCGCATCACCTCGTAGTCGCCCGGATAGCCGAGAGGCTTCTCCAGCGCCCGGCGCATGATCGGCGCGGCGACGATGTCGCTGTGCAGCAAGCGACGGGCGAACGCCCGCATGGCGTCGTCGTGGTCCGGGTCCGCGTCGCGGCGGGCGACGTCGATGGCGCAGATCTGATGGACCAGCTTGGGAGTCAGCTCGTCGGCGACAAAGCGGACGATGGCGTGATGCGCCAACGAGTCGCTCGGCGCGTGGATGCGGTCCCAGCCGAGCTCTGCCTCGTAGGCCTCGCAGCGGCCGCGTGCATCCTGGATCATTAGCGCCAGCTCGGCGACGCGGCCCTTGAATACCTCCTCGCCGACACCAACCCACGCGCCGTCTGGAAAGAAGCCGCCGCTTGGCGGTGCCGCAGCGAACATCCGGGTGTCTCGCGCGGCCATCAGGCCGTCGATCGCGACGATGCTGCCTTGCAATTCCAAGCCGACGATGTGGTCGCCCTGCAGCGAGCTGACCCTGGCCGGCGCCGCGACCACGACCTGCCCGTCGGCGCATACCTCGACCTCGTCGATCACGGTGTCGCGGCTCGGCAGTTCAAGCTCGCCGGGCCAGACGACCGCAACGCCGCTCTGCGAGAGGTTGTGGAAGGCCACGAAACGCCGCAGCCCCCGCAGCACGATCCGCACGTTCATCTGCAGGGGCGCCAAGTCGGCACTGCCATGGCGCAGAGGCCGAAAGAACAACTCGCGGCCAAACGCGTTGCTGGTTAGAGCCGAGGTGTCAGGTGACGAGACCGGCGCCCAATTAGGATGTGACGTCTCTGCGTTCATGGTCGGTTCCTTGACGGCCGCGGGCGAGGTTGCGTGCAGCCGAGAACCGGACGCATACGTCATGATCTCGTCCGGGTCTAGATTTTCACTCCTGTCGGCAGCACAGCGCCCTGCCCTTAGGCGAGGCGGCGGCCTGAAAGTGCCCGATGTGGCCCGCTTGGCGCTGGTGGCTAGCGCTGACCAGGCGGCGAATTGCCGAGGCCGATGCCGGAGGCTAGGCTGCCGCTGCGCCGCCGCCCCCGCCACGCCCGCGGCCGCCGCGCCTTGGGCCGCGCCCCGCCGGCCCACCCGGAGCACGCCATGGCCACCGCGAGCCCCAGCCACCGCGATCACCCGGACTGCCCGAAGGAGCCGCTGCGCGCCCCGCGAGGCCCGACGCGCAGTTGCCAAACTTGGGCCGCCGAGGCCGCGCTGC
>SXNM01000208.1 GCA_005777155.1 Pseudomonadota bacterium | reverse complement strand
GCACGACCTGCGCAAAGAGCGGTCCGCGGCGCAGGACGAAGGTAGAGCGCGCCTGGTCCAAGACGTAGGTGCCCGTGATGTCTGCCGGCAGCAGGTCAGGGGTGAACTGAATTCGCCGAAAATCACAGCCGATCGCACGCGCCATCGCGTTGGCGAGCGTCGTCTTGGCCAGCCCTGGCACGCCCTCTAGCAGCACGTGTCCCCGGGCCAACATCGCCGCCAGCACGAGCTGCGGCACATCGGACGGACCGATCCAGACCCGCCCGACCTCGGCGAGCAGGCGCCCGCGCAGCTCGACGACGGCGGCGAGGGTGTCGTGGTCCAGAGCTCCACTGGGCTGCGGGTTCATCGAAGCTCCTCTGACGGCTCGGCGCCCTGACCCGCCGCAGCGACTACGGATGGGCCGAGCCTAGCGTCATCGCCGGTATTGGCGCCAGCGTCGGCCTGGCTCCCCGACCGCGACCGCTCACCGCGCCCGGCAGACCCTTTGGGCCGCGTGTGGCTCAGGACATGCTCGGCCCACTCGATCTCAGCGGCGAGGCTGGCGAAGCGAGCGCGGTCGATCGGCTCTGCGGCGCGCGCCACCTCACCGAAGGCGGCGACGACCTCACCCAGCCGGCGCGCCGTGGCGCTGGAGATGCCGCCTTGGGCGCGCAGCCGCTCGATCTGTGCCTGAAGTCTGGCGAGGGAGGCGTCGGCGGTGACGGGCTGCTCGGTCGCCTCTGACGCCGCCGCCAGCGGCGGCTTGGACCCGCCGCGTGACGCCCGCAGCAGGACGTCTCCCTCGAGCTCGTGCGTCGCCTCCTGCAGACGCCGGGCGAGGCGCTGCGCCAAGAGCCGCGCGGGCTGCCGAAAGTCGGCTTCAGGCCGCATCATCCACGCCTCGATGGTCTCCTGCAGTCGGCCACGGGCCGGGGCATCTCCGGCGCTCGGCGGCAGGCGGGGCTGTGGCAGCCGCCCGAAGCGCCAGAGCGGCAGAAGCAGCGTCGCCAGCGTCAACGCGCCGCCGAACCAGCGCGCCGCCGGCGAGCGCAGGGCCTCGGCGATGCCATCCAGCGCCGCCGCCAGGGCCTGCAACGCGCCCTGTGGCCGGCCACCGGGTCGCAGGTCTGGCGCCGGCCGAAAGACACCAGTCACCGCGGCGAGGTTGGCCAGCAGGGCGACGCGGCAGGGCTCGCCACGGTAGCAGCCCCAGCGCAACAGGTTGGCCGCGAACTGCTTGTTGCCATGAAAGGCGCGCAGCATCCCATCGATGAGCACGCTGGGATCGGCGAGCGCCAGCACGCGGCCGCGTCCGAGTTGCACCTCGTAGAGGAAGGCGCGCACGCCGTCTTCATAGCGGCCCTGCGCCAAGCGAGCGGTCGGCGAGCGATCAGGCCGCGACGCCAGGCTCGCCGCTTCCCCTTTGGCGGCAGAGGCCTCGGTGGTGATCGCTGCGGGGTGGTTCAGGACCAGCTCTCGGACCTGGTAGCCGAGCGCTCCGCCCACCGCCACGCCCGGGAAGCGTAGGAGCCCTGGCCGGCCCTCGACGACGCCCGGCGCCGCGCCGGGACGATCGTGCAGCGCGAGGCCGAAGGGCGACATCCAGCTGGCGCCGGCGCGGAAGTCATCCGCGATGATCAGGCGGCCGCCGGCGCGGACGAACGCCAAGAGCTGCTGGCGACCCTCGGCGCTGAGGGTCGTGACGGGGGCCACGACGAGCAAGATCTCGTCGCCGCGCAGGGTGGCGAAGTCCAGCGTTCGGCGCGCCTGCAAGGTGACCTCGGCCTCATCGGCGGTGGTCCGTAGGTAGTGCAGGGCATTCCAACCTGGCTGCTCGGTCTCAAAGTCGACGCCGGCCTCGTCTGGCGACGTGTCCTCCACCCACGCCGTCGCCCCAGGCGCCGCCGACGACGCACCGGACGTCGCCGCCGACGCCGCGCGCGCCGGCCCGGCGGCCAGCAGTGGGCCCACCCATGCCGACAGCAGCCCGGCGGTCGTCAGCGCCGCGACAGACAACACGACGCCATCGACTCGCCGACGCCTCGCGCCAGACCCGACGCCGCGGCGAGCGCCGGCCAGCCATGCGCGCCCCGGCGCGTCGGACCGCGTCATCACGACCCAGCCTCGTCGGCGCGTTGCAGTGCCTGCTCGGCGACGCCGATGGCCACCTCGTCGGCGTGCGGGCCATAGAGCGCGATCTCTGTGGCCTGCACGGCGGCTCGACTCGCGACGTGGCCGCGGCGGCGCGCACCAAGCCAGCGCGCCTCGGCGCTGCGGGGCGTCTCGCGGGCCCAGTCGAGGGCGCGACCGGTGGCCTGGGCGATGCGGCGCGAGAGCGCGTGGCGCAGCAAGGCCCGAAGGCTGGTGGGCAGCAGCGTGCAGCCGTCGAGGGCGCCGTCGTGCGGCACCTGGATCTCGAGGGCCAGGGGCTGGTGGCCGGCGGCATCGACGCGCAGAACGTAGCTCCCGGCTGGGACCGCGCTCAGCCCGAAGACGCCGCCGGCCGTCTGGATCTCGCGCACGGTCTGTCCCCCGGCCTCCAGGACCACGCGGGCTGCCAGCGGTCGCCCGTGTTCGCCGTCGAGGACTTTGCCGCGCACAGCGTCGAGCTCGTGGCCGGCGCCCGGCTGGAGGGCATCGAGCCGCACGCCGGCCGCCATCTGGACCTCGGCGTCGATGCCGCGCCGACGCAGCCAGGCGCGTCGCCCTGCCCGGACCGCCAGCGCGAGCAGCAGCGCCGCCAGCAAGCTCGGGTAGGCCAGCGCCACCGGCGAGGTGGGCGGCGGCACATCGACCGCGACGATGGCGCTAAAGGCCGGAGCGCACCAGGGCTCGTCGAGGGCCGCCTCGGCGACCAAGCCCAGCGGCCCTGGCGCGAAGCGGGCTTGAAGGGCGTCGTGGCGCAGGTGGGCGGCGAAGCGACCGTCTTCGTCGGTCGTGACCTCACCGAGGCGGAACCCGCCGCCGTGCAACACGACCTGCGCCCCCGCCGCCGGCACTGGCTGGGGCCCGCCGCGCCAAGCGAGAACCTCACCGCGCAGGCAGACCCGATCGTCCGCGCAAGCGGCCTCGCCTCCTGCCCCGCCGAGCGCGGCGAGCTGGACGCGGAGCGCCAACGCCACTGGCACGGTCCGCGACAGGGTCGCCTCGGCGGTCTGTACCGTCGGCGGCAGCACCAGCCGCAGCTCGCGCGCCCCAGGCCTACGCCAGTGTGCCGGCGCCAGCGCGACCGCGGCGCTGCCGGCGTCGTCGAAGCGCAGCAGCGCGGCGTGGCGGCCATCGACCTCCAGCGCGGCTTCGGCGCCAGCGACCGGCACCCCACCGACGGCGGCATCGACCTCAACGGTCAGCGTCTCGCCGTCGGTCGCGGGCGCTTCTGGGTGCAGGCGCAGCCGCAGTCGCACCGGCGCTTGACCCGGCGTCAACTCCGCGCTGGCCTCGGCCCCCGACAGGCGCGGGTCGCCGGCGAACGCTGCACGCACCAGCAATCGCTCGCCGGCTGGCAGCAGCAGCCGCGACACCGCGTGGCGAAAGGCGCCCTCGCCGCCGGAGCGCACGATGGCCTCAGCGCCGCGCTGGAGCTCGCCAAGGCCCGCCGCCGCCGTCGGCTCGGCATCGCTGGCGCGGATCGACACCACGACCGTCGCGTCCGGGATGCCGCGGCCCAAGCTGTCTCGCAGGTGGCCTTGGACCTCGACCCGGCCTTCGACCTGCTCAAGCGCCAGCTCCAGTCGCGTCCGTGCCTGGACGCGCAGCCTGGCCGCCTCAGCCTCAGCGGCCACCAGCCAGACGCCGATGGTCAGGCAGCCGAGCCACGCACCAGCCCGTCGGAGCTGCGCTCCGGGAGGTGGCGTCCTCGGCGCCGAGGGCGGCCATGCCATGACGAGGCCGCGCCGCGCCCCGCGACCGCACCTCACTCCCCGGGCCGAACCGGCCGCCATCGCCTGCCCCCGCTCTGCGCCGCCTACAGCGTCGACGCGCCCCGCCGCAACACCCGCCATCCTGCCGGAGTTCCGGCCCCGTCACCATCGCAGACCCGCCCCTTGCCTTGGACGCATGACGCGGCTCGCCGTGCTAGGTGCGGCGCGGCGCGCTCGGTGTGGCGGGGCGTAGCAGCTGGGGGGCCGCACCCTACGCGTGGGCGTCGGGCGGTCGTAGCGCCGGCGCGACAGGCACAGGCCGCCGCGACCAGAGCTGGTGGACTACGGCGGGCGTGGCCGGTTGCACGCCCCTGTACCCCATGCTATTGTCCGAACACGAAAGCTGGCGAGGCTGACTCCGAGGTTCCCGAAACCAGAGATGGTCAAGAGAGCAGGCCGAGGCCAGCGACGGCGACAAGCCGATCTCAGCGAGGCGCGGCCGACCGGCTTGCCGACGACGAGGAAAGCGACCATGCAGTTGAACGCTATGAATAGCTTGGACATTCGGACCCTCAACGTCCAACAGAGCGCGCACACCGGCGCCCAGGTGGCGCGCTCAGCGCTCCCATTCGCCGCGGGACGGCGGCTGACGGCGACCGCCCTCATCGGACTCGCGCTGGCGAGCGGCGCCTGCGCTGAGATTGAGATGGCGGACCAGGAGTCGGCGGCTCGCTTGGCCGATCGGCGCACCGAGCTGGAAGAGATCAATGTCCTGGTCGCCTACCAGAAGAAGCGCAAGGAAGAGGCAGTCGCCGCTGGTGAGCACCCTGATAAGTACGATGACGCCACGTTGCTGCGGGAAGAGGATCGCTTCAAGCGCATTTGGAAGAAGCAGCGTGAGATCGAGTTCACCAAGTTCTTTGGGCGCTGCCAGAAGCTCTCCAAGGGCGTAGTCGACAAATGCAACATCGGCGCCAACAACGAGTCCGTCGAGGCGTGGCAGATCGACAAGTGCTTGGAGGAGCGGCCCGAGGCCTACTTCGACCCGATGCGCGTCGCCTTGGTCTCGGTACTCATCGTGCTCTTCGCCATCGCGGCCCTGGTGGCGTACCGCCAGACGCGCCGCAACATCGATCCCGTCGCCAAGGCGGCCCCCCGGCTGCAGATGACCGCGACGCAGGGAGCCCGTTCGACGGTGCTGGAGGGCACCTACAAAGGCCACCGGTTGCGCATCGAGTCCGCGGCACCCGAGGCCGACGGCGGCGATAAGTACGTGCGTGTACAGGTGGTCGATGGCATCCCGGCGTCGCTCGTCGTGCGCTTCGGTCCGTTGGCGCCACCGACAGGCTTGGAGCTGCCGGACCTCGACGCGCCGGAGATCTCCGATGCGCGCGTGCCTGAGGGCTACAAGCTGCGGCTGTCGGACGGCGCCTCTGCGGAGGAGTTGCTCGGCGGCGACGTGGGCTTCCAACTGCGCGAGTTCGATCCGATCGACGTGCGCATCCACGACGGCCACATGACGGTCACCACGTGGTTCATCATGGCCGAGCCAGATCAGGTCGTTGAGCTCGTCGACTTGGTGGTGGTCTCGGCTGAGACCTACAAGAGAGCCTGATCGCCGCCGCTGTCCTGTTGCTGCTCCTGGCGCTCGGCGCGGGCGTCGGGCTCGGCGCCCTGCTAGCCGTCGCTGGTCACTCCTTTGACCTCGTCGGCCTGCAGCCGCTGGTGAGCGCGCTGGCAGGATCGCAGCTCCTCGTATTTGCGGCGCACTTGCTCGACGTGCGCCGATCCGCTGCCCACTTGGCCGCCGCCGCCAGCTTCGCCGCAACCTTCGCACTCAGCGGCGCGGTGGTCGACGCCACGCTGCTGCGCCAGCGTCTAGCGCGCGACCTGTCGGAGTCGGGGGCCCTGCTCGAAGATCCCGCGCTGCTACGCGCCCAGGGCGAGGCCGGCGCTGCCCGTTTGGCCACCGCGCAAGGCGGCGCCGCGCTCGCTGAGGCGGTCCTCGACGAGCGGCTCCGCGTCGACACCGGCCGCGACGGCTTGCGGGGCGCCCTAGCGCTGCGGCTGCAGAGCGGACTGCCGATGCTGCGGGTCGGCGCCGTGACCCGGGTCTTGCCGATGCCGCCGGAGCTGCAGTTGGCCTTCTTGGCGGCGACAGCGGCGATGGTGGCGCTGCTCTGCGCCCGCGCCTTGGAGTCGATGCGCCAGGAGCCGCGCTGTCCGACCTGCGACGGGCCGCTGCGCTTTGCGCGGCTGGCGGCCGTGAGCGAGGCCGGCGCTGCGGCGCTGCAGTTCGCCTTCGTCGCCGACCACACCGCGGCCGCGGCGACGTCGGAGGAGGTCGAGGTCAGGCCCGCCAATCGGACGCTGACCGCCGTCCTCGCCGCGCACCCTGGCCGCGCGGTCGCGCTGGAGCGCGGTGTCTGCCCGCGCGGCTGCCCTGGGGCCCTCCTTGAGCTTCGCCGGATGCGCGGCAGGGGCCTGCAGCTGCGGCGCCCTGGTCCGGTCGGACGGCTGCGCGTCGACGATGGGGCTGACGCGTTTGGCGCCAGCGCCGACGCCTAGTCAGCGAGCGGCGAGCAGGACGCGCTCGCTCTGTCGGCGCAGATGGGCGCGGCGGTCAGCGCTGCCCTCGGGCTCAAGCCAGGGCAGCGGCGCAGTGTCGGTGCGGAATTCCAGCAGGTCGCCGAGGCCGAATGGCACGCGGCGGTGGGCGCCGTCGATCCACAGGACGCCGTCGGTGGTGTGTGAGCGCAGCCGCAGCACGTCCACTTTGCCCGCGATTACGGGCGCCTCGTCGCCGACGCTGAGTGGGAAGAGCTCGCGGACTCGGAACTGCACGCGCTGGTCGTCGAGGTCTTGGATGTCGCCCCCGGCGGATCGAATGGCGCCCGTCGACCCGGCGGCGGTGGCGATCCACAAGCCAGACGACTTTTGGCGCTGGCAGTGGCCGTCGGCCTCGAGCGTATAGCGCGTCGTCTCTGCGGGCTCGCGATGGGCGAAGAGGGCGTCGTTCAACGCTGCGTCGGCGATGGGGACGCCATTGAGGCGGACGCGCATCCGCCACAAGGCGCGGCTGCGGTACTCGCCGGCGAGGATGCGGCCGAGCACTGCCTCAAAGGACGACGCGCTCGCCGCGCAAAAGTAGCCAACAGACGACAGCGGCGCGCTGTTGACCCCGAGCATCGGCGGCCCATCGCCGCGGGCGTCTCCGGCGACGTGGTGCGAGGCGCGCAAGAAGGTCCCGTCGCCGCCCACGGTGACGATGAGGTCGGCGTGGGCGGCGTCGCGCCGACGCAGGCCCGACACCACGCGCACCTCGCAGCCGGCGGCGCGCAAGGCCGCCTCGACGCTGACGCTGGTCGCCTCGTGCTCCTCGTGGGCCTGCCGTAGTCGCTGGGCGACCGCCCCACCCTCGGCCAGCACCCGAGCCACGCGGAGGTCCCGTTGCAGCGCCTGGCGCTCGATGGCGCTGGTCTTGCGGACGACCACCACGCGGCGCGCCGCGATGACCTCGCCGACGCGGTGGCGCGGCCGCGCGGCGGGCATATCAGTCCGCGTGCCCAGGCTGCTCGCGCGGCAGCGAGACGCGGAAGATCGTGCCGCCGCCGTCGCGCCGCCGGAAGCTCATGGTGCCACCGTGGGCCTCGACGATGTTGCGGGTGATGTCGAGGCCGAGTCCGAGGCCCTTGTCACCCTT
>SXNM01000207.1 GCA_005777155.1 Pseudomonadota bacterium | reverse complement strand
GCGGCTTCCAGGTCTTCAGCCTCGGTCACCAGGCCAAGATCACCGACGCCGGCGTCGTCTTTCGCAGTCACCTCGACGGCGCCAAGGTGCGGCTGGACGCCGAGGAGGCGATGCGGGTGCAGGAGCTGTTCGGCGCCGACATCATGATGGCCTTCGACCAATGCCCGCCCGCCGGTGCCGACCGCGCGTTCGTCGAGTCGGCCATGCGGCGCACGACGGCGTGGCTCGACCGTTGCCTGCTGGCGCGTCGGCGCCGCGGCGAGGTCGCCCTCTACGGCATCGTGCAGGGCGCCATCGACGCCGAGCTGCGCACCCGCCACGTCGAGGAGATCTGCGCCCGCGACGGCTGTGAGGGTTTCGCCATCGGCGGCCTCTCGGTCGGCGAGGCGACGGACGTCACGTACGAGATCTGCGCCCACACCGCACGCCAGATGCCCGCCGACAAGGCGCGCTACCTGATGGGCGTCGGAACACCAGAAGACCTCATTCATTGCATAGGATTTGGCATTGACCAATTCGACTGCGTCCTGCCGAGCCGCAACGGCCGCCATGGCAACGTCTACACTCGCGACGGCGGGCTCCGCATCAAGAACAGTCGCTTTGTCGGCGACGACGGGCCGCTCGACCCGGACTGCGGCTGCCCGGCCTGCCAGACCGTTGGGCGCTCGCTGATTCGCCACCTCTGGATGGCTGGGGAGGCGGCCGGCGGCCTCTGGATGACGCTGCACAACCTCTGGTTCTTCCAAGACCTAATGCGCGAGGCACGGCAGGCCATCGCCGCCGACCGCTACGACCTCTGGGCTGAGGCGACGCTGACCCGCATGGCAGCTTCGCGGTGGCGTACCTGACGGCACCCGTCTCCGCACCTGTCAGCGCCCCTGGTAGGCGCGGCAGGACGCGAGGGCGCGTGTCGAGGTCGAGCGGCCAACCGGAACGATGTAGGGTGACTGGGACAGGACCAACACAACGAGCTGAATCTACGGCACTAACCGTCTGTGGAAGCGTCTCTACTTGACGACGACCTGGCCGCGCGGCACCGAAATAACGACGCGGCCGCGGCCTGGCCGCTCGACGTCGAGCAGAACCGTGGAGCCAGGCTCGCCGCGGATTCGCTCGACGACCGTGGACAGGGCCATGCCGAGCGTAGTCGTGCCGTCGACCGCGACGATGCGATCGCCCTTCTGGACGCCGGCGGCGCGCGCCGGGGCGTCGTCCATGAGGCCGCCGACGACGATGGCGCCGTCCTCTTCGCGCAAGGTGGCGCCGATGCCCTGGAACGAGAACCGCTCGCCCTCGGCCCGCTTGCGGACCAGCAGGTCGCGGGTCGTGACCTGCTCTTCTTGCACCTCGACGCCGGACTCCATGGCCGTCAGGTACTCGTCGTGCTGGACGCGGATGCTGAGGCGGCCTGGGCTGACGCCACGGATTTGATAGCGTCCCTCCTCGTCGCTGCGGTCCATCTTTGGCGGCAGCACGGCGCCGGGCTCCCACACCATCACCCGCGCCGACACGACAGGTTGGCCCACGGAGTCGCGGACCATGCCCTCGACGGAGCCGCCGACTCCGAGCCGGATCAAGACGTTGTCGGTCAGCTGGCCGGAGCCAACCACGACGTCGTCGACGAGCTTGGCGCTGCGCCCCGGCGCCTCGCCGCGCAGCCGATAACGACCAGGCCGCAGCGGCCCGAGCTGAAAGCTCGCCTCCTCGTTGGCCACCCGATCGGGCCGGATAAACTGCGGCGAGAAGGGATCGGGCTCGACGGGGGCCCAGCCGTGGACGCTGACGATCGATCCTGGGACCGGCTTACCGTCATGATCTTGCACGAAACCACGGATCTCGCCGCCCGGCCGCAGCGTCAGCGTGACGTCGCCCTCATGAACCGCGGTCGCGACGTCGGAGTCGGCGTGCGTCAGGCTCAACGCCTGCACCGTGGCGTCTTCGCCGAGCAGTTCGGGCCGGTCGACCTGAAACGTGCCGTCGGCCTCGGAGACGAGCTGACTGCGCAGGCTGCCCTTGACCAGGAGCACGGTGGCCCCCGCGACGGGCTGTCCGCCGGAGTCCACGACCTTGCCGCGCAGACCGCCGCCACCGCCGAGGACGATCTCCAGCTGGCTAATTTCGCCCTCGACGAGCGTGACCTGCGTCTCGCGCGCGCCGTAGCCGCGGGCGGCGGCACGAACCCGCAGCGTCCCTGCCGGCAAGGCCCCAAGCCGGAAAGTGCCGTCGGTCTCCGTCTTGACGGCGCGCGGCGGACCGCCCTCGATGTAGACCTCGACCATCGCCGCTAGCGGTTGGCCGGCGGGTCCGCGAACGGCGCCACGGAGTTCGGCACCGGCGCGCCGCCCATCGCCGAGCTGCAGCACGACGCCTTCACGAGTGGTGCCATCGCCGAGCGCGAGCTCGTCACTCGCCCCTTCGCGATCGCCCCGCGCCTTGGCGACGAGTCGCAGCTTGCCCGGCGGCACGGCGAGCTCGAAATTGCCGCCGGCGTCGCTGACCCCGCCCGGCAGCTCATAGCCACGCAGCGGTCCAGCGAGGGACGTTGACTCAGCGACCTCCATGCGCAACACAGCGCCCGCCACCGGTTGGTCGCCGAGCAGGACCCTGCCGCGGACCGTCGCCAGCCGCCGCAGCCGCAGGTCGACCTCGACCGCGCTGGTGTCGTCGAGGACCACCCTCAGCGCGCGGCGGTCTTGCGGTCCCGGGTTGACGAGGCCCTCGGCGCTGGCGTCCAGGTACCAAGGACCGGCCGCCAGGGCACCGAAGGCGAAGGCGCCGCGGGCGTCGCTGCGGGTACGCACCGGCTTGCCGCCGCGCACGGGCGCCGCCACCACCTCGGCGCCACGGACCGGTGCACCATCCGGGTCGAGCACGCGTCCGAGCAGGGCGCTGTCGTCCGTCGCGACCGCCTCGCCCTCACCCTCCCCTGTGTCTGGCACGCCCTTCATGTTCCAAGCCGCCCACAACAAGAAACCGAGCAGCCCAAGGGCCACAAGCGCCGCTGCGGTGCCGATTCGGTTGCGACCGCTCATGGCTGCGCCTCCCCTGACGACCAGCCGCGGCTGGGTTGGGGCTGGGCGTCCCGAACGCCTCGGCGTCGCGCCAACTCGGCGTGCAGCGCGCGATCGCCCTCTTCGCCGCGCCGCAGCATCCGGCGCTCGATCGTCACCCACCACAGCCGCGAGTACGGGAAGGCGACCAGCGGCCCGACCATGGGGATGGTCAGCGCGGCGGCGACGAGCGCAGCGCTCCAGCCAAAGCCGCCGACGCGCAGGGCGGCGACGACCAACGCCAGCCAGAGCACCACGAGCGCGTACGAGAACATCATGGCGCCGAGGAAGTAGCCGTGGCCGCGGTCGAACTGGTGGCCGCAGGAGGGGCAGGTCGGGTTCATTCGCAGCGGCGTCGCGAACATGGCGCCACGCCAGCAGAGCGGGCAGCGCAGGCGCAGCACCTCGGACGCCGTCGGCCAACGCAACGGGGCGACGCTGGCGGGCGACGTCGCGCTCAGCGCGGCCGCGTCAGCGGTGACATCGCTCGGGTTGGGGGCAGAGGCCTGCGTCATGCTCGCCACCTCAGCGGCGCCAGGGCCGCTGCGCCGCAGGGTGCGCCAAGCGCCGGGGCGGTTCAAGGGTGGGGGGTGGGGCGGGGCGGTCTCGATCGGTCCCGCCGCAGGCATGCAGTCGCCGGCCCCACTCAATTCGTTGCCTGCGACCCGATCCATCCGGCGCCATCACCGAGCACGACGAGTAGCTTTGCCTTGTCGTATCGGAGCTTGAGAATGGACAGCCACACCAACAGCGCGAATGGCAACCAAGTCTCTAGGAGCGACGCGTAGGTTCGCCGCAGAAGGCAGCCACGCGACGGCATCTCCTGCGCTTGGTCCTTTGCGCGATACAGAACGGCGCTCTTCACCTCTCTACCTTCGAGCTTGGAGCGCCACCCCTTGGCGCCCCGAGCGCCAGCGACCGGCTCGGACTTGTCGGGCAACTCCTGGAGGGTCATCGGCAGCACGCCATCGACCTCGAGGGATGCGACATCGGGCGTCCAGCTTGCGGCCACCGCGTCGGATGGGCGGCCATCGATGCGTTGCAGGCCGTTGTCGTCGTAGGGGGCGTGGCGCGCTGCGGCCGCCTCATCCAACTGCATCGCCTCGCGCCCTCGCCCCGGATCCACCAGCAAAAGGAAGAAAGAGCCCCGTTGCCCTTGAACTTCAAGGGGATCATGATGGCGTTGTTGAAGCGTTACATCACCAACGGGGTGCAGAGATGGAGCAGCAGGTAGCTCTTCCGTTCAAGTACCTGGCGACGACGACTTGCGGCGCGACGGCCCTGGCAG
>SXNM01000206.1 GCA_005777155.1 Pseudomonadota bacterium | reverse complement strand
GGCGCCCTGCTCCTTGTGCAGACCGGCGCCCTCATCGACGCCTTGCGCGATGTCGGCGCTCTGCTTGTCGATCGACGTCAGCACCGCGCAGCTCTGGGCGTCGAAGCGGTCGGCCGGGTCGTTGTAGCCGATGTCGGCGATCGTCTTGCGGATCACGTCTGGCATATCGACGTAGCAGTCGGTGGTGATCTCTCCGGCGACCATCGCCAGCCCCGTGGTCACCATCGTCTCGCAGGCGACGCGGGCGCGCGGGTCCTGGGCGAGAATGGCGTCGAGGATGGCGTCGGAGACCTGGTCGGCGACCTTGTCGGGGTGGCCGCAGGTGACCGATTCTGAGGTGAACGTAAAGTTGCGCAACGCCATCGAACTGCCTCCGGGCGCGCCGGGCTCGGCGCAGGGGCGCGGAGGATTCCGGCGGCTGACCGGGCTGTCAAGGGTGCGCGGGCGTGGGCAGCATCACCCGCCCCACGCGCACGACCGGCATGACCCGTCCGCCCGCCGTCGTCGCCACCGCTGTCCGCCGGCGTTGCTTGCAGTGGCAGGCCGCGGCGCGCGCGCATGATTGCAGCCGCGTCTGCCGAGCAGAGCCCCGACGCGTAGCGTGCGCGCGCGACATCCGCAACGCCGACGACAGGGGATCGCCACGGCCGTCGCACTAGGCCATTGACGGCTCTGGCGCCGGACAGCTCTGAACGACGGAGGAGCACGTTGAGGTCGAGCCGGCCACCGGCTAGCGACCGGCGGCGAGCCGGCGCCACCAGCGCGTTGTGGGTCGCGCAAGCCAGCGTGCGCTTGGACCTCGCGGTGCCTTGGGTTGGCGACGAAGAGGCCTGGGCGGGTGGACCGCAGTAGAGAGGCCGGGCTTCAGCGGGGCGCGGGCGAGGGGCGCCGCGGGCGTCGATCATGGGCTCGCGTTGGACGACGGCCGACGCGCTGCACCACGGAGGGGGCCGGGCTCGAGGTCTGGTGTGGCAGAGCCTGACGAGCACCATTGCCCGCCGAACGCGGGTTCTCCGCTTCGGGTCGCGGCCTCTGCGCTCGGCACACGCTGCGTCATTCCCTCGTCCATGACCGCCGTCGGCTGGCAGCCGTGGTCGAGTGCACGCCGGACGAAGCTTCTCACGCGACGCTCGCGCTTCGAGGTCGGCCGCCCGAGCTGACTCCCGTCCTGGACTCGCACCTCTGTTGCGCTCAGCGTCGGTTGGCCGCCGAGGCCCTACATCTTAGGACATTCTTCCGGTTACGGCCGACGCCTGCATTGACCAAGCGGCTGTTCACCACGGCCTAGTCGTTCGAACAGCGCGCCGCGCCTGCGTCCTCGCGAGCTTGACTCGGCAATTGCAGCTTCACCGAGGCGCAGACCGAAGGGGGCGTCGGAGCTTACGCACAGTCAACGACATCGATGACCTCTGCACGCACATCATGGCCCGCCTCCGTAGGAGGTTCGGCTGCGTCGACCAGAGCCAGGAGCTCGACCGCAGGGTACTCGAGTGCCTTGGAGCGCGACAGCAACCAATCGGCCGCGGAAAGACATGCGCGCGCCGCTCCTTCCGTCGAGGCCGATACCGCGCACGCCGGGCGACGGTGGGTACCTTCCAAACGCTTGGCAGACGCAGGCGCCGCCGCTGCCGGTGCCGGTGCCGGGACGGCGTACCGAGCTGTCTGCGGGTCGAAGCAGCGAAGCCAAGTGCGGCCCTGGCTTCGAAATTCTGCAGCGACGTCTCTCTCTCCAGCGCCTGCCGAGCCGCTTCATCTAGCGCCCACAGCCCGATGTCGACGTCCGCCGCGCGCACAGGCTCGACGTCCGAATCCAGGGCCGAGATCGCCACCAGCGCGATGGCCACGCCGGCTGCGCCCCGACGGTGCGAGAGCGCCGACAGCACCGCCCTGTTCGTTCTGCGACGCCCGTGCACGCGCCGGCGATTGCGCGCGCGGCAACCTCCGCAGGTGAGGCACTTGCGGCGTCCACGCGATCTGGCCGGCTGCTGCGGCGATCGGATTGGCGGCACAGCGCGCGGGCGCGGCGTCGCTGGCGACCACCATCAACTGGGCTCAGCTGCGATCGCCCTCTGGCGCAACTCCCGGTTCGCTGCGAGACAGGTCCACGAGGAGCCCATGGAGCTGGCCTTGGCATCCCCCGCGGCGCCGATGGTCCGCTAGGCCACGGAAGCCGGCGGGACGGGCTGAGCGATGGCGGAAGCGTCAGTCTGTGGCTTCGGTGTCGCTTCCACGATCTGTCGGGTCGCGTGCGTTGGTCTTCCTGGACATACGTGTCGAATTCGCACCCGCACCGGGGCTTGCGGCGGAGCGGGCGCTTTTGGGCTAGCGCCTGCACGCGGAGATCGGGTACTGTCCTGCCCTATGTTTCGCGCTCGGCCGCGCCTGCGTTGCGAGGCGGCCACGGGCAGGGGGTGACGTGATCGCGAGAGACCGCACCAGTTTCCGCGGCCCGCCGGCCAGCGATGTGGGGAGCAGCGCCTCCGCCTCCGCCAGCGCCTTGGGCGTTTGGGATGCCGCCAGCGGTCCGGCCACCGACACCGCGCGGGCGGGTCGCGAGGGCCGGCAGACGCCGCCGCTGCAGGCTGCCGCGCCGCCATCTAGGCTAGGCGCCCGCTCAACCGCTTTCGGGCCACTGTTGCTGCTGGCGCTGCTCACCGCCGCGGGCTGTGGGTCTGACTACTCGGCCGAGACCACGCCGATCGGCTCAAACGTCCAGCACGGCGACTACAGCTTCGACCACAAGGACGGCCTGCAGTCGGGGCGCGGCGACGGCGCTTTTGGCGGTGGTGCGTCGGGCGCTGACGGCGCACGACAGCCCGGCGACGCGGCCTGCGGTGCGGCCTGCTCGGTCGACGGCGACTGCGCCTCAAGCGCCGGGTTGGCGCCAGGGACCAAGGCGGCGCAGTGCCAAGCGCCGGTGTGCGTCGCAGGCTGCTGTAAGGCCGCGCCGGCTGCCGATGGGGCCAGCTGCGACGACGGCGATCCATGCACGGGGCCCGATCTCTGCGGCGGCGGAGTCTGCAAGGCGGGGGCCGCCGGCTGCGACGATGGCCTCGACTGCACCGCCGACAGTTGCGACCCGGGCGGCGCCGGCTGCCTCCACACGCCACTGCCAGGCTGGTGCTTGCTCGACGGCGCATGCATTGAGGACGGCGAGGCCAAGGACGGCGCGCCCTGCTCGATCTGCGCGCCCACGACCGACGCCAAGGCTTGGACGAGCAAGCCAGGCTGCTGCGTCGGCGACGCTGACTGCGTCCCGCTCTCGGTGTGCGACGCCCCGACCTGCGACGTCACCAACGCCACCTGTGTCCCCGGCAAGAAGCTGGGCTGCTGCCTCACCGACGCTGAGTGCGTCGACGGCGACGCCTGTACCGTAGACGGCTGCGACCCGGCGAACGGCAAGTGCACGAGCGCGCCCAAGGCCTGCCCCGACGCCTCGCCCTGCCAGCTCGGCGGCTGCGACGCCGTGAGCGGCCAATGCACGCTCCAGGTCGCCGCCAACCAATGCGCGATCGCCGGCAGCTGCCACGTCGCCGGCGCACCGCACCCTAGCGAGCCATGCCTGTCCTGCCAGCCCAGCGTGCAAGCCGAGGCGTGGAGCGCGACCGCCGGAAAGCCCTGCGATGACAATGAAGTCTGCACCGTCAACGACGTCTGCAGCGACAAGGGCAGCTGCATCGGTCAGTCCAAATATGGCTGCTGCCAGGTCGACGCCCACTGCGCTGTGTACGCCTCCGCCTGCGTGGCGGCGTCCTGCGATCTCCAGGCACACATCTGCATCAAGCAAGACAAAGCCGGCTGCTGCGAATCTGGCGCCTGCTGCGACCCGGCGACCAACCAGCAGAAGCCCAAGGGCGTGATGTGCTCGGCGGTGATCGCGGCGGTCGAGTACCAGTGCCAGGGCCAACAGATCCGCCGGCGCGAGCACTATCCAGGCTGCACCGGGGCCGACGCCACGGTGTGCTCGAGCGACGCGGCGTATCTCTATGCCGGTGACTGGAGCGACGTCGCGACTTGTCCCGGCGATACGCAGTGCGTAGCGGTCGCGTCGGGAGAGAAGCCGGACTGTAAGGCCAAGGGCAGCTGCGCCGGGGCGTGTGGGGCGATGGCCGCTGGAGGCGCCTGCGCCTGCTCGCCCGGCTGCGAGGCCGCGGGCACGTGCTGCGCAGACTACAAGGCACAGTGCGCCTGCGGTGGCGGTGCGTGCTGTGCTGGAGGCCTCTTCGCCGCCAAGGGCAGCGCTTGCGGTGGCGCGGCCAGCGAGTTTCAGTGCAGCGGCCAGCAGGTGCAGAAGCGCACCGGCGCCGCGAGCTGCACCGGCGGCAGCGCCACCTGCCCAGCGCCCACGTTTGGCGCTTGGTCGACCGTTCAGACCTGTGGCAGCGGTCAGAGCTGCGTCGCCGCGGCCGACAAGTCGAGCGCGACGTGCCAGGGTGGTGGCGGCGGGCAGACCTGCTCGGGCAAGTGCGGCGGCCAAGGCGCTGGCGGCTGCTGGTGCGACGCCGCGTGCGTCAAAGCCGGGGATTGCTGTCCTGACTTCGCGAAATTCTGCGGCAACGCTTGCGGCAAAGTGGCGGCCTCGACCTGCAAGGGCAAGTGCGGCGGCCTGGGCGCCGGCGGCTGCTGGTGCGACGCCGCTTGCGTCCAGTTCGGCGACTGCTGCGGCGATCACTCCGCCTGCTGTCCGTGAGCGCCGGAGTCGACGCCTCGACCCTGGCGTTGCCGATCTTTGACCACCACGTCCACCTCGATGACCCCCTGCTGACCCTTCCCGGTCAGCTAGACTTTCAGTGGCGCGATGCGGCAGCTGCGGGGCTGTGTGGCGCCGTCACCGCCGGTTATGGGCCGGAGCGCGACGCCGACGCCATCGCCGCGCTGGCCCCTGGGCGGCCGCTGTGGCGGGCGGTCGGGCTGCACCCGTGGTGGCTGGCGGCGGCGGCCGACGACGAGGCGCGACACGCGGGTCTGCGGCAGCTCGAGCGCCAACTCAGCGGGCCAGGGGTGGTGGCGCTCGGCGAGGTCGGGCTCGACGGCCTCCGCAAGCAAGCGCTGCCCATCGCAGAGCAGCGGCGCTGGATGGCGCGGGCCCTCGGGATGGCGCGCGCGTTCGACTTACCCGTGGTCCTCCACGTCGTTCGGGCCATCGGCCACGCCCTCGAGGAACTGCGCGCCTGCCCCCCGCCCGGCGGCGTCGTCCATCGCTTCGGCGGTCCGGCGGAGCTCGCGCCGGCGCTGTGTGCCCTCGGGCTCGCCGTCTCGCTCGACCCGTCCTGGCTGCGTCGACCGGACAAGCTGGCCGCCGTCGTCCACGCCACGCCCCCAGGGCGGCTGCTGGTCGAGAGCGACTGGCCGCTCGACGATCGTCCCTGGTCGGCGGCCCTGCAGGAGGTGCAAGCCCTGGTGGCCGCGATCGCGGCGCTGCGCGGTGAACCGGTGGCGGCGATGGCGGCGCGCTTGGTGGAGGACGCGCAGGCTTGCTACCGCCTGGGCTGATTGACCGGCGCATCGAGCGGGCGCGCTGCCGTTGCGGGCGGTCGATGAGCGTGGTCAGCGTTGGGTGGCTGCGGCGGTCCGGCGGCGCCCACGCCCATGGCCTGACGTGCCTTCTGCGGACTGTTGTTGCAGGCTCGGCGCCCCTCGCCGATACGCGCCAACTCTCGGACTCGCTTCAGCGAGCACCGCGCCCAGATTCGGCGCCTACCGCACCTGGCCGTGAGCGTCTCTAGCCGCTTGGGCCCTCACCTGCGAACGCCATCGTGGCGTAAAAGCACGCCTGAGACGCGGCCTGCATGGCGGCCTTGCGCATCTCTTCAGGCACCTGCGCCACGACGCCGTCACCGCCATCTGTGTCGGCCGCGCCAACGTAGTCGCGTACGGCTTCAGCGGCGAAGGTGAGCTCCGACTTGCGCGGTCGTGTGCGGCCTTGGGCCTCAAGCAGCCAGTAGCGTGCTGAGGGGCGGCTGCCGGCTGCGAGGCACAGGAAGCCGACCATCTCGGCGAAGCCGCCGCGGACATCGGCCTCGTGAGGAACGGCGAGGGCGGCTGCCCGGGCGCGATCGTACATCCGCGTCGTCATCATCGCCGCCGCGAGGAAGGCTTGCGTATGACCCTCGCCAAGCGCCTTGGCCATGACTTCGCCGCTGCGCTCGGCGAGCGCCAAGTTGCCGACCTCGATCCACTCCCCCATCGCGTCCAGCGTCTTGGCGGGCCACGCCGCCGCGGGCATCCCCATCTCTTCGACCAAGCTGTCGAGCGCTCGGCGGCCGCCGCCCTGCGCCGCCAAGAAGGCGTCGAGCGCCTCAATGACCTCGGCGCCCGTCGGCGCGTGGCAGCGGGCGGCCCACTCCGCGGCAAACTCGGCGTCGACGAGGTAGGCAAACATGCGGCCCATGCGATCGCGCGGCCAAGCAGGCACCCGCCAGCGCTCCCAGAGCTCCTGGACGGCCATCCAGATGAGCACGCGCTCGCCGTCCGAGGCGTCCTTGGCCGCCATGAGCCAGGTGTCCTCCACGGCCGCTTGCGTCGTGGCGACGACGGCCTCCGCCGTGAACGCGTCGCGATTGGTCTGGATGCCGAGCTGGCTCAGGGCGTCGAGCAGCTCGGGGTCGCTCCAGGCCCGCAGGTCCGGGGCGTGGCCGTCCCAGTGCTGCAGCCGGCCGCTGCGGGTCGGTGCGTCGCTCATGGTCTCGTTCTCCCTCTCGTTGTGGCGACAGCCGTGCCGCCGTGGCGCCAAAAGGCGTCGCCTAATCGCCTCGCAAGGCGCGCAGCTGCGCCAACACGTCTTCGGCGTGGCCCTTTACCGCGACTTTCGGCCAAAAGGCGGCGACCCTGCCGCTCGGATCGATGATCCAGGTGCGGCGCAGCACACCGATCATCTTCCTGCCCATGAAGGTCTTTTCGCCCCAGGCGCCCCAGGACGCAAGCGTTGAGCGCGACTCGTCGCTGACCAGTACAAAGGGTAGCCCGAACTTGTTGCGAAACTTCTGGTGACGCACCGCCGGGTCGGGGCTGATGCCGACCACGATACAGCCGGCCTCAGCGAACGCCGCGAAGCGGTCGCGGAAGTCGCAGGCCTCAACCGTGCAGCCGGGCGTGTCGTCCTTGGGGTAGGTATACACGACCACCCAGCGGCTGGCGGCCTCTTCCAAGTCGAAGTAGGTCCCGTCGTCGGCGGGGAGGTGGAGCGGCGGCGGCTTCTGCGGAGGCAAGGGCGACGCCGCTGGGACCAGCGCGACGGCCGCGCTTGATTGGGCCTTCACCATCGGAGACTCCTCTGCGATGTCACTTGCCTGTCCGCTCGTCGCCGGTTGGGCCTGGCGCAGGGCCTGGTGCCGACCGGTCGACCGATGCGCGTGCCACGCCTGACACCGCGGCCGATGGCGGTCAACGCTGGCGGGCACGCTGACGGCGTGGTAGCCTGCGCTCGTGCAGGGTCTACGCGTACGCGAGGGGAGGCTGTCATGCTGCTTGCCATCATCAGTGACATCCACGCCAACATCCAGGCGCTTGACCGTGTGCTCGCCCGCTGCGACGAGCTCGACGTAGACGACGTCATCTGCCTCGGCGATGTGGTCGGCTATGGCGGCAACCCGAACGAGTGCTGCGAACGGCTGCGAGAGCGCTGCGCGATGGTCCTGATGGGCAACCATGACGCCGCGGTGGTCGGCGTGATGGACACAAACTACTACTACGACGCCGCGCGTCGCGCGCTCTATTGGACCCGCAGTGAGCTCAGCGAAGACAACTTTCGCTGGCTCTACTCGCTGCCATATTGCCAGCTGCGGCGCGACATCGACACCGCCTTTTACCACGCGGCGCCGATCCTGCCCTCAGCCTTCTACTACGTGGTCCGCAACGAAGAGGCAGAGGCCCTGACGCGCATGCGGACGGGCCTGCTCGGCCACAACTTCATCGGCCATAGCCACTTGACGACCATGTACGAGTACAACGGCAAGAAGGTCCGCGACATCTCGGGCAGCTACAGCTACCGCAACGAGCACAAGTACCTGGTCAACGTCGGCTCTGTCGGGCAGCCGCGCGACCGCAACCCCGACTCTTGCTTTGTCGTGTTCGACACCGACAGCAAGAAGCTGGCGCACATCCGCGTCTCTTACGACGTCGGCGGTGCGGCGGCGCGCATCCGCGCGGTGGGACTCGACGAGAAGTTCGCCCGTCGGCTGGCGGTTGGCGTCTAGCGCTCGACGCTTAGGGCGCGGCGCCGATGCCGATGGCCCACAGCGAGCGGCGCAGTAGCCCCGGTGACTCGTGACACGCTGCGATTGGCGCGGGACGTCTGGGACTTTGGCGTCGCGGCGCTCTTCGTGATGGATGTGTGGGAAGCACTTCGGCTGTGGGGTGCAAGGCGCCGGCCGAAAATGGTTAGGGCGAGTTCCACCTGGGCAGCTCCTCGCCTGAGGTCGCCCATCGCACGCGCAGCCGGTATCGCCCGTCCACGGTCTTGCGCTTGCCGACCTGCGGCTGCGCTCGCTCAAAGCGAAACAAGAAGCCAGCCCCCCGACCGTCGACGCTCAACTCCGTGTCATCGTGCGGGTCATCGATCACGAGCTGCCGGATGCCGGCCTGCGTCTGCGGATCGTGTACTACCAGCTGCACCGACGAGCCCGGCGGGACGCCAGCCTCGATATACAGCGTGCGCAGGGTCTCGTCGCCGCCGTCAATTCGCCACCAATCGACACCCGCGGCGTCGTTGACGTCGCCGACGTGCCAGGCGCCGACGACCAGGGCAGAGGCGTTTGGCGACGTGTTGTTGGGCTCGCGCTCAGGCTGGTCGGCGAGCGGATCGACGCGATACCAGATCTTGTAGGCGCCGGTGCGGGCGCCGTTGGGTGGCCAGCGCTCGGCGCTGTCGCCGATCCAGCGCAGAGAGACCCGCTCCGGTGCGTGGCCTGAGACTGCGAGGGCGAGATCGGCCTGGCTCTGAGCCGGACGCACGACCTCGCTCGCCATTGGGCGGCCATTGGCGTCGTGGAGCGCCACGCGCATGCCGCCGAGCGGCCGCTGGTCCAGGCTCTCGACGTGGACGCGCACGATCTGGCCCTCCAGCTTGTCTTTGATCGGGAAAACGTCGACGTCGCGCGGACCATCGAGCGTGCCGATCAGGGAGAGGCCGGCGGGCAGTGGGTCTTTGTCGATGGTGTCGTTGGGCTCACGCTCGGTGGGGCCGCTGCGGGCGCGCCGCAGCGCCTGCAAGACGTAGACGTCGCTGACGCTCTCGCTGGCCGAGCGACCCGCCGCCACCCTCTCGCCGATGCAGACGACCATCGGCCTGCCGCCGGCGTCGATGTGGCGAACGACCTCGCCTTCGCCGGCGCCCGCGTGGTCGAGGCGCATCAGCTCGCTGCCGCCCTCGCCGTGCAGGGTCAGCTCAAGGTCCATGTTCGGCACCGCGGTGACGCTCAGGTCGAGCTCGTCCTCGGATCCGGCGGGCAGCCGGTAGCAGTCGCGATCGCCGGCGCGCTCGGAGTGGCGCCTGCCGATGCTGCCCGTCGCTTTGCCTTGGGAATCCAGGGGCGCGGCCTGCGAGGGCAGGTCGTTGGGCTCCTGGTCGGCGCCGACAGCGCTGCCGCCCACCTGCAGGGCCAGCCAGCCGGCGAGGCCCAGCGCGCAGGCGCTGGCCGCGACGAAGGCGGCGGTGCGCGCGGTGCGGCCGCGACGGACGTGGCGGCCGAGGGTCTCATCATCCTCGGCCAGCTTCACGGCGGTGTCAGGGCTCGCGGCGTCGGAGTAGGGCGAAGACGCGATGACCGGCGCCGGCTGAGCGCCGCTTGCCGCTTGGTCGGCCTTCTCGGAGGGCTGAGCCTTGGCAGGCATGGTGCCCTTGCGGGCTGCGACGAGGCCCTCCCCGAAATCGCGCATGGAAGCGAAGCGCTGGGCGGGGTCTTTCTCGAGACAGCGCGCGACGACCTGCTCCATGGCCGGCGAGATGATGGTGCCCGCCGGGACGACGCTCTGCATCTTCGGCGGCGCCTCCATCAAGTGCGCCTTGAGGATGTCGAAGGTCGAGCGCTCGTGACCGAAGACGTGTTTGCCGGTGAGCATCCGAAACGCCAAGGCGCCGACGGCGTAGATGTCGGACCGGCCGTCGACGTCGCCGGCGCGAATCTGCTCCGGGCTCATGTAGAAGGGGGTGCCGAAAATGTCCTTCTGCGAGTGGATGGTGTACGGGTCATCGACGTTCTCAACCTTGGCGAGGCCGAAGTCGAGGATCTTGACGAAGTCGGGGTGCGGCCCATCGCGCAACAGCATCACGTTCTCGGGCTTCAGGTCGCGGTGGACGATGCCGTGGTCGTGGGCCTCCTGCAGCGAGTCGCACATCTGCAACAGGATGGTGATCGCTCGCTCAGCGTTGAGCGGCGCATCGCGTTCGAGGACCGCGTCGAGGGGCTCGCCCTCTAGCAGCTCCATGACGAGGTAGAAGACCTCGCCCCACCGGCCGAAGTCGTAGACCATGACCGTGTGGGCGCTGGAGAGCCGCGAGATCGCCCGCGCTTCGCGGGTGAAACGGCTGACGAGCTGCTTGCGCGCGACGAGGTTCTCGTGCAGCAGCTTGATCGCCATGTCTTTTCGCAGGTGGATCTGCTCGACGCGGTAGACGGCGCCCATGCCGCCGCGGCCAATTAGCGCCTTGACCAGATAGCGGTCGTCGATGAGCTTGCCGACGTAGGCGCTGCGCTCGCCCTCGGACTCATCGAGATCGGCCACGCCGTCGAGCGAGGTGACCAGCGTGGGGCGCTCTGCGGCGGGTACCGCTGAGCGGTCGCCGGGCAGAGGCCTCGGGCCGGTCGTCCGCTCAGGCGCCTCGCCGGTCGCCGGGCGCGGCGAGGTGGTGCGTGCTGGCGTTGGTCCGCCGCCGCGGGGCAGGGCGGGCGGCATGCCGACGTCGGCGGCTGGCGTCACCGGCGCGACTGGGATTGCTGGCGCCGCGGGCTGGCGGGCCACCGCCGTGGCCTGGCCTGGAGTGAGGGTCGTACCCGGCCCCGTCGCGCTGGCATGGGGGCGTTGCAGCGGGGCGTCGGGCAGATCCGTCGGAATTGCCTCGGGCTCGACCGGCTCTGCGGCCTCTGGCAGCGCATCTGCCAGCTCGCCCCGAGCGTAGATGAGCGTCTGGGCGCGCTTGGCTCCGGGCTCTTCGGCTACGGTCGCCGACGTCGCGGCTCTTTGCGCCTCGCCCGCAGCGTCATCGTTGGCAGAGCCGGCGGCCGACGCCGGGCCATCCGCTGGCGCGCCCAGCGTGCCCGGGGGCGGCAGGGGTGGCGGACCGATGGTGGTGGTCTCGCCGAGGCCAGGCGGCGGCTCAGCCGGGTTGCGGACGTCGATGTGGAGCCCGGTGGAGTGCAACCACTGCCCGTCGATTGCGCAGCGCTCGCGCGATGCGGCGGCGGAGCGGTGGCAGGTTGGGCAGCGCTTCATGGTGCTGGTCCGGGCGGTACGACCGCGCCGAGGATAGGCCAGGTTGCGCCCTGGGTCCAATCCATCGCCGACGGGCGCTGGGCCTGCTGTGTCAGGGGCGAAAGGCCTCTGGGCGCGCGCCAGGCGCTCGCCGCCAGGCCGGGGTGTAGTAGCGACCTGGCGGCGTCGCCAGGGGCTCGCGCACCGCGCCGTCATGGCTGGCAAAAAACAGGCGTGTCCCGGCGCCGTCCTCGTCGGAGATGTAGACCACGCGGCGGCCGCAGGAGGCCCACGTCGGCTCCAGCGAGCGCTTGCCGCGGCCCGGAGTCAGCCGCTGCATTTGCTTCTGGGCGTCGACAGTCAGGATGTCCACGGCCTTGCCGCGCAGACCGGAGTAGACGATGCGGCCGTCCGGGCCAAAGTCGGGGCCGGTGTTGTAAGGGCCGGCCCAGGTCATGCGCTGCACTCCGCTGCCGTCAGCGTTCATCAAGTAGACCTGTGGCGTCCCGCTGCGGTCGCTGACGAAGGCGATCTGGCGGCCGTCGGTCGACCAGCTCGGGTCGAGGTCGTCGCTCTCGTGCTGCGTCAGGTTCTTGAGGGGGCGGCCGCGGTCGTCGAGCAGCCAGAGATCGGCCTGGTCGCCATCGTTGATGGTCGCCACCACCTGGCCGGAAGGGCTGGAGGCGGCGGTGCGAAACTGCAGCTCTTCGCTGGTGGCGAACGGCTGCGGCACTTCCGGCTTGCTGGGTGGCGCGCTCGGCTGTCCCGCCGCGGCGCCGGCCTTGTTGCGCGTCGCCGCGAGGGCCTTGATCTGGGCCCGACTGGCGCCCGCCGCGATCGCCGTGGCCCGGGTCGAGGCGACGGCGAAGGGGCTCCACTGCCCGCTTGCTGGCGTCGTATGGTCGCTGGCGCTGGCGAACAAGGCGTCGACGCCCGGGCCGTCGATGCGAAAGAGCGATGGCAGGTCGGTGCGGAAGCTGACGTAGGCGACGCCGAGGTCATTGGTCGGCCGCGGCAACATGTGAATGCCCTTGTCGGCGACGATCATGCGGGCGTTGTAGCCATCGGCATCGGCGAGCCAGATGGCGCGATCGATGCCCGGCGCTGGCGACGAATAGTAGAGCTGGCCGTCGAAGCTGCCCATGACGCCGGTCAGGGCGCCGAAGATGACGTTGGCGACGCGATGGCCGAGCCGCCGCAGCTGGTTGCCGGGGCCGCTGACGACGGCATGGCGACCGAGCTCTACGGCGTGCCCGTCGCGGGCATCGATCATCTGGATGTGGACCTCAATCGACTCGGCCTGGGTCTTCGACTTGCGCGCCCACAGCCCGACGGCCCAGGTCACATCGGCGGCGCGCGCCTTATCGAGCGCCAGCTCCAGGTTTGGGACCGCAAAGCGCTGGATGGCGGCGCGCGCCGAGGGGCTCGGCTGAAGCGCCCGCACCACGCCAGAGAGCCGCATGTCGTTGTGGACGACGGCCTCAAGCGTCTCGCACCAGGCCTTCTGCGGTCCGCAGGCCGGGGGCAGCACGAGCAGACCGTCGAGAGGCCTTTGGGTCGCCTCGACGATGACGTAGAGGCCGTCGCTGCTGGCGTCAGCGCTCGCGGAGGGAGGTGCCTCCTGGCTGTGGGCTGGCGCGATGGGGCCCACGCCCGCCGCCACGATGGCGCCCAGCAGCGCCGCGGCGCGCAGGTGGCCCGTGCGCTGCCGCTGGTGGGCGCGCGGCAGGGGAGCGGCAGTGGCAGACGACGCACGTGACGCGCGCGGACTCGGTAGCGGGATCATCGAGCAAGCTCCTGAGGCGATTCGGGGTGGGGGTCGGTCCTGCCAGCGCGCAGCGCGGTCAACACGGCCGCGGCGCGTGCGAAGCCCTCATCGGTGACGTAGGTGCGCTCCATGACGGTCGTCTCGGAGCGGCGGCGGAACAGCGTCGTCGCCTTGCCGAGCGGCACGAAGCGCGCCGGGCCGACCCTCGGGCGGATTCGCACGAATATTGCGCGATCGCCGGCGCCGCGGTCGCGGTACTTCGAGAGGACGCCGTGGCTGGTGACGCGCAGAAAGTCGATTCCCTCGGCCTGCAGCGCGGCCTCGAGGCCGTCGAGGTCATCATCACGACCATGCCAGCCGCGCTCGCCGACCAGCGGCAGCGGCCGCAGCTGGGTGATGCCCGCCGCCCAGCGCGAACGGCCAGCGTGGTCGCGAAGTGCGCGCCAGATCGAGGCGTCATCGAAGCGGGCGAAGTCGTCCGGATCGAGCGGCAGGGTCAGCTCGGGTCGCTCGTCGTAGAAGCGTCGCAGCATCTGGTCGAAGCACACGACCTTGGGGTGGAAGTAGACCATTAGAAACATGTGCAGCCGGCTCAGCAGGAAGTCGTCGAAGGTGTAGAGCGCGCGGTCTTCCAGCGCCAAGGCGACCCGGCCGTCGTCGGCCTCGTGTCGGGTCAGGTGGCTAATTAGCCAGTCGGCGTCGAACGTGCCGTAGCTCACCCCGGTGAAGTAGCTGTCGCGGCGCAGGTAGTCCATGCGGTCGACGTCGACCTCGCCAGAGCACAGCGTCGAGAGCAGCGGTCGCACGTCGCGGCTGCCGCACACAAAGGGCGCGTCGTGGAGCCGCACGCCGTCGTGCAGCAGCGCCGCGACGTGCCTGGCGGCGAGGCCGAGCGGCGCGCCCGCCCGGTCTACGGTGGCGCCCAGCGGCGAGTCGAGCAGCAGCTTGACGGTGTAGTGCTCGTGGCGGGCCTGCCTCGTCGGGTCGCCGACGTCGACGTCTGGCAACGCGAGCGCGGCGCGGCTGGGAAACAGCGACTCCGAGGAGTGCGAGAGCGGCGCGTGACCGACGTCGTGCAGCATCCCAGCGAGGCGCAGGGTTTGGCGGAGGCGCTGGCGATCGTCGGCGCCGAGCCAGTCTGCGTCGCCGAAGACGGCGTCGAAGGCGAGGCCGGCGAGGTGCATCACGCCGATGGAGTGGAGCCAACGGTTGTGGGCAGCCCCTGGGAAGAGCAGCTCCGCGAACCCGAGCTGCTTGACGTTGCGCAGCCGCTGAAAAAGCGGCTCGGCCAGCACGGCGATCTCGACCTCGCTCAGCGAGATCGGGCCGTGGATCGGGTCGCGGATCTCCATCGTCGTCGCCCCCAGGGACCGCGGTCGACCGGCGTCGCCACACGCCGCCCCTCTAGCACAGCCGCTGCGATGGCGCCACGAAAGCAGACGACTCGCCTGCGGCCACGCCCCTACTAGGTCGCACGCCGTGGCAACTCGGCGCGCCGCAAAGCCGCGTCCGAGGCCGCCTGGCTCGTCGTCCACCACACCGACGTCGCCAGGGCCGGAGGGGGCCACGCCGCGGCTAGCTGCGGGACGACCTGTCGCGCCACGACCCGCCGCGCCACCGCCTCCTCGGACCTTGCGCTCGGCGCCAATCTCCGACGCTTCAGCGCGTACAAGCCTCCGGGAGGTCGGCGGCTGGCGCGACCGCCCCGGGCGTCCTCGCCGCAGCGAGCCGTTCGCAGAGCGCGCGCAGGTGACGTCGCCCGGCAAAGCCGCCGCGGTCGCCGAGCCGGTGTAGTCGGGCGATCGCCGTCTGCAGGTGACCACCCAGGACGTCGCCCTCGACCGCGATCGCCACCTGCGTCGGGCCGTCTGGGTCGACGCCGCAGGCCCGAAGCAGCGCCGCCGCGTCGCCCGAGAGACCAGCCCGCGCCGCGCCGACGGTCACGAGCTCAAGCTCCACGGGCAGCGGGGTGGCGAGCTGCCGCACCCGCTCTAGCGCCTCGCGCCCGGCGTCGCAGGCGACCGCGGAGCGCAGCACGGCCTCGCGCACCGCCGCGGCCGGCCGCAAGGCCCAGATTCGCGCCCGCATCGCCGAGGCGCGCGAACATCCTGCGGCGTCGGTCGGCAACATGGTCAGCATCAGGGCGAGGGTCAGCGGGTCGTTGGGCGAGATCGCCAGCGCGGCCTCGGCATGCTGCCGCGCCTCAGCGCGACCTTCGGGCCGTTGGTGCGCCAAGCGGGCGAGGTTGTAGCGCACCTTGACGCTGCGTGGCTGCAGGCGTGCGCCGCGCTCGAGCAGGCCAAGCTCGGCCTCATGGGCCTGCGCCACCGGCCGCGCCGCCGCCGCCTGGTGAACGCATAGGCCGATCGCCGCTGCGAGCGCGAGCAGGGCCAGCAGCGCCGGTGCCACCAACCGCGGCCGCTCGCCGCCGAACGCGCTTGTCAATCGTCGCGCCCGCCAGGCCGACTCGGCGTTGGACAGCGGCGTCGCAGCCAAAGCCGCGACCAGCGCGCACAGGCCAAGAGAGGGGCTGAAGAGCAGCCGGTCGGCGGTCACCAAGGTCGCCGGCACCAAGAGCTGCGAGACCGGCGCCCACATCGACGACAGCGTCAAGAGGCCGAGCGCCAAGGTCGCCGCGCCAGGGCTGGTGGCCGCCAACGCGCCTGCTGCGCCCAGGCCGTCTCGCATCAGCCACCACAGGGCGGCAACCAGCGCGACCAAGCACAGGGCCGCCAGGACAGCGCCGAGGACGAGCACAGTGGAGGCCGGGTTGAGCAGGGGCAGCGCGTCGAAGCTGTAATCTGGCGCCAGCAGCTCGGCGTCGACCAGCCGGTGCGCCGCGTGGCCGATGAGGTAGACCCCCGCTCGCAGCCGGTCGCCCAACTCCGCCTGCCACAGCGGGTTGTCCTCCTGCGACACCCACGGCGTCGCGATGATGAGGGCGCGCGCCGCCAGCCACGTGGCGCCAAAGAGCCAGAGCTGGCCGATGAGCGACCTCACCTCCTCGCGGCTGCGCCCGGGCACCAGCAGCGCTAGGAGGCTGAGAGGTGCCAACGCAGCCAGGGCAGACTCCTTGGCCAGCAGGGCCATGAGCAGCGCCCAGGGGGCCATCGCCGCCGCTCGGGCGTCGCTGATCAGGGCGTGCGCCGCCAGCAGCAGCCACAGCGCCGAGAGCGGCTCGGGCCGATAGGAGAGGACCATCACCGCCTCGACGTGGGCCGGCAGCGTGGCAAAGAGGCCAGCCGCCAGAACGCCCGCCGTCGCGGCCGTCAGCGGCGCCACCCGCCACAACCTAGCGACGCGAAATACCAACCAGCCGAAGAGCGTGGCGACCACCGCCGCCAGGAGCAGTTGGAGCTGGTGGCGCACCGCCACGCTGAGGTTGCCGACCCCGTCCTCGACGCAGTAAGTGAGCGTCGTCAGTGGCCGCGAGACGCCCTGGCGCTGCCACTTGCCCTCGGGGCCAAACCAAGGCGTCGTCATCAAGGCGACCGGGTCGGGCGGCCACTTGGCGACCGGGTTATCGACGATGGCGGGGGCGTCGTCGAGCAGGTAGCCGGCGCGGGCTGCCGCTTCGCCGTAGATGGCGTGATGGCCCAAAGCGGCGAAAAGGGCGATGGCCGCGAAGCTGGTCGCGGTCATGACGAGGCCCGTTTCGCCGCGCCGCTGCGACGACGGGTCCGTAGCGCGCGGTCTGCCGCTCGGGCTGGGCGCCCTAGGGTCGCCGCTGGGGCTCATCCGTGCGCTCGACGCCGCAGCGCGACATTGAGCACGAGGCCGCAGCTCATCATGACCGTCAACACGCTCGAGCCCCCGTAGCTCATCAGCGGCAAGGTCAGCCCCACCACCGGCAAAAGCCCCATGACCATGCCAGCGTTCACCACGAACTGCCAGAAGATCAAGCTCGCCGCGCCGGCGCAAACCAGGGCATCAAAGCGCTGGTGCGCGCGATCGGCGACGTGCAAGGCCCACCACAGCAAGGCGAAGTAGACGCCAAACAGGCCAAGCGTCCCGACAAAGCCGTACACCGACGCCCAGGCCGCGAGGGCGAAGTCGGTGTAGACGAACGGCAGATGGCGCAGGACCGAGGTGCGTGCGTCCTCCATACCGCGCCCCAGCCAGCGCCCCGAGCCGACCGCCCACAGCGCCTGCTCTGGCTGCGACGCCGGCGCGATGCGGCGCGACTGCACGGCCTCCTCATCGAGCGACGCCCACTCGACGACGCGGCCCTTCTGGTAGTCGCGCACGAGGCCAGAGGTCCACGCCAGGGGCACCAGCAGCAGCATCACCAGCGCGCTGCCGATGATGGTGCGCCGCGAGACCCCCTCGTACAGGATCATGCTGCCGCCGATCAGCAGCACGCAGAGCGAGGTACCGAGGTCGGGCTCGACGTTGATCAGCCCGAACGGGATGAGGATCAGGAGGAGCGGCCAGCCGAGGCGTCGAATCGTCCAGGGTGCGGTGGCGCGGGCGCGGTCGAAGACGTCGGCCAGGGCCAGAATCACCGAGAGCTTCATGAACTCCGATGGCTGCATGCGCATCGGGCCGAAATCGAGCCAGCGCTTGCTGTGGTTGATCGGCACCGCGAAGAGCAGCACGGCGCTCAACAGCAAGATCAGGGCGATGTAGGCCGGCGCCGCCAGCCGCCGCACAAGATCGACGCTGGTCACTGAGAGCAGGCCGCCGCTGACGAGGCCGACCAGCAGCCAGACGGCCTGGATGCGGTGGAAGGAGGTTTCGCCGAGCGAGTCGATGAACCAGAGGTTGAGCATGGCCGCCGCGCCGATGCTGGCCAAGGCGCCGAGCCCGACCAAATTCGACGGGCGCCGCAGCTCGCGCAGCGCGCTCATGGCTCGTCCACCGCCGCCGGAGCTGGCTCGGCGCTCGGCGCCGTGGCACCGGGTTGGCCGCGCCGGCTGAAATAGCGCTCCAGCACGCGCTGCACGATGGGCGCCGCGACGTGGCCGCCCGATCCGCCGTGCTCGACCAGGGCGACGACGACGATCTCAGGCGCCTCAGCGGGCGCGAAGCCGACGAACCAGGCGTGGTCGTCGAGCATCCAGCGCACGATGTCCGGCGGGGCGTCGCTCGGCGCCCGCTGAGCCGCCTCGGCGGTGCCGGTCTTGCCGCAGACCGTGACGCCGGGCAGCCGGGCCCGAGAGCCGCTGCCGATGTCGTCCTGCACCACGGCCAGCAGGCCCCGCTTGAGCTGGCGCAGCGTCTCGGCCTGCAGGCGCATCGGCCGATCGGCGCCGCGCAGCAGGGGCGTCACGGCCGCGCCGGCGGCCTCGAAGCGTTCGATCAACGTGACGTCTGGCAACACGCCGTCGCGTGCGAGGCCGGCGTATACGCGGGCGACCTGCAGCGGCGTCGCGGTGACGTCGCCCTGGCCGACCGCGCTCGACAGCGAGAGGCCGGGGAAATAGCGGCCGCGACCGCCCTCGTACCACGCCCGCGTCGGCAACAGGCCCGTCGCCTCGCGGAGCTCGATGCCCGTCGCCTCGCCAAAGCCCATCTCGGCGCCCAGGGCCGCCAGCGCGTCGATGCCGAGCGCCTCGCCCACCTTGTAGAAGTAGACGTCGCAGGACTGCGCGATGGCGGCGCGGAGGTCGACGTCGCCGTGGCCGCTGTGCTTGTGGCAGCGAAAGCGTCGGCCGCCGAATTCGTAGTAGCCGGGGCAGTGGTGGATGGTGCTCGGCCGGACCACCCCCTGCTCCAGGCCCGCCGCCGCCGCGACGACCTTGAACACCGAGGCCGGTGGAAACGGATGCAGCGCCTTGTTGAGCATCGGCGAGAACGGGCTGGAGTCGACCCGCGCCTTGCGTTCGGCGGTCAGGCGCCCGGCCCAGCTGTTGGGGTCGAAGGACGGCTTGGAGTACAGCAGGCGCACCGCGCCAGTTCGGACGTCGAGCGCCACCACCGCGCCGGAGTGGACGTGCGCCATGGCCGTCTTGGCTTCGCGCTGCAGCGCCAGATCGAGGGTCAGTCGCGCCGACAGTCCCGGGATCACCGGCATCGGCTTCAATTCGGCCAGCATCTCTTGCACATCGCTGCGCTCCTCGAGGCCGCGGCGGCGCACCAGCACCTCCTCGCCGTCGACGCCGCGCAGCAGGGTGTCGAGGGCCGACTCGAGGCCGGTGCGGCCGATACGATCGTCGAGCTGAAAGCGGGCATCGCCACCCTCTTCGAGAGGCCGCAAGTCGCGATCGTTGACGCGGCTAGTGTAGCCGAGGACGTGACTCGCCAAGTACCGCAGCGGGTACTCGCGCTGGATCTCGGTGCGGACCCGGGCCTCAGGCAGCAGGTGGGCGTGGCTGCGCAGGCGCGCGACCTCGTCGTCGAAGGTCCGACCGCACATCGGGCAGCGCAGGATGTGGGGGCCGTGGTGGAGGTGGGTCTCGTCGTAGGGGCAGGCCTTGGCGCCGCTGAACTCGCGGCTGCAGGCCGGGCAGTGGACGCCGTCGCCGTTACCGCTGGGCACCAACTTCTTGCGGTCCACCGGGCAGGTGGCGACCTTGGGCGGCGGCTCGAAGGAGCGACCGCAGGTCTGGCAGAAGGCATAGTCGGTCGCGGCCACGAGCTCGAGGCGCTGGCTGTCGAAGGGGCAGTGGGTCGACACGAGATCGCGTCGCATGATCACAGGCTTGCTTCGCTTGCCGGCCAGGCGGCGCAGCTCGGCGCCGGCGGCGGTCACCTCGGCGTCGGTGAGGTCAAGCAGGCCGCGCAGCGTCTGCAGCAACGGCTCGACGCGCTGCGGCTGGATGCGGTGCGGCAGCAGCTCCAAGCGGTGGCTCTCGATGTTGCGCGCCAGCACCTCACCCTCGTGGCCGAGCAGCAGGCCCCGCGGCGCCGAGGCCCGCACTTTGGCGACTCGCTCGATGGCGGCGAATTGCTCGTACTGCTCGCCGCGCACCACCTGCACGAGCAACAGCCGGGCGCCGAGCACCAAGATGCCGCAGCCGACCATCGCCACGGCCACGCGGTTGCGGACCTCGAAGGCCTTGGCATCGAAGAGCTGGCCGATTGGCAACGGGATCATCGAGTCCTGCGCAGGCCATCACGCCGGCGATCCGGCAGGGCCCCGATGCGATCGCCGCCAGACAGCACGTCGCCGATGCGATCGTAGATCCAGAACAGGACAGGCGCCGCCAACATCGTGCCGAGCGCCATCGGCGGCGCCGCCCGTAGGACCTCGTCGAATGCGCCGAAGCTGCGGTGAAACAACGCCTGAAACAGCAAGAAAAAGCCCACCGCCGCGAAGGTAGCGCCGCCCGCCGCTGCCATCGTCGGCAACGTCGAGCGCAGGTCGAGGCGGGTCCCCAGCAGCGAGGTCGCCGCGCAGAGCAGGGTGCCGATCTCCACGAAGGTGCCGACCGGCGCCGCCAGCGAGAAGGCGTCCTTGCACAGCCCAATCGCCGCAGCGCAACACAGCCCGACCAGCCAGCCGCACCGGCTGCCGAGGTACAGCGCCGCCAACACCAGCAGGTCGGGCGCAAGCCACCAGCGATCGACGTGGCGCAACAGCGGCCCCTCGAAGCTGAGCAGCAGCACGGTGAACAGTGTCCAAGCTAGGGGTCGCAACGCGCTCGCCTCCTGTCGAAGCTGGGTCCAAGGCCGCCGGGCCTAGCCGCGCGCCTCCGACCATGGGCGCGGCCGCCTCGCCTCGTCAACTCCTGGCGCCTGCCGTGCCGTCGCCCCTCGCGGCGCCGCGCCAGGGACGTCTGAGCCTCAGCCGTCAGGGATGTTGGCCGGATCCGAGCGAACCCTTGGCAGCGCGCGTGGCTGCCCGGCGGGCGCGCCGGCGGCGCCCGGCTGCTGGCCGACGACGATGAGCACCTCCTCCAGCGTCGCGAACGTCACCGCCGGCGTCAGCGCGTAGCCGACGTAGGGGCCTTGGCGCGTCGGGGCAGCGGCGACGACGTGGCCCAGCTCTAGGCCGGCCGGAAAGACCTTGTCATGGCCGCTGGTCAACACCGCGTCGCCCGCCTCGATCGGCGTCGCCTGCTCGGCCCGCTCCAAATGAACGAAGTCGGCGCCAAACTCGCTGGCCTTGCCTTTGCCGCGCGCAGTGCCGGCGACGCCCTTGCCGGCGATCGTCGCGTCAGCGGCGGAGCGGGCGTCGGTGATGAGCATCACGTCGGCGCTATCTCCACCGACGCGCTCGATGCGGCCAACGACGCCGTCGTGGGTGACGACCGCCTGGCCTTCGCGCACCTCCTTCAAGTCACGGACATCGATCTGCAAGCGCAGCACGCGGAAGAATTGGCTGATCTCGCGCGAGACCACCTTGGCAGGCACCGAACGTAGCTCGCCGTGCTCCGCGCGGAAGCCACACAGCAATTTGACCCGGCGCAGCTCCTCGCCCTGGGCCCGGCTGCGCAGCGCCTCACCGAGCAGCTCGCGGTTCTCGCTCTCCAGTGCGACGTTGCGGGCGCGGACTTCGACGAGGTCGATGTAGCTGCGAAACGCCTCGCCCAGCGCCGAGATCACGCCATCGGTGACGCCCTGAATCGGGCTCGAAAGCCGCAGCAGGCCGCGCTCGATGGCCGTGCTCTCCTGCCGCTGCTTGCCATGGATGTACATCGACACCAGCGGTAGGAGCATCAGCGCGAAGCTGACAATGCGCACCTGGTGGCGGCGCAGCAAACCCCAGATCACGGCGCATCCCCGCGCCCGGCAGCCGTCGCGTCGGCCCTGGCCCCGCCCGCGCTGCTGACCGTCGCGGCCGCTCCCGCCAGCTCGACGTCCTTCTCGGCGGGCTGTTCGTCGTAGCGTCGCGCGTGCTCCGAGGCCGCTTGGAGCGCCTCACGCTGCATCGCCACCGCCCGACGGCCGCTGCGCGCTCGATCGCGCGCCGCCCGCAGCCGTGGCGCCAGCGTGAACAGATGCGCCACCAGCAGCGCCGCGACCACGGCCTCCATGGCCACCGCCGTCCACAGCACGGACGCCTCGACGCCGACCCGCAGCGTCCCGTCGGTGGGCGTGGTGCGGTCGGCGAGCAGCGCTGCCCAGGCCATCACCACGAGCAGCGTCGCGACGCCCGATAACGTGCGGCGAATCAGGCTGTTGTGCTTGCCGAGCCGCCCATAGTTGGTGAGCATCACGGCGGTGGTCAACGCCATCAGGGCGTAGAGCCACCAGTCCTCGGCGCCGCCAACGCGCGCCTGCCAAGCCACCAAGCCGCCAGCGCCGACGTGCACCACGACGGCCACAGCGACCACCGCCGAGTCGATCCGCAAGATGCGCTCAAGGCGGCGCGCGGCGTCGCTTGCTGCTTCGCTTGCGGCTGCGACTTCGGCTTCGAGCACCTGCGCCCCGGCGGATGCCCCGATCGGTTAGGGCTTGTAGTTGTACTTGGAGAAGTTGGTCTGGACCTGCGCTTCGGTCGGCGCTGCGCCCTTCTTCACCGTAGCGACCGCGAATTCGCTAGCATTCTCGGCCATCTTGTAGTTGAGGCCGATGTCCTCCTGGAAGAGCGCGGGCACTTCGTCTTCCTCGAAGATGGCGCGCCACGGGCAGGCGGGCTCGCAGTTGGTGCAGTCGATGCACTCGTCCGGGTTGATGTACAGCTGGTTCGCCCAGTCGCCGTCTGCGCTCTGCCGCTCGTAGATGCACTCGACCGGGCACACGTCAGCGCAAGCGGTGTCCCTGCAGTCGGTGCAAAGGCGGGTGATGATGTAGGCCATCGGATCCTCTCCCTTTCATTCGGTTCGTCCGGAACCCTCGCCGGGCACGCGGCTGGGGCTTGGCGCCGCGTCCCAGGCTCAGCGCGCGCCGGCCGGGGCGATCGCCCCCGCGTCCGCGGGCAGCGCCGCGACTATCGCCGCCGCCATCGCCCTTGTCGAGGCCCTGCCGCCGTGATCCGGCGTCGTGGCCGCCGGGTCGCGAAGCACCGCCGTGATCGCCAAGCCGATCCGCGTCGCAGCGTCGGTGGCGCCGAGGTGCCGCAGCAAGTCGAGGGCCGGCAGCAGCAGCGTCAGCGCGCTCGCCGCTGGCTCACCGTCGGTGTCGACGGCGAGGCCGACGTGGTGGGTCGCCTCGAAGACCTCGACCGGGAGGCCGTTCGCCGGCAGCAAACCGGAATTGTGGGAGGTGACGAGCGCGCTGCCGCCGACCAAACCGGCGCCGACGTCGGCGAGGATGTCGCCAAAAAGGTTGCCCGCCACCAAGACGTCGAAGCGCTCGGGCCGCACCACCAGCTGCATCGCGGCGTTGTCGGCGATGACGTCGTCGAAGGCGATGTCTGGGTAGTCGCTGGCGATCTCGCGGCCGATGGCGCGAAAGAGGCCGTCGCTCCGCTTCATGATGTTGGCCTTGTGGACCAGGGTCAGGCGCTTGCGGCCGCGGCGTCGCGCCAGCTCGAAGGCGAAGCGGATGACGCGCTCGCTCTTGTGGCGGGTCAGCACCTTGATCGTCTGCACCACCCCGGGCACCACCTCGTGTTCGATCCCGCTGTAGATCTCCTCCGTCAGCTCGCGCACCAGCAGCACGTCGACGCCCTGGTAGCGGCTGGGCACGCCGTCGAGGTTTCGGATCGCCCGTACGCCGGCGAAGATGCCGAGCCGTTTGCGGAGCTGCACGTTCGGGCTCTCGTAGCCGCCGCCGGTCGGTGTCCGCAGCAGGGTCTTGAGACACCGACCGGCGTCGGCGATCGCGGCGACCGTGGCGTCTGGCAGCGGCGATCCGAGGCGATCGACGCCGAGCGCGCCGGCGGGTTCGACCTGCCAAGCGATGTCGACCCCCGCCGCGGCGACGACGCTGCGCACCGCCTCGCCGAGCGCCGCGCTGACGGGCCCCGCCTCGAGCAGGATCACCCTCGGCACCGCCGGACGGCGATCTGCAGCCGCCGCGGTCGAGTGCCCCGGCTCACCCGTCGTGGGCCCTTGCCGATGATCGGGCAACGCGCTCATGCCGCCTCCTGGGCCAGCGCCGCGATGACCGCGTCGCGGAATGCCGCGGTGTCGGCGCTACCGCCGAGGTCGCGGGTGCGAACCTCGCCCGCCGCCAGCACCGACAGCAAGGCGCGCTCCACCCGCGCCGCCGCCGTCCGCTCGCCGATGTGGCGCAGCAGCAGCACCGCCGACTGGATGAGGGCGGTCGGATTGGCGAGCCCCTGGCCGGCGATGTCGGGCGCTGAGCCATGCACCGCCTCAAAGACCGCATAGCGATCGCCGATATTGGCGCCTGGGACGACGCCGAGGCCGCCGACGAGGCCGGCGCAGAGGTCGCTCAGCACGTCGCCGTAGAGGTTCTCCATGACGAGGCAGTCGAAGCCGGTCGGGTCCAGCACCAGCTCGCGGACGACGTCGTCGACCAAGGCGTCGTCGCGGCGTAGGAAGGGGTCTTCGTCGCCTACTTCGCGGAACGACTTGATGAACAAGCCGTCGGACTGCTTCATGATCGTGGCCTTGTGCACCAGCGTCAGGCGGTGACGCCCCTCGGCCCGCGCCCAGTCGCCAGCCCAACGGCAGATCCGCCGGCAGGCATCGGCCGAGATGATGCGCAGCGTCTCGACCACGCCGGGCACCGGCTCGTGCTCCATGCCTTTGTAGAGGCCCTCGGTGTTCTCGCGAAAGATGACCAGGTCGACGCCATCGTGGCGGGTGCGAACGCCCGGGATCGACCGCACCGGCCGCAGGCTGACGTAGAGGTCGAGCGCCTGGCGAATGGCGACGTTGACGCTGGTGAAGCCGCCGCCGACGGGCGTCGTACTCGGGCCCTTTAGCGCCACCCGGCACCGCTCGATCGCCCGCAGCGTGGCATCGGGGAGCGGCGTCCCGTGCGTCGGCACCGCGCCGGCGCCGGCGGGCATCCTCAGCCAGTCGATGGTGACCCCAGAGGCCGCCAACACGGCCACCGTCGCGTCGCTGACCTCGGGGCCGATGCCGTCGCCCTCAAGCAGGACCAGTTCGTACGCCATGGCACCTCTCCGCCCGAGGCCCGTCCCAGGCCGCGGTCTCTGTCAGCGGTCGCCGCGTCGTGGCGCCACACCAGGATTGCGCCCGTCTGCCACGATCGCTCCGCCGCGCGCCTTGCGGTGGGCCGGCTGGGGAGGGTGCCTCGCAGCCGGCGGAGGGTCAACGCGGGGGTGCCTCGGAGCGCAGGCGTCGCTCGCGCGCGTCATGGCAGGCCGCCGGGCCCGCCGCGCACCGCGCAGTTGCCTGCCACCGCCGGCGTCCACGTGCACCGCCGCACAGGCGAACCGAGCCGGCGATCCCTCCCCAAGGCGGCGTGCTGGCGCTACCATCCTGGACCCCCCGCCCGCGCGCTGCGCGCGGAAGTCTGGAGCCAACCGCCGTGTCAGCGATCCCTCGCGCAGCCATCTTGCTGCCGGCCCGACCGATCTCGCCCTACCTCAGCTGGCTCGCCGCGCTCGCGCTTTCGCTCGTGGCGGCCGTGGCGTGCAGCGGACCCGAGCCTGACGCCGCGGCGGACGCTCACCGCGCCGACGTCGACGGCCAGGGGGCCCCGGGCGACGCGTCGGGTGCAGACGCCGCCGCCGGCGAGGCGCCCGACCAGGGCAGCGCGCTGCTCTCTGCCGTGGTGCCGGACTTTGGGCCCAGCGAGGGCGGGACCACGATCGAGGTCCGCGGCCAGGGTCTGGAGCCGACCCAGGCGGTGTGGATCGGCGCGTCGCAGTGCCTCGACCTGCAGATCGTCGACGACCAGACCCTGCGCTGCCGCACGCCGCCGCAGCCTCCGGGCTTTGCCGCCGTGCAAGTCATCCGGCAAGACACCACCAAGCGGCTGCCGCTGCCGACGCTTCACCTCGACGCCGCCTTTCAGTTCGTCGCCACGGTGCGCGTCGACTCCGTACAGCCCAGCGCTGCACCAGCCGGCAGCGCCACGCTCGTCACGGTGCAGGGCGCGGGCTTTCTGCCTGGGACCTCGTTCCTGTTCGGCAGCCGGATGGCCATCGGCGTCGACGTCCAAGACGAGCACGCCGCGACGATGTGGCTGCCACCGGCGCCCGAGACGGACGACGCCGAGGGGCTCGCCGCGGCTGGCGTTTTGGTCGACGTCATCGCGACCAACGTCGACGGCCAGGGCCAGCTCGACGACGGATTTCGCTTCTTGCCGGCCAAGGAGCCCCCAGCCGTGTCCGGCGTGGAGCTGGCCTGGGTGCAGCCCGATCGCTTGGACCCGGCCGGCGGCACCGCGATGACGCTCCGCTACAGCGCGCCGCCGTCGCTCGGTGCGCTGCTCGGCGTGCGGATCGGCAGCCTCGACGCCGCAAAACTCGGGCCTGGGCCACAGGGACCACAGAGCGCGAGCGCCGTGGCACCGGCCGGCAGCCCCGGACGCGCCGACGTGCGGCTCTACTTTGCCAGCGGCGTCGCAGTCTTCAAGGCGCGCGTCCAGTTCGCCAGCGCCCTGCCGCGCTTGGTGGCGGTGCTGCCGAGCCGTGGCGGCCAGGCCGGCGGGACGTTGGTCGATCTGGTCGGCGATGGCGTCGATTCCATGAGCTACGTGCGCTTTGGTGACAAGGAGGGCGTCGGCATCGAGGTCGAGGACGCCGGCTTGGTCCGCACTCGGACGCCCCCGGCTGCCGGGCCGGGCGCTGTCTCGGTCCTGGCGCGCTTCGGCAGTCCGAAGGCCCCGCTCGGCCAGAACCTCTTGAAGAACGCCTATGTCTACTTTGATCCGGCGCAACAGTCCTTCGGCACCTGGGGCGGTCCCCTCGAGCGCGCGCTCAACGTGACGGTGCAGCGCGCCGGCTGGCCTGGCGGCGTGGTCCAGGGCGCGCTGGTCGTCATCGGCGACGGGCTCGACGTCGAGAAGCGCGGCATCACCGACCACCGGGGCCAGGTCGTCATCTCGACCCTCGATCTGCGCGGCCCGCTCGACGTCTCTGCCAGCGCCGGCGGCTTCGGTGCCGCGACGCTCGCCGGCACCGCCAGCGAGAACGCCACCCTCCTCATCCGAGAGTATCCGCAGCCCGGATCGGGTGAGCCGCCGGTGTGGCCGAAGAACTTCTACGGCAGCGGCACAATCCTCGGCCGAGTGATCAACGCTGACAAGGTCAGCGGGCTACCACGCGGCCGCTGTAAGGGCGGCGCTGCCCCGGGGGAGGCCTGCGCTCCGTGCGGCCCCAACCTGCCGTGTGGCAAGGGCTTGCAATGCCTCGCCGCCGACGCACCGGTCTGGCCGCCTGGTGGAGTGACCGCCACCGCGACCGGCCTCTGCATGCAGCCGTGCATCGGCGATGGCGACTGCGGCGAGGGCCTGGAGTGCCGATACGGCGCGTCGCAGTCGGAGATGGCGCCAGGCCTGCCCTCCGCGACCACGCCCATCGACGTCGGGACAGGGCCTGGCGGCGCTGGACCCGCAGACCCGGGCGTCACCGCCGGCATCTCAGCGCTGCCGGTCTGTCTGCCGCGCGTCGGCGTGGCGCAGACCCGCTGCGAAGTCAGCAAGTCCTGGATGTTCTCGTTCGATCCCGATCCCGGACCGGGCGCGATCGTCAAAGCGAACGCGACCTTTGAGCTCAAGTCGCGGCTCGGATCGGTGGCCGTCGCCTGCCGCCGAGGCTATGTCGCCGCCGACGACGGGGCGTTCGTGCCGCTCTGGTTCGGCGTCACCCGCAACGTCGAGCTGCCGACGGACAAGGTTCCGGTCCACGTCGATGTCGTGCTCGATCACCGCCTCGGCCGCCAGCTCGCCGTACGAATGAGCGGGCTGCCAATGGGCGACGACAGCTTGGGCAAGCGACGACACGTCACGGCCTGGTTGAGCCTCGAGGGCGACGGCGTGTTGGAGCTTGCCCGCAGCGAGACCACCCAGCGCACGGACCTGCTGACCTTGCATCACCTGCCAACGGCCTTGCACGGCGCGCTTGGCGGTCTGCGCTTGGAGGTCTATGGCGGGCTGCAGACGGTGCCGGGGGACCAAGGTGCGCCGCTCTCGCTCGGCCACTTCATCGGCCAGCAGGTCACCGAGCCTGAGGGCATCGTGAGCTGGCCGCAGCTTGAGCCGGCGCCGATCCTGACGCCGAGCGGCGCTCTACCGACGCTGGCCGCCGCCGTCGGCAAAGCGGGCGCCTTCGCCGTCGGTCGCGGCGGCCGCATCTTGCACTGGAGCGGCCTCTCGTTCACCCCGCAGGCGCAGCCGATCGAGGCCGATCTGCTGACCGTCTGGCTCGATCCGGTCATCGACACCGGCTGGATCGGAGGCGCCGGCGGTGTGCTGCTGCGTCGCCACGCCGACGCAGGCTGGTTCCCCGAGCCGTCGCCGACCGTCAGCGACGTCATCGGCGTCGTTGGCGCCGCGCCGGGCGTCGACGCTGGGGCGCTGTGGCTCCTGGACCGACAGGGCGTGCTCTGGTTGCGCAGCGGCGGCGCCTGGGCGGCGACGCCCAAGGGCCCCTGGCAAGGCGCCAGCGGCGACAGCGGCGCCGCATTGCCGCCAGACGAGGTCAGCGCCCTGCGGAGGCTCGCCGACGGCAGCTTGGTCGTGCTGACGCTGGGCGGCGCGGTGCATCGGCTCATCGTCCCGGCGCCGACGGTCGGCGCCGACGGCAAGGCCGCCAAGACCTATGCGCTGCCACCAGCTTTTGCGTACCCTTGGAGCACGGTCGTCGCCTCTGGCCCACAGCCGCTTTTTGACGCCGCCGGGGCCGGTGACGCCTTCTTCGCTTGCGGTGGCGGCGGTGCGCTACTGGCCGTGGCTGGTGGCAAGGCGACGGCGCTCAAGACTGGCACCAGCGCGACGCTTTATGGGCTCTTGCCGCACCCCAAAGGCTTGACCGTGGTCGGCGCTGGCGGCACCTGGCTGGAGGGCAGCGCTGCGGCCGGCGCCGCGGTCGATCCCGCGGCCTGGACCCTTGAGTCACGCGGGCCCGCCGGCGCGACCTTCGATCTGCGGGCGGTCTTCGCGCCCCTCGGACTCGACGTCCCGACCGGACCAGGGCGGGTCGCCATCGGCGAGCCGGCGCTCCAACTCGGCACTTGGCTCGAGATGCCACGCTGGGTGTCGCCGCAGCCGGGCGAGCCGGTGCCGTCTACGCTGCAATGGGCCACCGATGGTGGCGCCGCCGCCAGCCTGCAGTTCATTCAGATCACGACGTTCTGGCAGATCTCCTACTGGGACATCGTCGCCGAGGCTGCGCGCACCAGCGTGACGCTGCCCGACTTCATGGCGATTGGCGGCTGGCAACCGCTGCCGGGTGGCCCGCTGCGTATGCGGCTGACCCGCGCGTTCGCGCCTGGGCTCTCGATCGACCACTTCGCCCATGACCAGCTGTCGTGGTACGCTTGGACCACGTGGGCCTTCGCCCAGCAGTTGAGCTTCGTCGTTGGGTCGCAGCCTTAGCCTCGGCCCCTTTGGTCGAACGACTGCGTGCCCGGCCTCGAGCCAAGGTAGGGCCCGGCCCCTCCAACAGATGGGCACTGGCCACCGCGACGGGCCGATGACGGAGTGGAAGTGACCGATCTCTTGCTCGAACTCGGCCGCAACTCCGCGGCACGCGGCACCATTCGGATGCTGGGCCTGCCCCTGCCGCGACCTCAGGCGCTGCAGCGGGCCGCCGGGCCTGACCTCGCGCTGCCGCTGGCCGACCTGCGCGCGGTGGTGGTCGGCGTCGACGTCGGCGGCGGCGGCGGGCTCGGCGAGATCGCAGCTGCGGCCGCCCGCGG
>SXNM01000205.1 GCA_005777155.1 Pseudomonadota bacterium | reverse complement strand
GTAGCGATGGTTGTAGTAAGTAGTAGTAGCAGTAGTAGCAGCAATAATAGTAGTTTCAGTGATAGGAGTAGTAGTCGTCGTCGTCGTCGTCGTCGTCGTAGTCGCCTTCCATCAGTCCATCGTCCTCGCCTTTGCCTGCCGAGACCGGGTCCGGGGCAGCGCTGGGCTTTTTAAGCATGAACTCAGCGATATCGTCGGCGTCGCTGCTGGCGTCGGCGTCTGAGTCGCGCGTCGAAGCCCGACCGCCCTGCGCCCGCGCCAAAATGCGGCCGAAGCTCGGCGGCGGCAGGCCAGAGGTCTCGCAGACTCGGGACCACAGGCGCTGCAGCGTGCGTTCGCGCAGCTCCGCCAGGAAGAGCGACACCGAGCCATCATGTGCCGTCGAGCGCTCCAGCGCCTCGTTGGCGGACAGCATGGCCGCCTCAGTGACCTTGTCGATCGCCGCAAGCGACGCGTCGCGGTGGGCGATCTTGAATTTGCCGTGACCATCCGCCACCTGGCCGCGCGCCATGGCGAACCCGCACCACAAGACGCGGGCGTACGCGCGCAGGTACGGGTTGGCGTGGTGATTGTAGCGGGTCAGCTCTTCAGCCGCGGCGGTCGTCCCGGCCATCGGGCCGGTCGGGAGGGACGCCAGAGCTTCTTCAAGAAAGCGCTGCTCGCTGGTGGAGATCGACGGCCTTTCTGCGTTGGAATGGGGCGGATGCATCGTCACCTCAGGTCAAGGGTGGGCACAGGTGGATCTGCGGCGGACAGGCCCCGGTTGGCCCGCTCGAGCGCCACGGGCGCGCGTTGGGCTCGAACCGCGACGACAACGCGGTGACGAAGCCCTGGCCCGTCGACGCGTGGGGCTCGGCCCTCACTCGCGCTCAAGCCACGCCTGGAACGACTTGAAGTCATAGGGGCGGCCGAGAAAGTCGCGGACCAGCTCGGCGGCGTCTTTGCTGCCGCCTGGCTCCAGGATGGCGGTGCGGTAGTCCATCGCCGTCTTGGCGTCGAGGATACCGTTTCGCTCAAAACGGCTGAACATGTCTTTGGCGATAACCAGAGACCACATGTAGGTGTAATAGATGGCCGAATAGCCGTTGAGATGGCCGAAGCTGTTCTGCATCTCCGTGCCCGGCACGAACGGGTAGGGCGAGTACTTGGCCATCGCGTCGGCGACCAGCTTGTTGGCGTCCAGGCCCTTCGGATCGCGGTTGTGGAAGGCGAGGCTGATGGCGGCGTAGAACATCTGGTGGCGCACCCAGAGCGCCTTGCCGAACTCCTCGGCCTTTCGCATCTTCTCGATCAGGCTCTTCGGCACGGTCTCGCCCTTGTCGTTGGTCGCGAAGCGGGCCAGCGTCTCGTAGTCTGTGGCCCACTCTTCAAAGATCTGCGAGGGCGCCTCGACGAAGTCCCACTCCGTTGCCACGCCCGAGAAGCGCATCCAGCGCTGGTTGCCGCCCAGGACGTGGTGCATCAAGTGGCCGAATTCGTGGAAGAAGGTCTCAACCTGTGAGTGCTCCATCAGGCCGTTGCCGGTCTTGGGGCTCGGGAAGTTGCAGACCAACACACCGACCGGGAGCTGTGCGCCCTGCAGGCCGTTGAGCAGCGTGAACTGCGCGGCATGCTTGTACTTGTCGTCGCGCGGATGCATGTCGAGGTAGATGGTGCCGAGCTTGCTCCCTGGCGGCACTGCCCCTGGCCGGTCGCCGGTCGGCGCCCGCTCGTAGACGTCATAGACCTCCACCTCGGGGTGCCAGACCGCGAGATCGGCTTTGCGGTACTCGATTTTGAACAAGCTCGCCGTCAGGTCGAGGAGGCCGCGGCGGACCTTGTCATAGTGGAAATAGGGCCGCAGCGCCTGGGCGTCAAAGTCGAATTTCTTGCGTTTTAGGCGGTTGAGCGCCCATGCCTGCTGCCAGTCCTCGACGACCTTGGCCTTGGGGTCGAGCGTCTTGACCTCGCTCAGCAGCTGGCTCAGCTCTCGCTTCATTCGCGGTTCGGCGATGGCGCGGATCTTCTCGATGAACTCCGCGGCGGCCTTCTCGCTGCGGATCATCTTGTTCTCGGTGATGAAGTCGGCCCAGTGCGGGTAGCCGAGCAGGGTGGCGAGCTCGTGGCGCAGCTCCAACATCCGCTGCAAGTGGCCCGTGTTGTCCGGCGTACCGCGCAGCCGGTAGGTAATGTAGAGCTCCTTGCGGGCCCGCTCCGAGGCCGAGTAGGTCATGAAAGGGACGTAGTCGGGATAGTCGGTGGTGATCGAGACCTTGCCGGCATGCTCGCCTTCGGTCGCGGGCTTGTGCTCGGCGATCCAGTCGGCGGGCAAGCCATCCAGCTCCTTGGGGTCGACGTAGGCCGTGCGCTTGTCTTGGATGATCGTCTTGCTGAAGTCCTGGCCGACCTTGACGATCTCGTCGTTGAGCTGGCGAATTCGCCGCCGCGTCGGCTCGTCTTTGTCGACGCCGGAGCGCTTGAACTCCTCCAGCGTCTTGTCGATGAGCCGCTGCGTCAGGGCGTCGAGGCCGACCCGATCGAGGGCGGTGAACACCTCGTACAGCTGCCGATCGAGGGAGAGCTGGGTCGCGAGGGCGGCGACGTCGCGTTCGCAGGCCTCTGCCGCCTTGCGCAGCTCCGGGTCGGGGTGGACCGAGCGCCACAGGCTCGACTCCGCTTCGGCGTTGGAGAGCGCCGTCTGCATCTTGTTGAAGGCGCCGAGGACGGCGTCGCGCGTGACGGCGCCCGATTTGCCGGCGAGCGCGACGATCGCCTCGCGGCTGCCCTTGGCGGTGGTGAGGTGGTCGGCGCACCGGCGCTCGAGCGCAGCGGCCGCTTTGGTATCGCCGGCGCTCCCGGCACGCGGGGTGGCGCCTGTCGTCGTCGGATCCATCGGCTTCTCCGTGGCTTGCGCTGCCGCGCCGCCGGCCGGGGGCGTCGCCTTACGCTGTGAACCGCCGCAGGCGACGAGCGGAGCCAACGCGCCGAACACGACGATAGGCACTACGATGCGATGCAGACGCACGCGTGACTCCTCTTCCGGGTGTCGCCAGCGGCGTCAGGCGCGCCGCCGGCTTGGGGCCCGCACCCTAGCGCAGTCGGCGCCGATCGGGAAGCCGCAGCGGGTTCCGCGTCTTGTCGCTTGCAGGTCGCCACGCAGGGCCGCACGCGCTATGGTGCAGGGCCACCGCGCCGCAGCCTGCGCAGGACCGCGATGAAGCCTGACACCCCAGATGAGGTCCGAGCCCTCACCGCCCCAGACGGGTCGCCAGAACTGGCCGCCGCGCCGCCCCCGCGTACCCGGCGGCGCTACGACACGGGCTGGGTGGGCAGCCCGCAACACTTCGCCTGGCTCGAGCTCATCGTTCGAGCCATCCTGATCTTGAATCTGGCCGACGCCGTGCTCACCATCTTCTGGATCTCGAGCTTCCAGGCGGTCGAGGCCAACCCGCTGCTCGCGACGTTGGCCCATGATCACCCGCTGGCGTTTGTCGCGGTGAAGCTGTCGTTGGTCTCACTCGGAACGCTCTTGCTGTGGCGCCACCGGAAGCGGCCGTCAGCGGTGGTCTCGATCTTCGCGGCTTTCCTCGCCTATTACTTTCTGCTGGTCTACCACCTGGAGGCGCTCAACCCGCGACTGCTCGACCGGGTCACCGGTTGGCTACGCTGAGCACCGAGGCCGCCCCGCTATCGGTCGCGCCTCGCTCGCCCAGCCGCGGCCGCACCATGGCGATGTGCGGGATCTCCGCCTCTTCATAGGGTTCGCCGACGCGCTGCCAGCCCAGCCGCCCATACCAGCGCTCGAGGTAGGCCTGGGCAGACATGGCGCCGGCGCGGTCTCCGATCACTTCGTGGACCGCCGCCATGAGCCCGACGCCGAGCCCTTGCCCTTGGAGGTCGCGCGCCACGGCGATGCGCCCGACCTTGACCGGGTCGCGACCGAGGAAGAGGCGCGCCGTCGCCACGACCCGGCCCTCGTGCGTTCGGCCGATGACGTGGGTACACTCCGGATCGTAGCCATCGACCTCCGGTTCGCAGGTGATCCGTTGACCGACGACGAAGACCTCGTTGCGCAACCACAACAGATCATGTAGCTCCATCAGGGAAAGGTCGCGAAAGTGACAAACGGTGAACTGCAATTGCACGGCGCTGCCTCCCGCGCACCCGCCCATTGCGGCGCGTCTGCCAGCCGCGGTGGCCGGTTGGACACATTCTGTCTCATGCCGTGATATTTGTCTCGGCTGCACGGCTTGTCGTGGCCCTCGACTCGGAGTTCGCCTATGCCCTTCGCTCGATCGCCAAGGTCGCCTACCACGGTCCACTTGCGCGTTGGCATCGCCTGCCTGTGCCTCCTCGCTGGCTGGCCGTGGCTGGCCCTAGCTGCCGATGGAGACGGCGACGGCCTCGACGACGGCTGGGAGCTCTCGAAGCTGGGGACGACAGACGCCGGACCCGCCGAGGATCCAGACGCAGATGAACTCGACAATATTGCGGAATTCCTAGCCGGCACCGACCCAGCCAACGCAGACACCGACGGCGATGGGCTGCAAGACGGCGCGGAGCTGAAGGCGGCCAAGCCGGGCCAGGACTCCGACCCCACCAAGGCAGACACGGACGGCGACGGGCTCTCTGACGGCGACGAGGTGCTCGTTCACGGCTCCCAGCCGAAAGTGAGCGACAGCGACGGCGACGGTCTGCTCGACGGCGCCGAGGTCAAGCTGCACAAGACCAGCCCCGTCCTGAAGGACACCGACGGCGGCTTTGCGGACGACGGCGCCGAGGTGCTGGCGGACGGCACCAACCCCAACCTGCCGAACGACGACAAGGCCGACACCGACGCCGACGGCCTCTCGGACTACTTGGAGCTCGCGGTCTACAAGACCGACCGCTTCGTCGCCGACAGCGACGGCGACGGTCTGCTCGACGGCGAGGAGATCCTCAAATACGCCACGCCCCCACTCCTCGCTGACGCCGACAACGACGGCCTCTCCGATGGCGAGGAGCTGCTCAGCGTCAAGACCAAGCCCTTGGTCAAAGACACCGACGGCGACGGCCTGCTCGATGGCGTCGAGTACTACACCTACAAGACCGATCCCCTGCGCAAGGACAGCGACTGGGACACCCTCGCCGACGGTGACGAGGTCCAGAAGTACAAGTCCAGCCCGCTAGCGGCCGACAGCGACGGCGGCGGAGTCTTTGATCCCATCGAGGTCCAGCAGGGCAAGAACCCAGCCCTGGCCACCGACGACGCCGGCCAAGACCCAGACGGCGATGGGCTCTCGACCAGCTACGAGGCCCTCGTCAGCAAGACCAACCCGGCCGACAAGGACAGCGACGGAGACGGCCTCGACGACGGCCAGGAGGTGCTGCCGCTCGACGACCGCGTCGTCACGCCCCCACACGACGCTGACACCGACGACGACGGGATCCTCGACGGCGACGAGGGCGCCATCAGCCTCGACGGTGAGCCTGGGCACATCGTCAACCACAAGCCGTCGCCGCTCATCGCCGACACCGACCTCGACGGGCTCTTGGACGGCCTCGAGCGCGGCCTCGCCAGCCCGCAGAAGAGCAGCAAAGACCCCGACGCTACCGACCTCGCCATCTTCAAGGCCGACGCCGACCCGTCCTCCAAGACGTCGCCCAACAGCAACGACGGCGACGAAGACGGCCTCTTCGACAGCGTCGAGGACCAAGACCTGAACGGCGCTCACGACCCCAAGAAGGGCGAGACCGACCCCAACGACCCAGACACCGACGGCGATGGCATGGCCGACGGCTGGGAGGTCGCCTATAGCGGCGGCGGCGGTGTCGGCAAGCCCCTCAACCCGCTCGACGGCAGCGACGGCGCCGCGGATTCCGACGCCGACGGCCTGACGAACCTGCAGGAGTACGACCACCTCTGGCCCGACGCTGCCGGGACACTGGCGCGCCAGAGCACCCACCCGCGCGACTCCGACAGCGACGACGACGGCATCAGTGACGGCGTCGAGGTCAAGGCGACCTACGGCGGTTCGCCGGCGTCCGTCGCAGGTAGCAACCCCAACGCCAAAGACACCGACAACGACGGCCTCGCCGACGGCGTCGAGGACAGCGATGGCGACGGCCTGGTCGACGCCGGCATCGCTGGCAAGGGCGGCGAGTCGAGCCCCAAGCTCTTTGACAGCGACGGCGATGGGCTCAGCGACGGCCAGGAGGACAGCAACGGCGACGGCATCTGGAACCCGGGCGCCGGTGAGACCTCGCCGCTGCTCGCAGACAGCGACGGCGACACCCTGGCGGACGGCGCTGAGGTCAAGGTCTACGGCACGAGCCCCAACGAAAAGGACAGCGACGGTGACGGCCTCTCCGACGCCTTGGAGGTCGGCAAGACCGGGGATCTTGACCCGTCCACCAAGACCAACCCGACAGCCAAGGACACCGACTACGATGGCCTCGTCGACGGCGTCGAGGACGCCAACCAGGACGGCAAGGTCGACGCCTTCGAGGCCGATCCCGGCAAGGCCGACTCCGACGGCGATGGCTTGGCCGACGGCGTCGAGGACACCGACCAGGACGGCGTCGTCGACGCCGGCGAGACCTCGCCGCTGGTCGCCGACAGCGACGGCGATGGGCTCTTCGACGGCGCCGAGGACGTCAACAAGAACGGCAAAGTCGACGCCAACGAGACCTCGCCCTTGGTGGCAGACAGCGATGGCGGCGGCACCGGCGACGGCCAAGAGAAGAAAGACGGCACCAGCCCGCTGCAGAAGAGCGATGACTTCGCCGGCGATCCCGACGGCGACGGGCTGTTGTCCGGCAGCGAGAAGGCGCTCGGCACCCACGCGCAGAAGGCCGACAGCGACGGCGACTTCCTGTCAGACTTCGAGGAGACGAAGGGCGGCAAGCCGGGCGCCAGCGGCAAAGGCAGCGTCGACACCGACGGCGACGGCACCATCGACGCCCTCGACGCCGACAGCGACGGCGACGGCATCGCCGATGCGGCAGAGGCCGGCGACGCCTCGCTCGTCACCCCGGCGCGCGACAGCGACGGCGATGGCAAGGCCGACTACATCGACCTCGACAGCGATGACGACACCCTCAGCGACGCCGACGAGGCCGGGCGAGGCACGTCAGCGCTCCTCGCCGACACCGACGGCGATGGCATGCTTGACGGCGCGGAGGTCGCGCTCCGGCTTAGCCCCGTCGACCTCGACACCGACGACGACGGCAGCAGCGACGGCCAAGAGAACCACGCCGACCTCGACGGCGACGGCCTACACGGCGGCCTCGACGTCGACAGCGACGACGACGGCCTCTTCGACGGCACCGAGCGCGGCGTGACGCTGCCCTGGGCGGCGACGACGGTGACCGACCCCGGCGGGCAGACGTTCGCCATCGCGGGGACCGACCTCGCGCCGGCGAGCGGCGGCCCGGCGTTCGTCGCCGACGGCGATCCCGCCACGCTGACCAACCCGAACGCCAGCGACAGCGACAGCGACGGCCTGCGCGACGGCGCCGAAGACGTCGACCACGACGGCGCGCGCGACGTCGGCGAGAGCGATCCAGCCGACAAGGCGAGCGCTGGGGCCCTCATCGACGCCGACGGCGATGGCGCGCCCGACGCCGAGGAGGTGGCCCAAGGCAGCGATCCCTTCGACGCCGATGGCGATGACGACGGCGTCGCGGACGGCGACGAGCAGAACCCGGCCCACGACACCGACGGCGACGGCCTCGTCAACGCCCGCGACCCCGACAGCGACGGCGACGGTCTGCCCGATGGCCTCGAGCGCGGGGTGGCGGTAGCGCCCTCGACCACGGACCGTAACCGCTTCGCCTTCTACACCGACCTGTCGCCGTCCACCACGACCTTGGGCCTCGTGCCAGACACCGACGGCGATGGCCTGCGCGACGGCGACGAAGACTGCAACCGCGACGGCCGCTTCGGAGTGGACGACCTCGGCGGCCAGAGCCTCGTCGGCGAGAGCGACCCCCTCGACGCCGCGAGCATCGGCCAGCCGAGCGACGGCGATGGCGATGGCCTGCCGGACGCCGCGGAGAGCCGCATCGCCAGCGATCCGCTCGACGCTGACAGCGACGACGATGGCATCGCCGACGGCGCCGAGGCCGACGCCGGCTTCGACAGCGACGGCGACGGGCTGCCCGCGGTGCTCGACGCCGACAGCGACGACGACGGCGTCCTCGATGGCACCGAGCGCGGCGTCAAGGGCCCGGTCGTCGGCACGGACCTTGGCCGCGGCAAGCTGCGCGTCGACGCCGACCCGGCCAGTCGGACCTTTGCCCAGCGCGCCGACAGCGACGGCGATGGCCTGCACGACGGCGCCGAGGATCCCAACCTCGACGGCGCTCGCACCGCTGGCGAGAGCGATCCCCGCGCGCGCGACGTCACCACCACCGCCGCCGCCGCCGACGCCGACGCCGACGGCTGGCCTGACGCCAGTGAGACGCTCCTCGGCTGCGACCCAGCCGACGCCGACAGCGACGACGATGGCGTCCTCGATGGCGCAGAGCCCAACGCCGGGCTGGACGAAGACGGCGACGGCAAGCCAGGCTGCCGCGACGCCGACGCCGACGCCGACGGCCTGCCCGACGGCACCGAGCGGGGCGTTGGCAGCGCCGATGTCAGCGAGGCAACAGCGAAATCGGCGGGCGCCTTCCGCCCGGACCTCGATCCGAAGACCCAGACCCGGCTCCTGGCGGCGGACACCGACCGCGGCGTCGTCGTCGACGGCATCGAGGACATCGACCGAAACGGACGCCGTGACCCGGGAGAGTCCGATCCGCTGGATCCCAAGAGCGAGCTGCTCGCCAGCGACGACCTCGACGGCGACGGCCTCGCCAACACGCTGGAGGTCGAGATCGGCACCGATCCCCAACACGTCGACAGCGACGGCGACACCATCCCGGACGGGGTCGAGGCCGCGGCACAGACCGGCGGCATCGGCGGTGGCGCAGGCAAGGCGGGCGCACCCGACAGCGACGGCGACGGCCTCGTCGACGCCCTCGATCAGGACAGCGACGGCGACGGCCTCGGCGACGCGCTGGAGGCCGGCCCGAACCCCGGCGCGCCGCGCGACACCGACGGCGACGGGCTCGCCGACTACCGCGACCGCGACAGCGATGGCGACAGGCTCGACGACGGCGACGAGGTGAGCCTCCACAAGACCGATCCGCTGCGTCGCGACACCGACGGCGGCGGCGTCGACGACGGCGACGAGGTGCTGACCGATGGCACCGATCCCCTCGACCCCGATGACGACCTCCGCGGCCTTGAGCCTGGCGCCCGCATCGTCGGCGGCCGCCTCGTCAGCTGCAACGCGGCACCCGGGCGCGGCCCAGCAGGGGCGCCGCTGGTCCCGCTGGCGTTGGCGCTCGCTGGCGCACTGACGCTGGCCTTTCAGAGACGTCGTCGGGCGCTCGCCTCGCCAAGCGCCGCCATCGGCAGGCGTCACGCCCTCCGCGCTGGCTGGGCGGCGCTTGCCCTCGGCGGGGTGGCGCCGGCGCCAGCAGCGGCGGCCTCGGCGGTCGTCCTGCCCGTCGTCGCCTCGGCGCCGCGCAGCGTCGACGGCCAAGATGTGCTCGGCGTCGAGCTCGGCCGCAGCGCGCCGGAGGGTGACCTCTTCGCCTCAGCGCAGGTGGAGCTGCAGCTCAGGCCGTTGGTGGTCGAGCGTGGCAATGAGCCGCTGCGCGATCTCGTGCGCGACCGCTTGGCCCTCGATCTGCGCGCCGGCATGCGCCTGTGGCGCAACCTGGCAGTCGGCGCTGAGTTGCCGCTGGCGTTGCGACAGCAGGGCCAAGGCGTCTCGCGGCGTGGTCCAGGCAGCGGCCCCATCGCCGAGACCGCGCTCGGCGACCTTGCACTGGCGGCGCGTTGGGTCGGCGCCGACGACCGCGAGCGCGACTACGGCTGGGCTGTTGGTGCTCGCCTCGCCCTACCCACCGGCGCCACCGACGCCTACATGGGCCACGGCAGCCCGGCGCTGACGCTGCGGCTCGCCGGGTCGCGACGCGTCGGGCTGTGGACGCTGGCGGCCAACGCCGGCACCCGCCTGCAGGCGGTCGAGTCCGTCCCTACCGTCGACGACGGCAGCGCCTGGCGAGCGGCGGTCGCGGCAAGCGTCCGCAGCGACGACTCGGCCAACCCAGCGCTCATCGTCGACGCCAGCCTCGATTGGCAGGCGCCGCTGACTTCTCCGTTCGCCACCGCATCTGCGCAGCGGCTGGAGGCGAGCTTCGCGCTGCGATTCCCCGTCGGCCGCGGACTCGAATTGACCTTGGGCAGCGGCGTCGGCGTCGTGCCTGGATTCGGCACTCCGGCGTTGCGACCCTTCGCCGCGCTGCGATTTCTGCCCGAGCGGGCTAGGGCCAAAGCGCGGGTAGTCGATCCCCTCGGCGTGCCGGACTCCGGGACCTAACCCGCCCCGCCGACGCGGGCCAAGGCGCGGCGCCTACGCTCAGGGGACGCGGCCGAAGCTCAGGCCACCTTTGCAGTCGGCGTGCATCCACAGCGAGTCATCATCCCAACCGGTGTCGGTGCGCCAAATCGCAGCGCCGACGCCCTTGAGCCGCTCCAGCACCACGGCGTCTGGGTGGCCGTAGGCGTTCTGCGCGCCGGCGCTGATGATCGCTTGCTCCGGCGCCGCCGCCGCCAGCCACGCCGGCGTGGTGCCGGACTCCGAGCCGTGGTGACCGACGTGGAGGACATCGACGTCGCTGATCTGCTTGGAATCGAGCATCGATGCCTCGGCCGGCGCTTCGGCGTCGCCGGGCATCAGCAGCCAGGCTCCGGCGCAGCCGACCTGAAAGACCACGCTCTGGTTGTTGTGGTCAGCGTCGTCCTTGGCGCCTCCAGTCGGGTGCAGGATCTCCAGCGACAGCCCGCCGAACTGGACCGTCTGGCCGCGGGCCGCGATCGAGACCACGACCCCCGCTTCGGCGGCGATGGCGGCGAAGAAGCCCGCGAAGACCTGCGTGTCCTTGCCGACGCCGTTCCACAGCACGCGCCCCACCGCGAAGTCCTCGAGCGCGACCACCAGCCCCGAGATGTGATCCGCGTCGGCGTGGGTCGCGATGACCAAATCGATCCGCTTGACGCCGAGCCGCCCGAGGCGCTTGCGGAGCAGGTCCGCCGATACGCCACCGTCGATCAGCGCCGTCTCACCGTTGGCAGCCACCAGCAGCGTGGCGTCGCCCTGGCCGACGTCGAGGAAGATCGCTGCGTAGCCGCCACTGGGCGCCTGGAGCGGCGCCACCTGGGCCGCGTCGCCTGCACTGCCGCCGTCTGAGCCACCGCCCTCTGCGCCGCCACCGCCGAGGCCGGCGTCCGAATCGCCGCTGCCATCCCCTCGCAGCGCAGCGTCCAATGCGGCCGCGCCATCGGCGACGTCGCTGGCGGCATCGTCGGCGCCATCTCCCGCAGCGTCGCCGGGGTCGCCACCACCGCACGCTGCGAGCGACGCCGTCGCTAAGCCAACCAGCGCGAAGCGGCGGAGTCGGCCGCGGGGCGACTGCAGGGCGGAGGGGCTGCGGAGCTCAATCAATTGGGTTGGCCTCCAGATCGGCGCGCGCGCTCGGACGCTGAATCGCGGACGCTCCCGCCGCGTTGACTCGCAGGGGCCGGTGACGAATCGGCCCGCCTGCGGTGTTTCAGCATGGCGTAGCCCGCGGGCACTGCAAGCGACCATGACAATTTTGCCACTCGCGCCCGGTCTAGGAGATCATGTACTCTGGCGAGTGAGCGGGGAAGCAGCGCGTTAGTGTCAGAGCCAAAGCGTTCACGCGGGGCGGCGCAGCGGCCCACTTGGCGACCGGAGCCCTCTAGCATCCCAGAGAGACCAAAGATGAAAGCACCCCATCGCACCCAGCTTGGCTTCGTGGCCCGTGTCGGTCGAGCCGCTGTCACCCTCGGCACGGCCTGCGGCGCCGCCGTCGGCTGTGGACCCATCGACGTCCCGCCAGACGTCCTAGCCTGCATGGCGCCAGACGGCATCATCGACGGCCTGCACCCTGCGGTGCAGCAGACCATGCCCTTCGTCCCGCGCAAGGTCGCCTTCGACCGCTCGACGCCTGGCGCCTCATCGCACGGCATGGCTCGGGTCGGCGATCGGCTCCTCATCGCTGACGCCGACAACGGCGCGGTGGCCATCGTCGACGCCAAGCAGCTGCAAGTGCTGCAGACGCTGACGCTTGGCGGTCGGCCTGAGCAGATCGTCGTCGATGCCGCAGGTGTCGCCTACGTCAGCCTTCGCCACGCCGGAACGATCGCCCGCATCGACGCCGCCGAGCTCAAGGCTACGGCTACTTGGAAGGTCGGTGCCGAGCCGATCGGCCTCGCCCTCACCCCAGACGGCAAGACGCTGGCCGTGGCGCTCGCCGGCGAGTCCAAGGTCGCCTTCGTCGACACCAAGAGCGGCGCCGTCACCCAGGCCGTCGCCCTCCCCGGGGAGCCGCGGTCGCTGACCCTGCGCCAGCTCCCTGCGGCCAGCGCGAGCGGCAGCCAGGCGCCGACCCTGTCGCTGGTCATCGCCTTCGCCCACGGCAGCCCGGTGACGCTCGAGCTGACGCCGACGGAGGGCGCGATGCTCGTCGGGCAACAGGGCATGGTGGCGCTGCGTCAGCGCAACCCCGCCATGGACGAGTTCGGCCCAGATCTGCGCAGCTGGCGCGCCATCGCGACCGTCGTCGAGCCCGAGTCCGGTGACGTGCTGGCCGCCCACGTCCTGGCGTCGCCTGGCAATGAGATCACGCTGCAGCAGAGCCTCTTCGACAAGTCGATGGTCGACGGCTCGGGCGGCTCCAGTGCGTCCAGCGACGGCTATGGCTCGTCCGGGCCCGTCTGCTCGCCTGGCACGCCGATCCGCCCGATCGAGGTCTCGGTCTCCCGCTTGCAGGCGACCAGCACGCTTGAGTCGCGCGAGTTCGCGATCGCCGATCCGCAGAATGGCCGCAACTTCTTGGCGCGCTTCGACCAGCCGCACGACATCCTCCACCACCCAGCGGCGACGATGGCCTTCGTCGCGGCGTATGGCACTGACAACGTCCTGGTGCTCAACACTGGCATGGGCGATCCGATGCTGGCGCCGATCGCCGAGCTCAAGGTCGGGCAGGCGCCGCGCGCCCTGGCGCTCTCGGCGGACGGCACCAAGCTCTACGTGCACAACGCCCACGGCTTTAGCGTCAGCGAGGTGGACCTGACGGCGTTGCTCGACCTGGTCGTCGCGTCCTACCCCGCCGCCAAGTCGGACAGCCCGCCGCCGCAGATGATCGGTGGCCCACTGACCTTGACCGCTGGCCGCGAGGTCGCGTTCGCCAACGATCCCCTCTCGGGCGAGGCCCGCCTGGGGCGTCGCATCTTCACCTTTACGCCCAATGACAGTGTCGCTGCCGCAGACCGCTTCGCCTGTGCGTCCTGCCACTTGGAGGGCGACGAGGACAAGCTGACCTGGTTCGTCGCCGATGGCCCGCGCCAGACGCCGACCTTGGCTGGCCGCCTGCTCGGCACAGGGCCGTTCAACTGGGCCGGCTCCGAGGCGGCCTTGCAGTCGAACATGGACGAGACGATCGAGAGGATGGGCGGCCACGGCCTCGCCAAGGCTGAGCTCGCGGCGCTGGAGACCTTCCTGCTCACCGGGCTGCCGGAGCGCCCGAACCCCCACCGCGCCCCGTCCGGCCTCACCGAGCAGCAAGTGCGCGGCCGCGAGCTCTTCCAAGATCCGACCGTGGCCTGCGCCAGTTGCCACAGCGGTGACGCACTGACCGATGGACGCAACTGGGATATCGGCACCGCGAGCCCCGCCGAGCTGATGGCCCGCGAGTTCGTCGCCGCGCAGAGCGGCAAGAAGCCGACGCCGGTGACCTTCAACACCCCGAGCTTGCGCGGCCTCTGGCACACCGGGCCCTACCTTCACGATGGCAGCGCCGCCACCCTGCAGGACCTGCTGCTGCGGACCGATGGCGCGATGGGCAAGACCTCGCACCTGACCCAGGGCCAGCTCGCCGACCTCATCGCCTACCTCAAGACCCTGTAGCCTCGGCGACGCATCCTCCGGCCGTCGCTGTGGCGCGCGGCGGCGTCTCTGGCTTGCGACTGTGGCGCGCGGCGGCGTCTCTGGCTTGCGACTGTGGCGCGCGACTCTGCTAGGCTAATGGCCTCGGAGGAACGCCGATGGCCCTTGTGACGACACCGCGCCCCAACCCTCTCGCCGCCGCGCTCTGCGCCTGGACCTTGGCCGCCTGCGCGGTCACCGGCGACCCAGTCGCTCGCTCCGGCGCGCCGACTGGTCTGCCCGACGGCGCCAGCGGCAAGGCAGCCGCCTATAACCAGGGGCTGAAGCCTTTCGAGCTCGACGCCGCGGGGCTCGATCTCGTGCTGGCGGGCACCGACGCCGCGCCCGGCGCCGACGTCGACGCGCTGGTCGACGCTGGCGGGCTTATCGACGACGCCGCGGACGGTGGGGGCAGCGCGACCGACGCCAGCGACGATGGCGGCATCACCGACGCCAGCGCCGATGACGCCGCCGACACCACGGACAGCGGCAGCTCCGCCGACTCCGGTGTCGACGCTGGTGCAGTCTGGCCAGAGGGGACGCTCAAGCTCGAGAGCGCCTTCTCGCCCGATGGCGTCGGCGTGCGCCTGCGCTTCAACAAGCCGCCGACGATCACGAGCGCCACCTGCGCCGGCGCCAGCGCCTGCAGCAAGATCTACACGGTCCAAGCCTCCAACGCGTCGACGGTCGCGGTCACCGCCGCGGGCCCGGCGGCCGATCCGCGCTTTGTCGCGCTTGAGCTCGATCCTGGCACCAAGATCAACGCTGCCCTGACCTACACCGCCTTGGTCAAAGGGCTGGTCGGCGTCGACGAGGCGAGCCTCGATGGCAGCAAGCGCAAGGCTGTGATCAAGCGCACCGTCTACTTGCACCTGCTCTTCCACCAGCACCAGCCGACCTACGAGGACCCGATCGCAGGGCAGCTCACCTCGCCGTGGGTGCGCAAGCACGCGACCAAGGACTACTACGACATGGCCTCGCGGCTACTGCCGTACAAGGACGTCCACCTGACGATGAACCTGACCGCGGTGCTGCTCAAGCAGCTGCAGGACTACTACGTCAAGCGAATGGCGCCCTACATCGACACCAAGGCCAACAGCGTCGACGCCGCCGCCTTCCTCGCCAAGTGGAAGGGCCGCACCGACCCCTGGATTGACCTGCTGCTGGAGCCGACGCCGACGCCGCAGACCGCCACCAAGAAGCAGCTCGGGCTGCTCTACGCCGATCCCTGGTCCTGCGTGTCGACGGCACCGGTGCTGATGAAGCGCTTTCCGGATTACGCGGCGTTGCGCGACAAGAACCCCGCCACGCTGACGCAGCAGGACTACTTGGGCCTCAAGATCTGGTTTGAGATCGCATGGATGGACCCCGACTTCCTGAAAGGCAAAGTGGAGCTGGCCACCGGCGACGTCGTCGATCTCACCGACGTGATCGCGGCCAAGGCCGACGGCACCTTCGCCCTCAAGGTGCCGCTGAGCGAGGCGCTCGCCAACCGCATCGTGGCGGAAGAGTTCAAGATCATGAAGGCCACCGTGCCGATCCACAAGCAGATGGCCTACCGCCCGGAGGACGGCGCCGCCGGCAAGCCGACCGGCCAGATCGAGCTGACGACCACGCCATTCTACCACCCGATTCTGCCGCTGGTGCACAACAGCAACCTGATGGGGCCCGGTCAGCCCTTTGATCCCAAGCCCGCACAGCCGTACAGCTTCCCATCGGACGCCGCCGCCCACGTCGGCAGAGCGGTCGCCTATTTTGAGGAGCTCTTCGGCTACAAGCCGCTCGGCATGTGGCCCGGCGAAGGCTCGGTCGCCGAGGAGGTCGTGCAGCACTTCGTCAAGTACGGCGTGGTCTGGGTGGCGACCGACCAGCAGGTGCTTGAGAAGTCAGGTCAATTTCCAGGTGGCGCCCCGGTCTCGCCGTTTCAGGTCGACGCCGACACTGCCCCTGGCAACGCCGGCAGCGACGGCGACGTTCTGGGTGTGTTCTTTCGGAATACGAATCAATCCAATGACATCGGATTCAAGTACCAGGGCCTCTCCGGCGAGGACGCCGCCAACGACCTGATCAAGAACGTCACCTCGCAGGCGCCGACTTTTGGCGCGCCAGACCGCGTCATCACGCTGATCCTCGATGGCGAAAACGCCTGGGAGACCTTCGCGGTCGAGCACGACGGCGTCGGCTTCTTCGACAAGCTCTACAGCAAGCTCATGGCGTTGCAGTCGTCAGGCGAGATCATCAGCGTGACCGGCTCCGAGTACCTGCTCGGCAACAAGGCGCGCAACGTCCCGCCGCACCCCGTCGCCAAGCTGCCAGAGCTGGAGCCGCTGTTCCCAGGCAGCTGGATCGGCGGCAATTTCAGCATCTGGATCGGCGAGGGCGAGGAGAACGCCGCTTGGGGATACCTGCTCCAGGCGAGGCTACATCTGCAACAGAGCGGCCTCGCCCAGCCCGACCCGCTGCTGCCGGCGCCCGCCGCCGGGGGCAGCGTCGACGCCGAGGCGTGGTCAGCGTGGGACGAGTTCTACGCCGCCGAGGGCTCGGACTGGTTCTGGTGGTACGGCGCTGACATGACCAGCCCCAGCAACGACGACTCGCCATTCGATCAGGCGTTTCGGACCCACATCGCCGGCATGTACAAGCACATGAACGCCGCGCTCAAAATGCAGGGCAAGGCTGAGATCCCGATGCCCGATTTCAAGCCGCTGATCCAGGCCAGCGAGCAGGTGCCGCCAGGCCCATTCACCGCGCCGCCGCTGATCGACGGCAAGCTGCTGCCCAACGAGAGCGAGTGGGGTGCCCAGGGCGGCTTCTTCTTCGACTCCGACACCGCAGACGCCCAAGCCAACCCCGACGACTGGATCGCTACGGTGTTCTATGGTTGGGATAGCAAAGGACTCTACCTCGGCGTGCAGCACAACTTCGATCTCTCGAAAGTTGACGGCGAGCTGCTGATTTACCTCAGCCACAAGCACATCGTCGACCCTAAGCTTGGGACGTTCGTGGAAGATCCCGCCGTCGCCCTCGGCCGGGGTGGCGTCGCCTTGCAGATGAAGGGCAAGGGCGCGGCGCGCGAGGTGCGGGTGCCCTTGGCGGGCGGCAAGGCTGGCCTCGAGTACCGCAAGTCTGACGGCAAGACGACCTGGGAGCAGCTGGCGCCTGCCACCTTCTCCGGCAAGGTTGGTGGCCCAGTAGCCGGCGGCAAGTTTCTGGAATTGCTCATGCCGTGGGCTGATCTCGGCGCCTCGCTCGGCGACCCTATCGAGGTCCGCTTGGTGTTCCGCAAGAACAACAAGGCGGTCGACAGCGCCCCCAACCTCGAGGCCAAGTACCTCGTCGAGGACTCGACCAACGCCGTCTATTGCACCTTCGAGGTCGATGTCAGCGAGAAGGCCATTAAGATGGACCTCTTCGGCTGGATCGAGACTTTTCCGCCACCCAAAGGCAAGGGCGTCGTCTACATCACCGGCAATCACCCGAAGCTCGGTCTGAAGACCAAGAGGGTGCCGAACAAGGTGGCCCTGCGCGATGACGGCAAGGAGGGCGACAAGGTCGCGGGCGACCAACGCTGGACGGGCGTGTTTGCCTTTCCCCCCGGCAGCTCGATTCGCTACAAGTACACTTCGGGGTTGCCGAAAGACGAAGGCCAATGGGGTGGCACGGAAGAGTTTCCGCTGACAGAGCGTGGCCTCGAAGTGACGAAGGACCCAGGCAAGTCCAAGGTCTTGATTCAGGACGTCTTTGCCGACCGCCCGCAACCATCGGGCACCAAGGCAGCGGCCACGAAGATTACCGAGAGCTGAGGGGGCGGAGCGACCGGACTCGACGCCGTCGCTCTCTCGCCGCTGACGCTCAGCCGCCGTTGGCCCGGGTGCTGACGCCGGCGCCGTACCAAACCTTGCCCTTGGGCGCCACGACGCTGGTCGCCAGGGTCGCCTTGCCGGTCTGAATATTCAGCGTGTAGATCTCGCCGGTCTTGGCGAAGGCGTAGACTTGCCCGCTCCACCAGGCGAGGCCGAAAAGACCCTTCTGGCCGGTCTCGCCGACGACCTTGACCAGCTTGCCGGTGGTCGGATCGACCTCTGCCAGCGCGTCGCTCGCGCCCTTGCCCTTGATCGTCGCGAAGGTGCCGATCCCGAACACCGAGAAGCCGTCGCCTGAGGGCACCCACGGGCTGGCGAAGGCGCCGAGCTTCTTGATCGTCACCTGGCCGGCCTTGAGCTCGATGTGGTTCCAGCTGCCGTCCGCGCCCATGCCGACCAGTGCTTCGGTCGTGGCGCTCACGGTCCCTTCCGGTACAAAGGTGAGGCCGTTGTAGGAGACCGGGAGCTTCGCAAGGTAGCCGCACTTGGCTGTGTGGCGGTCGCAGGCGTAGAGGGCCGATGGACCGACGGCGAACATGTTTCCGTCGCGATCGATTGCGATATCGTTGATATCATTTGCCTCCTTATTGAACTGAAATGCGCCAACCAAGGTCAGCTTGGCGTCGGCGAGATCGAGACGGTAGAGCTCCGTGCCGGTGTGGGCGTAGAGCTCGCCGACCGGCCCGCTGGGCGTCGCATCCACGCCAGCCCCGCCGTCGTTGCCGGTATCTGGCGGATCTAAGAACCCATCAGGGAAGCCCGTCTCCGCGTCGGCGCCGGCATCTGGCGCCGTGTCGCTGTTCGCCGCCGTGTCGTCGACGGCGTCGCTGATCGTCTCGGCCGCAACGTCGGTGCTCGCTCCGCCGTCCGCGTCGCCGCTCGCCGACCCATCGCCTACGCTGTCGGAGTCGCCCTGGCTCGTGCCGCCGTCTACGGCGTCGGTGGCGGCGTCGCCCATGGCGCTGTCACTGTAGCTGTCGGGCACCGGCAGCGTCCCTGGCTGGGACGGCTCCGCCGAGCATGCAAACGCGGCGAGCGCCAGCCACGCCAATCGCCAAGGGTCACAGCGCACGGGCACCTCCTTCGCCGGTCGCGTCACAGGCAGCGGCCGGAGCGGCGGCACCTTGCCGGTCAGGGGGCCGGGCCGCAAGCAGGATTTTTGGCCGCGGCCGCTGCTCAGCCGTCGACGCCGATATGATTGTCGAGGAACTGTCCGACCCGCTGGATGACGTCGTCAGGGTACTCGAGCAGCGTGTAGTGCGTGCCGCGCGGCACGATGTGCGTCTCGGCATGCGGCACGTGGCGCTGAAAGACCTCGCGCACCGAGGGCGGGGTCATGGCGTCTTTGCCGCCGGCGATGAGCAGCAGGGGCGCCGAGATCTGGCGCAGCGCGGGCTCGCCGTCGTGTTCGTGTAGGTGTCCCATGATGCGGTGGTAGACGTCGAAGTCGAGCTTGTCGAAGCCGCGCGCGATCTCCAAAAAGACCTCGCGGTCGAGCCGCTCATCGACCAGGCCGGTCCGCGCCATCGCCGGCAGGAACCAAGGCTGCCGCGTCACCATCGACACGGCGTGAGGCAGCAGGGGCGCCAGCCGTCTAGCCAGACGGTTCACCTGCGGCAGGACCAGCTGAGAGCCAGGTGCTGCGAACGCCGTCTCAAAGACTCGCCCGTAGGTGCCGTTGATGAGCAGCAGGCCGAGGCTGCGATCCGCGAGGTCTGCGGCCGCCTGGACGGCCACCTGCACGCCCATCGACCAGCCGGCGAACACCGCACGGCTGACCCCCATCGCGTCGAGCACCACGCGCATGTCACCGACATGGTGGCCGACCTGCAGACGCCGCAGATCCGCTGGCCTTTCCGACCCATACAGGCCGCGGTAGTCCCAGCTGATGAAGCGGGCTCGGTCCTCGAACGCCCGCAGCAGCGGCGTCCAGGCGATCATGGTGCCGCCGAGGCCGTTGGCGATGACGATGGGCAGCGGACCGCGGCCAAAGGTCTGGACACGCAGGCGCGTGCCGTCGGTCGCTTGAACGCTCGTCTCTTGCAGGATGGGGAGGCTCATGGCGGGGCTCTCGGTGGCGTCGCGGCGCGACGGCGGATCGGGTGGGGCCTCAGCCGGTCGGGCCCTGAGCCAGGCGACGCAGCTGGGCGACGATCGACTCGATGGCGGCGAGGCCGAACGTGATCTTCTTGAAGAACGACGCCTTGTGAGGCACGAGGACGAACCGCTCGTGCTGACTCCAGAGCGCCAGCAGCTTGTCGTCGAGCAGCGCCGCCTCGCGCTGAGACTCGCTGCGCACCGGGTTGCCGCCGTCGATCGACATGCCACCGGTGGCGGCGCTCTGAAAGAAGATCACCGCGTCATAGCGCGCCAGCTCCGCCTCCAGCGTCGTGCCGGCGGAAGTGAAGAACCCAAGGGCGCCGCCGTCTTCGGCTGGCCAATAGGCGGCGCCGTCGATGGTCCCGCGATCGCAGAGCAAGATCCGCTCCGGCCAAGACGCCGACTGGATGTCTTCCAACGCCCGCTGCACCGAGAAGATCGCGCTCTGCGTCGCCCGGCAGGACGCCGCGTCGCTTCGGCGCGGAAAACCTCCGCCAAAGAGCAGCGTCGCGGCTTCGGGCACCAGGATGACGGCGTCGCCCAGCTCGCGACGGAACAGGTCGGCCGCCGTGGTCTTGCCGCCGCCTGGGCCGCCGGTGAGCGCGATGCGGGCGCCGCGTGTCCTCGGTGCAGGTGGCGTCGGAGGGGCGTCGCCTGAGCGGCCGGCGGCGCTGCTGTGGGCCTTGCTCATGGTCTCCTTGCGGGCTGCGCTGTCGGAGCCGGCGCGCTACAATAGGCGCTGCGCTGCGAGCGGGAAAGGGCCGCAGGTCGCGCCTGGGCCGGCGCCACTGCAGGACTCGGCTCGCCAGCGCGTAGAGACCTGCGAGGACGCGAACCACGTGCACACCGCCGCTCCCATCGCTGATGTCGGCCTCTTCCGCGCGGTGCTGCGCTGGCAGCTCGAGGCGTTGCGGCCGGCAGCCGACCCGCCAGACTACGACGCGGCGCCACTCCTTGGCTTGGCGCTGCTCTTCCACGGCGGACTGCGTTTTGACGTCGTCGTTAGCCCCGCCGGAGCCCGTCTGGTGGCGCGGCCGGACTCACCGCAGCTGGCAGGGCGGCCCTCGCTCGGCGGCCTGCGCCCCGCGCTCGTCGCTGCGGTCGCCGCGTGGTCTGAGGGAGCGCTCGCGGACGGCGGCGGCAGCGCGACAGGGCGCCTTCGCGGCGTCGACGGCGCGCTCC
>SXNM01000204.1 GCA_005777155.1 Pseudomonadota bacterium | reverse complement strand
TGGCCATCGCGATGGCGAGAAGCGATCGTCGGTGGCGGTCTCCGCCTTTGCCAACACAGCGGAGGCATTGAAGATATTGAGCGACTTGTTCTCCATCGCCCCCATGTTGAAGTCGTGGACGGCGACGATGTGGAAGACGTCGAGGTCGTACTCGCGGCCGTAGACCTCTTCGTCCCAGCGCATCGACTTCTTCAGCGCGGCGAGCGCGTGCGCGCTCTGGTCGGCGTTGCCCTTGTCGGTGTACAGCCGCAGCCGCACCGTGCGCCCGCTGCAGGTCGTGAACTCGTCGTCGGTGACGTCGAGGTCGCCGGCGACCAGCGCAAAAAGGTAAGCCGGCTTTGGGAAGGGGTCGTGCCACACCGTGACGTGCCGCCCAGCGCTCGTCGCCGGCCCGGCGTGGACGAGGTTGCCGTTGCAGAGCAGCACGGGGAAGCGGTCGCTGGCGGCCTCGATGGCTACCGTCCACACGGCGAGGACGTCGGGGCGGTCGGCCATCCAGGTGACGCGGCGGAAGCCCTCAGCCTCCATCTGCGTGCAGAACATGCCGCCCGAGCGGTACAATCCCTCCATCGTCCGGTTGTTCTGCGGCTCGATGCGGGTGCGAATGCGGGTGCGAATGCGGTCGCCGGCCGGCGGCTGCAAGGCCATGCGGGCGCCATCGACCTCGTACTGGGCTGGGGAGAACGCCGCGTCTGCATGGCCGGCGGTGTCCCCATCGGAGGCGCCATGGCCGGCGGCGATCTCGACGGCGACGGTCTCCAGGGCCTCACCGTCGAGCTCTAAGGTCGAGCCAGCGTCGCGACGGGCCTCATTGCGGCGCCAAGCGATCGTCGCCAAGACGTCGGCGTGGCTCTCATGCAGGTCGAACACGAGGTCCACCCGCTCGGCCAGCCAACGGGGCGGCTGGTAGTCCGTGAGGCTTACCGCGCGCGGCGGGGTCGTTGCCGATGCGTCTTTGGCCATGGCGTCGCTCCACTGCAGGCGCCGGGGGTCCGGCACAGCCGCCGGAGGGTACAGAGCAAGTGTGGGCGCGCCAAGTGGGCGCCCGCGAAGTGCCGGTGGTCCCTCCTGACGTCCGCTCGCTGACCCATCGGAGAGCGCAAGGCCAGGCGCCCGCGCTGCAACGGAGGCCCGCGGGTCAGCGTCGGCACGCACCCCGACGACGTCGCCGCGCCAGTCGCCCGGCTCAGAAGCTCCAGCGCAGCTCGAGCTGCCAGCCACCAGCGCCATCTGGCGTCCACGCAGCCTCCGGCGTCATGGCCGCAGACGGTGGCGAGTCGCCTCCGGCGGGCGCTGGCGCAGGCGCTGCCGACGGATCGGAGTTGCGGCCCCGCAGCACGACGCCCACGACCACGAGCCCCACCGCCGCGACGCCGCCACCCACGGCCGCCCAACGCATGAGCTGAGCGCGGTCGCGCTGGTCGGCGTATTCGCGGCGGCTCGCTTCGTCGACGACGGTGGCGAGGTCGAGGCCGCCAGCTTGCCGGTAGGCCAGCCCATAGAGCCCGCCAGCGGCGAGCGCGCTGACACCGGCAGCGACAAAGGGCCAGCGCGGCCGCGTCGGAGCGGTCGACGGCGTCGGGGTCGGCGTCGGGTTTGGCGGCTCTATCGGCTTTGGTTCGGCGATGCTCAAGCGCGCCCGCACGGCCTCGAGGCGGGCGATGGCGTCGGCACGGCCAGCCTCATCGTCGCCCACGATCGAGAGGTAGAGCTTGAAGAGCGACTCGGCGCGCTTCAGCTGGCCGGCCTGCTCGTAGCCGCGAGCGGCGTTGAAGATCAGCGTCACATGCTTGGAGATCGCGTAGGCCTCCATAAAGAGGTGGGCGGCGTCGATAAATTCGCCGTTCTGGAACAGCGCCTTCGCCTCGGTGGCCATCGCCTTGGCGCGTCGCATCGCCGCCGGGCTCGCCTCAGATCGTGTCGTCTGGGCATCGGCGGCCCCAGTCCATGCCGCCGAACCCAGGCCGAACGCCAGCGCCACGCAGAGCGCGATGCCGCGCCGCGAACGCGAAGCGGCCCCGCCACGGCGCAAGGCAGCGCGCGGCGACAGGGGGGCTCGGGCTGACCTGAGGGGGAGGGGGCGCATGGCGGTGAGGATAGCCTCTAGCCGCGGCTACGGCCAGTCAGGCGCTGACCTCGCGGTCGTCGGCGGGGAGAGGCCGCCCCGCCCGCGGTGGTGGAGCGCCGCGGTGGGGTCGCGCTGGACGGTCGTCATTGCTAGGCTACCGCGAGGCGAGCGCTGGAGCGGGGGTGCAGTGGGCGAGGAGCGGCTCGATAGGACGCGGCAGGACCGAGCGGCCGGCTGGCGGCGTGTGGCCTCGCGCTGTCCAATGACCCCCGCTGCGCGCGTCTTCGGCCGCGGCGCGGTCTGCCTTGTGCTCGCTGCCGGCGCGTTGACCGGCTGCCTGCCGCCCGTCGCCAGCGACGACGAGCTGCGCGACGCCCTCGGTCAAGCCATCGCCGCCGGCGCCGAGGTCGCTGACGCCGACACGGTATCGGACAGCGGCGATGGGCAGGGCGCCAGCGAGGTGGACGGCAGCGGCGACGGGCAAGACAGCGGCGATGGGCAAGATGGCGCCGGCAACCTCGGAGCGACTTGCTCGAACGACGACCAGTGCGTCTCGCCCAAGGGGACCGCCCCGTGCAAAGAGGCGCTCTGCGACGCCGGCGTTTGCGTGCTAGGCGCCCTCGAGAAGGGCCAAGCCTGCGTCGCCGATGGCCTGCAGTTCGCACAATGCCAAGACACCCGCTGCGACGGCGTTGGCGCTTGCGTCGTCGCCACGGCCGCCGATGGTACCCCCTGCGACGCCGACGACGACGGCTGCACCGGCCCAGACACCTGCAAGTCGGGTGCCTGCGCTGCCGGCCCCGCGATCGTCTGCCTCAGCGACGGCAAACCCTGCGCCACGCCCAGCTGCACCTCGATCGGGGCCGCCAAATCGATCTGCAAGCCCCTCTTCAAGGCTGCGGGCGACGCGTGTGATGACGGCCAGTTCTGCACCGTCAAGGACAAGTGCGACGGCGGCGGGGCCTGCGTGGGCGAGAGCAACCTGTGCACTGGCATCGGCGGGGCGTGCGCCACAGCGAGCTGCGATGTCCAGAAGGGCGCCTGCGCGACCAAACCCAAAGAAGCCGGGCTGCCCTGCGACGACGACGACCCGTGCACGATCGCCGGCATCTGCAGCGCGACTGGCACCTGCACCGACTCTAAGCTGCACTGCAACGACAAAAACCCCTGCACCGACGACCTCTGCAGCGGGGCCGGCGTCTGTAGCTACGTGCCACATCAGCTGGCCTGCAGCGACGGTGACGCCTGTACGACCGGAGATGTCTGTGATGGCAAAGGAAAATGCAGCAGCGGCAAGCCGAGGCTCTTTGACGTCAGCTTTCAGGACAAGCCAGGCATGCTCGTCCGCGGCGTGATCGACCTGGTCGGCGGCGACGCCTTGATGGTCGGCGAGCGCGCCGGCGCCCCTTATTGGTTGCGAACCGATCTCTTTGGCCAGTCAAGCCTCAGCTTGTCCACCGGCGGATATGTCGGCACGTGGACTCGCGCCCTTGAGCGCAACGACGGCCTGCTGCTCGCCGGGATGTCGCAGCCGACCGCGTCGCCGCATGTGCCGCTCTTCGCCCGCGTCGACGCCGCCGGCAAGCAGCAATTTGCCGTGACGCTCGCCGCCGAGGCAGTGGTTGGTGTGCAGCTGGCCGCCCTGTTGCAGGGGCCGACGCCCGAAGTCGCGATGGTGGGCCTGCAGCAGCCAGCGGCAGGGGCGGCGACGGTCGTGCGGCTCCTGCTCTGGAGCGAGACGACCAAATCGACCGTGCCTGGCAAGGACGTCACGCTCAACGGCTCAGGGGACGCCTATGTCCTCAACGGTGGCGCCCATGAGCCGGCGGCGTCGCGCTACGTCGTGGTCGGCCGCCGCCAGGTGGTCAAGGGCACCAAGGTCTGGCACGGCTGGGTCCACCGTCGCCTCGACTCGATGCTCTACGGTGGCGAGCAGGACTACTTGGCGCCTAGCGCCTCAGCGGGCGATCTGCAAGGCGTCACCGTCATCAGCGGAGGATACCTCGTCGTCGGCGCTGCAGCCGTCAGCACCGGCGAGGTCGGCTGGATCTTGCGCCTCGACGATAAGTTGGTCCCCGTGTGGCAGCGCACGCTCGCCGGGCAGGTCGACGACAACATGCTCTACGCCGCCCGGCTGGCGAGCTGGGGCGAGGTCCTCGCCGTCGGCGCTGCCTCCACCAGCCTCAACGCCGCCGACACGGCAAGCTTGCTGTGGCGCGTCCGCGCAGATGGCACGCCTCTGGCGAGCGCGCTGTGGCCGGCCGGCGGTGGCGGGCTGCGCAGCGTCCGCGCCCTCGGCGACGGCTGGTTGCTGACCGGCTCCAACGGTCTCGGCTCAAAGTCCCTGGCGCAGGTGCTGCGCACCTCGCCGTGGCTGCACCGCACCTGCGCCGAGGCCGGCGGCTGTGCAGCGCTGGCGGCGAGCGCCTGCGACGACGGCAACGCCTGCTTGGTGCCCGACTGCGTCGCGGGCATGGGCTGCAAGGCCAAGTCGCTGGCGACAGGCACAGGCTGCCCCGGCGGCAAGAGCTGCGATGGCGCGGGCGTCTGCAAGTAGGCGCCGGTCGCCACGGAGACGCCAGCTGAGCGCACCATTGGCGCTGCAGGCGCTCGCGGCGGTCGCGACGTGCACGATTGCCCCTGTGCGCTGCCCGTCGCGCCGGCGGCGCCGCCGGACCCGCCGCGGAGGGCTCCAGAGGCACCGACTCGCTGTGGCGCCCATCACGTGAGGCGCTGCTCGCTTGGGGCCTCGGGCCCATGCGACGCTGATCTCAGCGCGGCGACGCCCACCCCGGCAGCGCCTGCCAGTCGATGCCGAGGGTCGGCCCGCCCCACAGCACGCCAAACGCGACGATGAGGACCACCGAGAGCGCGTCCAGCGCGAGGCCGACGCGTACCATCTCGCCGACGGTTAGGCGCCCGCTCCCATAGACGATCGCGTTGGGCGGCGTCGCCACGGGCAGCGCGAACCCACAGCTCGCCGCCAAGGTCGCCGGTACCATCAGCGCGCGCGGATCGAGCTCCATCGCGACGCCGAGCTGGGCCAACACCGGCAAGGACAAGGCGGCGGTCGCCGTGTTGCTGGTCAGCTCGGTCAGGCCGCAGAGGCCAACCACCACCACCGCGAGCACCAGCGCCGGCGCCGCGCCTTGCAGGCCGACCAGCGCCTTGGCCATCGCCAGCGAGAGCCCAGAGCTGCCAAAGCCGTCTGCCAGCGCGAAGCCACCACCAAAGAGCAGCAGAAGGCCCCAGGGGATGCGTGCGCTGACGTCCCAAGTCAGGAGCGGCTTGCCCGGCCGATCGCCCGAGGGCAGCACGAAGAGCAACAAGGCGCCGCCAATCGCCAGCGCGCCGTCATCGACGCCCTTGAGGTCGAGCAGGCTGCGCCAGCCGCGAATCGTCATGTCCTCTCCGAGGCGCAGGTCGTCGCCAAAGACCCAGCCGAGCGCCACCAGCGCGAAGAGGCCGCCCGCCTGCCACTCGTCGCGTCGCAGCTTGCCGAGGCCGGCCAGCTCTTCGGCCAAGTTCGATGAGCCGGATGCCAAGCCACGCGCCGGCACGCGCAGCAGCGGGCCGACCAGAAGCGCCCACGACGCCACGACCATCAGGGCCACAAAGGGCGTGGCGAAGGCCATCCAGCCGCCGAAGCTGATGGCCGGCGCCGCCGGGAAAATCGACTCCATCTGCGCCACCAGCACCATGTTGGGCGCCGTGCCTACCAGCGTGCCCATGCCGCCGATGCTGGCGCCGTGGGCCACGGCGAGCAGGGTGGCAGCGGCGAAGCGGCGCTGGCCGGCCGCCGCCTCGCCGAGGTCGTCGGCGGCTGGTGGCGGCCCGATGACGCTCAGCGCCACCGGCAGCATGAGCATCGCCGTCGCCGTGTTGTTGACCCACATGCTGATCAGCGCCGTGCAGACGAAGAAGCCGAGCACCAGCAGCCGCGGCCGGTCGCCGGTCCACAAGATGACCCGCAGCGACAGGCGGCGATGCAGGCCGCTCTCTTCAAGCCCGAGGGCCAGCAAGAAGCCGCCGAGAAAGAGGAAAATGATGGGGTGACCGTAGGCGGCGCCGACGGCTTTGGCGCTGGCGAGCTGGGTCGCCGGCATCGCGACCAGCGGCACCAGGGCCGTCACTGGCAGCGGCACGGCCTCGCTCAGCCACCACACCGCCATCCAAGCCGCGAGGCCCGCCATCGCCGCCGCTGGCTCGGCCAGAGGCAGCCACGCCGCCAGCGCCAGCGCGACCAGGGGCCCGGCGACCACGAAGAGCTGGCGTCGCTGCGCCGCGGTCATGGCCCTTCGCCCGCGCCGCCGAGCCCGGGCGAACGGTCGCGCAGCGAGAGGGCGACGTCGACGATCATGTCCTCTTGGCCGCCGCCCATGCGCCGCCGGCCCAGCTCGACCAAGATGTCGCGGGCGTCGACGCCAAAGCGGGCCGCGGCGCGCTCGGCGTGCAGCAAGAACGAGCTGTACACGCCGGCCCAGCCGAGCACGAGCGCGCGACCGTCGATCTGCACGGGCCGCTGCATCATCGGCCGGACGATGGCGTCGGCGGCGTCGATGAGCGGATAGAGCTCGGCGCCGACCTCGACGTCGAGCCGTTCGCGGCAGCCGTCGAGGGCGGCGACCAGCACCTCCAGCTTGCAATTGCCGGCGCCAGCGCCGAGGCCCGCCAGGCTGGCGTCGACGCGGTCCGCGCCGGCCTCGATGGCGACCAAGGTATTGGCGACGCCGAGGCCGAGGTTGTCGTGGTTGTGGAAGCCGACCTGGCAGCTGAGCGCGTCCTTGAGGGCAGTGACCCGCTCGCGCGACTCGGCCATGCCCAAGGCGCCGGCCGAATCGACGACGTAGACGACGTGGGCGCCGTAGGCCTCCATTTTGCGCGCCTGGGCCACCAGCGCCGCCGTCGGCAGGCTGTGGGCCATCATCAAGAAGCCGCCGACGTCCATGCCGAGCGCGCGGGCCGCCTCGATGTGTTGGGCCGAGATGTCGGCCTCCGTGCAGTGGGTGGCGACGCGGACGTTGCGGGCGCCCGCGGCATGCGCCATCTGCAGATCGTCGACCGTGCCGACGCCCGGCAGCAGCAGCACGCCGAGGGTGGTGCGCGTCAGCACCGCCGCCACGGCCTCGAGGTACTCCCGCTCGTCGTGGCGGGCGAACCCGGAGTTGAGCGAGCCGCCGCCGAGGCCGTCGCCGTGGCTGACCTCGATGAGGTCCACGCCGGCGCGATCGACGGCCCTCGCCACCGCCACCATCTGCTCGAGCGTGATCTGGTGGGCGAGGGCGTGCATGCCATCGCGTAGGGTGACGTCATGGAGCAAGACGCGGCGGGTCATCGGGCACCTCCGAGGCCGCCGCCCTGCGCCCAGAGCTCGCCCATGCGCAGCGCCGCCGCGGTCATGCTGTCGAGGTTGCCGGCGTAGGTGGGCAGCCAGTCGCCGGCGCCCGCGACCTCCAGCTAGACCGTGACGTGGACGCCGTCGACGAC
>SXNM01000203.1 GCA_005777155.1 Pseudomonadota bacterium | reverse complement strand
GCTCGCCGGGGCGCTCCTCGTCTGGGCCGCGTTGGCGGCGTGGGTGGCGCCCGAGGTGCGCGCCGTCTACCGCGACGAGCTGGGCCTGCTGACGCTCGAAGACCGCGGCTACCTGGCGACGCCGCTGGACCTCCGCAGCGCCGCCGATGACTGCCGAGCCGCCGATCGAGCCGTCGTCCGAGCCATCGCCGCCAAGGACTGGGCGGCCGTACTGGCGGCGACCGAGGGCAGCACCGACTGCCCCGAGCCGGTGCTGCGCGGCTTCAACCGCCTGTCGGCCTTGGATGCCCTCGGCCAGCACCGCCAAGCGAGGCAGGTGGCCGAGGCCTTGCTCTCGGTGCCCCGCGCCGACAGCCGCCACCTGCCGCCCCTGCACCACCTGCATGGCCGCGCGCTGCTGCACACCGGCGCCCCAGCCGCCGCCCTCGAAGCCTTCACCGCCGCCGGGCGGCTCGGTCTGCGCAGCTGCCGCCTCTGGCTCGACCGCGCCCAGGCCCACGCGGCGCTCGATCAGCGGCCCGCGGCTGAGGCGGCGCTGGCAGAGGCGCGGCGCTGCGCTGGCCTCCCCGCGGCATCGCGACCGGCAGAGTGAGGCCTCGCCATCGCCGAGTCTCGGCGCAGACCATGAAAATCCTGGCGCCACGGATGCATCGGTCTACCCTCAGTCGCAGAGCCGGCCCGGCGCCACGCTCACCCAAGGAGCCGATATGCCCCGCAGCGACACCGATCACGACGACAGCGCCACGATCGACCTGCCAGACCCCAGCGCGGGCGCCCTGCCGTCCAGCGCCAGATCGCCCTATGGCGACGACGCCCCGCCGGCTCGGCCGGAGCGCCAGTTCGAGCCCGGCGCCATCGCGACGCTGTTGGTCGCGCTTTGCTGTGTCGCTGGCGCCGTCTTCGCCGGGCGCTCCACCGCCGACTTCGCCAAGCACCTCGACGGCCAAGTTCACGCCATCAGCTGCTCGGTGATGCCCGGCGAGACCGCCCAACTCGGCGCCTCTGGCTGCAAGACGGCGATGATGTCGCCCTACAGCTCGGTCATGCGCGACCAGGTCTGGGGCGGCGTGCCGGTGGCGCTGCCGGGCCTCGCGCTGTTCTGCTTCCTCGCTGCGATCGCCTTCTATTTCACGTGGATGCCAGGGCGGAGCCGCCGCGAATCGGGCTGGCTCTGGCTGGCGACCCTGGTGCCGGCCGCCACTTCAGCGGTGTTCGCCAACATCGCCGCCAACGAGCTGGGCACGTTCTGCACCCTCTGCGTCGGCATCTACGCGTCGTCGGCTGGCGCCTTCCTCTTCGCCGGCGCGGCGTTCTTTATGGCCCAGCGCGGCGAAGGGCCGCTGCCGTTCGGGCGCTGGCTGCTCTACTGCGCCGAAGGCGTGCTGGCCGTTGCCGCCGTCGGCTACGTCTGGATGGCCTGGGTCCCCTCGGAGCGCGAGAGCCTCAAAGGCTGCGGAACGCTCGTCCAACGCAAGGCCGAGCCGGGCATTTTGGTCTCGCTGCCGCGCAATGAGGGCGCGACGCCGGCGCTGATGGTCATCGACCCGCTCTGCCCGGCCTGTCGCGCCTTCGAGGTCCGGCTGGAGCAGTCCGGGCTGCGGCCGCGCCTGGGCCGTGACCTGCTGCTCTTCCCGCTCGACAGCACCTGCAACTGGATGGTCAAGACCTCGCTCCACCCCGGCGCCTGCGCCATCTCTGAGGCGATCTTGTGCGCCCCGGCAGAGGCCGACAAGGTGCTCGGCTGGGCCTTCAAGGAGCAGGAGCGGCTGCTGGCCCTCGGCAAGAGCGACGAGCCGGCGCTGCGCGCCGAGCTGTCGAAGACCTTCCCCGCGGTCGCGACCTGCCTCGGCAGCGCCGACGCCAAGGCCAAGGTGAACAAGTCGCTACGCTTCGCCGTCGTCAACGCGTTGCCCGTCAGCACGCCGCAGCTCTACGTCGGCGACACGCGCCTCTGCGATGAGGACAGCGACCTCGGCCTCGAGTTTGCGCTTGGCCGCCTACTGCAGACCGCGAGCGCCCAAGGCGCCGACATCGAGGCCGAGGCGGAGGCCCCGGCGGCGACCTCGCCCGCCGCAGCCGCGTTGGGTGCCGACGCTGGCGCCGCCAAGGCCGGGTCAGGGGCCGATGAAGGCGCCGCCAAGGCCGGCGACGCGGCGCCAAAGCCCAAGGCGAATGTGCCGGGGAAGCCCAAGGCCGATGTGCCGGAGAAGCCCAAGGCCGATGTGCCGGAGAAGCCCCAGGCCGATGTGCCGGCCAAGGACCCAGCGCCGGCCAAGGACGACGCCGCGCCGGGCGCCGCGCAAGAGGAGACGCCATGAAATCGATCGCTCACGGTCTGCTGTTGACCATCGGCCTGTGCACGCCGCTCTGGCTCGTGCGCGGCTGGATGCAGGAGGCCCACGCCAGCCTCGCCACCACGCGCCCCCAGGCCGCCGTCGCCACCGCCGCCGCCGACGAGGCTGGCTACTGCACCGCGAGCCTGAAGCAGATCGTCCGCAAGGTCGCGGGCGCCTGCGGCCTCATCCAGCAGGAGGGCCGCGGCTGCCAACCGGCGGACGCCGCCAAGGTGGTCTCGCTCTCGGGCGAGGACTTCAACGCGCTGTTCGCGCCGCTGGAGCAGCGGGTCCACATCATCGAGTACGACGCCAACAGCGTCGACGTCGACGAAGACGCCAAGGCCGCGATCTCCAAAGCCTGGGCCGATCGTCGCGGCGCGAGCTTCTTCTTCGTCGTCGCCCGCGCCAGCCCCGACGGCAAGCCAGAGGTCAACCAGGAGTTGAGCGCCGGCCGCGCCAAGGCCGTGCTGGACCACCTGAAGGGCCAGTTCGCCGACCCGGACATCGAGAAGCAGGTCGGCTTGCTCTGGCTCGGTGAGGAATTCGCCCAGCTTCCCGAGTCCTTCTGCAGCTGGCAGCGCAGTCGCCAGGGCAAAGAGGGCGTGTGCGACGCCAAGACCATCAACCGCAGCGCCTTCATCGCTTGGATCGACTGCCAGATCTAGGCACCCTCACGCCTGCCCGTCGCTCCTCGCGCGCCGCCCGCCGGATGGAGCCGGCCCTGGACCCCGGAGCCGCCCACATGCCATGGCAGTCACCCCGCCTCTGCGCCGCCCGCCGCGCAGCGCTCTGCATCTCGCTGCTCCTGGCGGCGAGCCCCCTCGGCTGTGGCAAGCCGGCAACGGACCCGCAGCAGGCCCAGGTAGTCGCCAGCGGTGGCCGCGCCGATCGCGTCGCCGCCACGCCGCCACCTGCCGCCGGCCCTGGCGCTGGCGCGGCGCCCGCTGGCAGCGCTGAGGCCGCTGTGGACCCGGAGCTCATCGCCGGATTCTGCGACAAGCACTGGCCCGCAGGCGCCAAGCCGCTCGGCGCTGGCCCCACCGCGACCGCGCGCAACGGCGCCAAGGCCGGCAGCGGCGGCTGGCGGTGGCTCAACTTCTGGGCCACCTGGTGCAAGCCGTGCCTCGAAGAGATGCCGATGCTTGGCCGCTGGCGCGACGGCTTGGTCAAGGACGGCGTCGACTTCACGCTCGAGCTGTGGTCGGTCGATGAGGACGCCGAGGCGTTGGCGGCGCGCGAGGCCAAGGGCCTGCCCGGCCCGGTCTGGCAGGTCGCCAGCGCCAGCGCGCTCGGGGACTGGCTGGAGTCACTCGGCGCTGACCGCGAGGCCGTGCTGCCGATCCACGCCCTCGTCGACCCCAAGGGCGATCTCCGCTGCCTGCGCCTCGGGTCGGTGCGGCCCGCCGACTATCCCAAGGTTCGCAAGCTGGTCGGCCGCTAGACCCCGCGGCGCAGCCCTCCTGGGCCGCCGCTCGTCGCCCCTTCGCCTGCCGCGCCTACGCGGCCTGCTGACACGGAGTCTCCGATGACGATCGCGATCTTGGGCACCGGCCTGCTCGGCGCCGGCATGGTCCGCAACTTGCTCGCCAAGGGCGAGGCTGTGCGCGTGTGGAACCGCACCGCCGACAAGGCCGAAGCGCTGGCCGCCGACGGCGCAGAGGTCGCCTCAAGCCCGGCCGATGCGGTCCGCGGCGCGCGCCGGGTCCACCTGGTGCTCACCGCCGATGACGCGGTGGACGAGGTCCTCGGCGCCTGCGCGCCAGCCCTAGAACCCGGCTGCCCGGTCTATGACCACAGCACCAACCTGCCGGACCGGGTCGCAGCCCGTCACGAGCGCAGCCGGGCGGCCGGGATCGCCTACTTCCACGCCCCGGTGTTCATGGCGCCGGTGAACGCCCGCGACGGCACGGGCCTGATGCTGCTCAGCGCCAGCGCCGCCGAGCACGAGGCCGCGCTGCCGTCGCTGCAGGCGATGACGGGCAAGATTTGGCACGTCGGCGAGCGCCCCGACCTCGCCGCCGTCTACAAGCTCATCGGCAACGCGCTGCTGGTGTCGATCTCCGGCGCCTTCGGCGACCTCTTCGCGCTCGGGGCCAACCAGGGCCTAGATCCGGCCCAGGTACTCCAGATCTTCGACCACTGGCGACCGGGCGCCATGCTCCCCGCCTTTGGACAGCGCGTCGCCGCCCGCGGCACCAATCCGGTCAGCTGGGAGCTGGTGACCGCCGCCAAGGACGTCCGCCTGATGGTCGAAGCCGCCGGCGGCGCCGACGGGCTGGTGGTCCTGCCGGCGCTCGCCGTCGCGATGCAGGCCGCGCTGGCGGAAGGGCATGGCCAGCGGGACTACGCGATCTTCGCCTGGCCGCGCGGACGTCAGGGCTAGAGCCGCGCCCACCTAGGCGCTGCCCCGGTTGAGGAGAGCCGGAGATGACACGTTTTTCCGGCCAGGCAGCGCCGATCCGCCAAAATGCGCAAGGCTAGAGACGCAGCCAGGCAACACGGTCGAGCCTCTAGCTGTTGATGGCGTGGATCGCCTCACCGAGCGCGGCCTTGGCGGCCTCCATCACCGCCTCGGCCATCGTCGGATGGCTGTGTACCGTCAGCGCCAGGTCGTCCAGCACGGCCCCGAGCTCCAGCGCCAGGGTCGCTTCGGCGATGATCTCGCTCGCCTCGGCGCCGACCACCTGGATCGCCAGCACGGCGTGGTCCTCGGCGTCGGCGATGACGCGCACGAAGCCGTCGCCAGCGTCGGAAGTCATCGCCCGCCCGAGCGCGGCGAAGCCGAACTTGCCGACCTTCAGCGGCCGCCCGGCCGCCTGCAGCGCCTCCAGCGTCGGTCCGACGGTCGCGATCTCCGGGTCGGTGTAGACCACGCTCGGCACCACAGCGTCCATCGCCGAGGCGTGGCCGGCGATCGCCTCAGCCGCGACCTCGCCCTCCTTGCTGGCCTTGTGCGCCAGCATCGGGTTGCCGCAGACGTCGCCGATGGCGTAGACGCCGGCCGCTGACGTCCGCTGCTGGGCGTCCACGGCGATGAAGCCGCGCGCGTCGGGCACGATGCCGACCGTCTCGAGGCCCAATCCAGCGCTGTTCGGCCTTCGACCGACAGCGACGAGCACCTTGTCGGCGACGAGCGTCCCGTCGCCCTTTCCCTCTAGCTTCAGCTCGACGCCGCCCTCACCGCGAACGGCGGCGCCGGTCACCCGCGTGTCGACGAGGTGCGTGATTCCGAACTTCTTCTTCTGCTTCTGCTCCAGCGGCCGCACCAGATCGGCGTCGAAGGCGGCCAGCAGCCGCGGCAGCGCCTCGATGACCGTCACCTGGCTGCCGAGCCGGGCAAAGACCTCGCCCAGCTCCAGCCCGATGACGCCGCCACCGATGACGGCCAACCGCCCAGGGACCGCCGCCAGCGCCAGCGCCCCGGTCGAGTCGATGACGTCGTCGCTCCACGGCAGCGACGGGATCTGTACCGGCGTGCTGCCGGTGGCGATGATCGTGTTGCGCGCCTCCAGGTGCCGCTCGCCACCTGTCGCCGTGACCACGACTCGCCCAGGCCCGGCGAGCCGCGCGTTGCCCTGGATGTGCTCGATGCCATTGCCTTTCAGCAGCGTCCCGATGCCGCCGCTGAGCCGCTGGGTGATGCCGTTCTTCCACGCCATCATCGCCGGCAAGTCGAGCCCGATCGAGGCGCCCAAGATGCCCATGTGCGTGCCGTTCTTGGCCTTCCAGTACGTCTTACTGGCGTGGATGAGCGCCTTGCTCGGGATGCACCCGACGTTCAGGCACACACCGCCAAGGGCGCCGCGCTCCACGACCGCGGCCCGAAGCCCGAGCTGCGCGGCGCGAATCGCTGCCACGTAGCCGCCTGGGCCGCCACCGATCACCACCACGTCGAACGCGTCTGCCATCTCGGCCTCCGATCCCCCAGCGCTGGCCGGGGCGGGCGAATGGTCTTGGGTTTGCCAGAAGGGGTCAAGGTGGCCCCGCCGCCGCGCCCAGCCCATCGCCGACCTGTCGCGCGCCACTGCAGGCTGGGCGCCGTGTCAGCGTTCGCTCAGCGCCTCGGCTGCGTCGGCCGCGCCCGCCGCGCCCGCCGCGCTAGGTTGCGGCGATCTTTGCAGATCAAGTGCAGCCCGTCAGGCCGCCGCGTGCTGCTGCGCCGAGGGGACTGGTGCCCAAGGGCCGCAAGCCACCCGAAGCCGTGTCGCCGGGCTCAGCTCATCCAGGTGGCGTCTTTCTGCAGCGCCCACGTGGTCGTCACCTTGCGCGCCTGGCTCCAGAAGCGGTAGCCGTCGGCGCCCGTGATGTCGCCGTAGCCAAAGCGCGAGTCGTTCCAGCCGCCGAAGGCGAAGGGCTCGCGCGGCACCGGCACGCCGACGTTGACGCCGCACATCCCCGCCGAGAAGCGGGCGATCGCATACTCGGCGGTGCCGCCGTGGCTGGAGTAGATCGCCGCCGCGTTGCCGTAGGGGTTGCCGTTCTCGATGGCGATCGCCTGATCCAGCGTCGCCACGCGGATGATCGAGAGCACCGGCCCGAAGATCTCGTCGCAGCCGGCCGGCATGTCCGCCGTGACGCCGTCGAGGACCGTCGGCCCGACCCAGTAGCCGCCTTCGACGCCGACCGGGCGCTTGCCGCGGCCATCGAGCAGCAGCTTGGCGCCGCGACCGACGGTGTCGTCGATGTAGCGGTGAATGCGCGCCACGGCCTCGCCGTCGATGATGCAGCCCAGCTCGTCGCCGAGGCGAATTGCCGCCGCCTTCTGCACCGCGAGGTCAACGATGTGATGCACGTCGCCGACCGCGACCATCACGCTCGCCGCCATGCAGCGCTGGCCGGCCGAGCCCATGGAGCTCGCGACGACGTTGGTCGCCGTCATCTCGGGGTCGGCGTCTGGTACCACCACCAGGTGGTTGTTGGCGCCGCCAAGGGCCAAGCAGCGCTTGCCGAGCGCCGTGCTGCGACCGTAGACCAGCTTGGCCACCTTGGTGCTGCCGACGAACGCCAAGGCCTTGATCTCCGAGTGGTCGCACAGCGCCTCCACCACGGCGCGGCCGCCCTGCACGATCTGCAGCACCCCCGGCGGCAGCCCGGCGGCCTCCGCCAGCTCCGCCATGCGCAGCGCGGTGTACGGCACCTTCTCCGACGGCTTGAGGATAAATGCGTTGCCGGCGCAAAGCGCCAGCGGCGCCATCCACATCGGCACCATCGCTGGGAAGTTGAAGGGCACGATGCCGGCGACGATGCCCAGCGGCTCCTGACGCACGGCGCAGGTGATGCCGCGGCTCACCTCCAGCACGCCGCCGGTCTCGGCGTTGGGCAGAGCGACGGCGAACTCCAAGCACTCGATGCCTTTCTCGACGCTCGCCCGCGCCTCGCTCACGATCTTGCCGTTCTCGTGCGAGGCGAGCCACGCCAACTCGTCGAGGTGCGCCTCCAACAGCACGCGCCAGCGATGCAGCACCTGCGCCCGCGCCTTTGGCGGCGTGTCGCGCCAGCCGACGAACGCCTTCCGCGCCGCCGCCACCGCCGCCTCAACGTCGGCCGCGTCGCCCAACGCCACCTAGCCCATCGCCTGCCCGTGGCGCGGGTTCTCGACCGTCAGCGTGGCGCCACCCGCCGCTGCTCGGTGTTCGCCGCCGATTCGATGGGCGGCGAAGCCCGCGTCGGCGAGGGCATAGGTACGAGCGGCGAAAGGAAAATTCGGCTTCATCACGGCTCCAGAGATGGCAGCGCGACGGGCCTCGCCGCCGCTGCGACCCGGCGGTCCAGGCGCTGCGGGCAGAGGACCCTGCGGTGGGGGCAATGCCAACGGCGCCCAGGTCTCGTGACTAGGTCGGGGTCGAGTGTGCTGCAAGCGCCCGCCAGGGCAGGGCGCGGCCGTGCCACGGTTCGGCCCCGGTCCGCCATCGTCGCCGGGCGACGCTCCGCATCGGCCCATCACCGCGGCAGGGCACGCCGCAGCAGGGCGCTCAGCTCGGCGCTCCCCAAGGCAAAATCACCCGAAAGCGCGCGCCGCTGCTCGGGCTGCGATCGACCTCCAGCCGCCCGCCGGCTGCCATCACCAGGCGACGGCTGATCGCGAGGCCGAGGCCGGTGCCGACGTCTGCGGACTTGGAGGTGAAGAAGGGCTCGAAGATGCGGTCGCGCAGGTGGTCGGGCACGCCGGGGCCGTCGTCGTCGACGGTCAGCACTGCGACCGCGCTACCGTCGCTGTCCACTCCCAGGCCGCAGTGCACGTCGATCTGGCCGCGCTCGGCGGTGGCGTCGGCGGCGTTGATCAGCAGGTTGAGCAGCACCTGCTCGAGCGGCCGTCGCGGCGCCAGCGCGGCGATGGCCGACACCAGCTCACGGTTGCCGCCATCGGCGCCCGCGTCAGGATCAGCCCCCGGCGCCTGGACGGTGATCGCCACGCGGCGGGCGCGCGGGTGGAGCCGGGCGAGGGCGACGACATCGTTGGCGAGGGCGACGAGCTCGACGCGCTCCGGATGATCTTCTGCCGGTCGACCAAAGCGCGACAGCTCACGGAGGATGGCGTCCACGCGCTGCAGCGCCTCATCGAGCGCTGGCATCAGCTCGTCCGGCGGCGCGCCGGCGCGCAGGGCGTCGACGGTGGCGATGGCGATCGAGAGCGGGCTGCCGATCTCGTGCGCAGCGCCGAGGGCGAGGCGGCCCGAGATGCCGAGGCGCTGCGCCTCCACCAGCTGGTCGCCGGCGCGCTCGAGGGCGTTGCGTACCGCGTCGAGCTGGCCGTGCCGCTCCCGCTCGGCGCGCTCGGCGTCGCGCTGCAGCGCCTCAG
>SXNM01000202.1 GCA_005777155.1 Pseudomonadota bacterium | reverse complement strand
CGGCGCGCGGCCCTCTGCGCCCGCATCGGCGCCGCAGCGCGTCTGGACGCCGCGGCGGTGGCGGCGGCGGTGGCGGTCCAGGCGGATGACGATCCGTTGCCTGGACCTGACGATTGCGGCTCGCCTGCCGCTCGGGGATCCCTCGGCGCCGCTTTGCACGACGACGACGATCGCAGCTACATCGTGTTCACGTCCGGCTCGACTGGCCAGCCGCGCGCCGCCGCCAACACGATGCGCGGCTTGCGGCACCTCCTCGCCGCCTGGAGCCAGACTCCCGGCCTCCGCCAGCGCGGCTGGGCGCTCGCCTGTTCCAGCCCAGCCTTCGACATGAGCGTGCTGCAGTGGTGGGCGCCGCTGCTCGCCGGTGGCGCCGTCGTGAGCCTCGACGACGTCGTGCTGCGCGACCCGGCGCTGGCTGCTGCCGGCCTCGCCGACAGCCCGGTCTGCGACGTGCTGCTGCCCCCTTCGACGTGGCGCCTCCTGCGCAGCGGTGGCTGGAGACCGGCTGCCGGCGCCAGCGTGACCTTCGGCGGCGAGCTGCTGCCCGATGACGTCGTCGCCGATGCCTTGGCCTGCTGTGACGAGGTCTGGAACGGGTGGGGCGTCTCGGAGGCCGCCGCCTGCACCACCATCGCCCGACTGCGCGACGACGTGCTGCCGCCCGCCATCGGTCGGCCCTTCGCCGGCGCCGAGGTGCGGGTCTGCGCCGAGGGCGCGGCGGACGCAAGCCAGCCCTTGCCGCCCGGCGTCATCGGTGAGCTCTGGATCGCCGGCGCTGGCGTCGGCGTCGGCTACCTCGGCGACGCGGCGGCGACGGCGGAGCGCTTCTGCCACGGCGCTTACCGGACCGGCGACCGCGGATACGTCGAGCGCGACGGTGTGGTCGCTTGCCTGGGCCGGCTTGACGAACAGGTCAAAGTCCGCGGCCAGCGCGTCGAGCCGGCGGAGGTCGAGGCAGCCCTGCGCGCGCTGCCCGGGGTCGCGGCGACCGCCGTCATCGCCCTGGCCGGCGCCGAGGGTCACAGCCTGCATGCGGCGGTGGTGCCGGCGAGCGGCGAGCCCCTCGATGTCGACGCCCTGCGCCGCGACCTCGCTGCCCAACTGCCGAGCGCCTGGCTGCCCGCCGGCTACTGGCTCCGCGCGGTCTTGCCGCTCGGGCACGCCGGCAAGGTCGACAGGCAGGCCCTGCGCGCCGAGATCGCGGCGGCCCTGGCGACGCGAGGATCGCTACCCCCCACCGCGCCGCTCGCCGCCGACGAGGCCATGGGAAGCCGCCCGCCGACGCCCGTCGCTGCCACGGACCCAGGGCCCATCGACGCCGTGCTGGCGCTTTGTCGCGACGCGGTCGGCGATTCGACGCTGCACGCCGACGCCGACCTGCCGCGCGCCGGGCTCGACTCTCTCTCGGCGGCGCGATTGGCGCTGCACCTCGGCGCGCTCGCCGGTGAGCCGCTCGCCGTGACGGCGATCTGGCAGCGCGGCAGCGCCCGCGCCCTCGCCGCGCTCCTCCGCGACAGCGCCGCTGAGTCACGCAAGACCAACCGAGATCTCTCGAAGCCGAGCCCGCCTTCGAGCCCGGCACAGGCAGCCGCCACGCGGCCGCTCATCGCCGCAGAACTGGCGCTCTGGCTGGCCGAGCAGCTGGCGCCACATGACCCAGCGCAACGAGTGCGCGCCGATGTCGACGTCGCCTGGACCGGCGCCGACCCGCGCCCCGGCGACCCGCACTCGCCCGATCTGGCGGCGGCGCTGCGGAGCGCGTTGGCGGCGGTCGTGGCGCGCCAGCCTGGTCTGCGCACAGCGTTCGTCGTCGGGGCCACGCAGGAAGCCGCCTGTGGACCTGCCGCGCTCGTCGTACCCGACGCCCGCGTGGAGCTCATCGACCTCCGCCTGCTCGCCGACGCCGATCCTGTCGCCGCCGCCAGCGCCGCTGCAGCGCTCGAGGGCGCCCCCTTCGACCTCTCGCGTCCGCCGCTGCTGCGGGCGCTGCTCCTGCCATCGCCCCCGCCCCAGCAGACTCGCAGCGAACAGGCGCTGGGCGCTGCTCTGACCGACAGGTCCACGGCAGCGGACGCTGTGATCGGCGCCGCTTCGACCGAGCCGGTGACCCACGCCACGCTGCGCCTGCTCGGCCATCACATCGCCCTCGACGGCCTGGGCGTCGCCGCGCTGGTGCGCGACCTCGGCCTCGCGCTCACGGGCGCAGCGTTGCCCCCGCTGACGACCTTGGCGGCGTCTGGCGCGTCGCCACGCCCAGTCGCTGGGCCTGGCCTCGACGGCGACCACGGCGACCACGGCGACCACGGCGACAGACGCTGCCTCCACGATCCAGACGACCGCGACGACGTGCCCCAGCGCGGCGGCGGCGGCCGAGGCGTCTCTGTCCACCGAGCGCTCGCGCCGGCGCTGTGGCGAGGGCTCTACCAGCGTGCCCGCGCGCTGCGTGCGACGCCGCAGATGGCGTGGCTCGGTCTGGTCGCCGCGTTTCGGGCGAGCCGCATCGGCGGTAGCGCCGCCGTCGTCTCGACGGTCTTTGCCGAGCGCCACGGCGTCGACGCTGAGGCGTGGGTCGCCCATTGCGCCGCCGTCGTGCCGCTGCGCGTCGCGGTCGCGGTTGACGCCAGCCTGGACGTCGCTGTCGTCGCCGGACGCGATGCCTTGCTAGCGGCCCTGTCGCGGGGCAGCGCGCACGCCGCCCACGGGCACGCCTTGGCGCACCAGCCCGGCGGACGAGCGGCGGCGTCGAGCGGCCACCTCGGCTGCGCTGTGCTGGTGCAGCCACCGCCGCCGGCCTACGACGGCGAGGGGCCGGCGGGGCGCGTGGGGCTTCGGGCAAACCTCGCGCCCTCGGCGCCGCTCTTTGGCTTTGGGCTGGAGCTGGAGCCGGTCGCTGATGGGGCGACCCTGCATGCCAGCGCTCGAGCGCCACTGTCGGCCGACCTCGCCAGCGGGGCGCCGGACGCCGCGAGCCTCAGCGCCGAGGTTGACGCGCTGCTGGCGTTCATCGAGGCCGGGCTCGCCGCGCCAACGTTGCCTCTGCCGGACGCGCGCCCGGCGCCATGCCTCGAGCTGGAGGCGCGCTGCGCCGCCCAGGTCGCCGACGTCCTCGCCGCCCGCGCGCTGCCCATCGGCGACCTGCCGGGCGAGTCGGGCCCGGTCATCGCGCTGACCGTGGCAGGCCCAACCGCCGCCGTGGCGGCCTGGTGCATAGAGCGTGCCGACGGCGCCATGATTCGGATCCGCCGATGCGACGCGCTGCCGCGCCTCAGCGCTGGGGCCGTCGACGATGCCGCCTTGCGGCGGGCTTGGCGGACCGCTGCAGCCAGCGATCGCCCCTCGACGGCGGCACTGGACAGAGGTCGGTCACGGTCGCGTTTCGTCGCCATCGACGAAGGCCTCGACGCCCTGGCCGAGGCGCTGCGCCGACCGCCGCTGGCCGCCGCGCCCAGAGCGTCCTCCGAGTCGTCCGCCGCGTCGTTCGCCGCAGCCACGGAGCCACGCTCAGACCCATCGGTGCCCGCCGCGCCGGCGCCGCCTGCGGTCTGCCAAGGGCCCCAGTTGCGACCTAGCGCCGGCGGTCCTCGCACGCTGCCGGCGCTGATGGCTCGCGCCGCGCGAAGGCGCGCCGGCGTCACCTGCAGCGATCGCGACGGCGCTGCGCTCCTGACGCGCACCGCCGCTGACCTGCAGTCTGCCGCCGCTGCCGCCGCCGCCGCGTTGCCCATTGGCGCGGCCCCTGTGGCCGTCGTCGCTGGGGAGCCGTGGCCGCTGCTGGTTGGAGCCTGGGCCGCCATTCTCGCCGGGCGACCCGCGCTGCTGCTGCCGACAGAGATCGACGCCGCGGGGCTCCGTCAGGCCCTCGATGACGCCGGCGCTGACGCCGTCTTTGCCCCAATCGCCCTCACCGACGCGCTGCGGGCTGCCGCCGTCGCTGCGGTGGATCGACCTGCCTGCGCTTGGTTCGGGCTCGACGCCGCCGGCCAGGTGGTGGACGCCGCCCCACCCGCCGTCGCGTCGCCGCTGCACCCCGACGCCCCGCAGGCAGCCGTCAAGGCGCGGCGGGTCGCTCCAGACGCCATCGCCCTGCTGTTGCGGACCTCGGGCAGCAGCGGCCGGCCAAAGCTGGTGGCCCACAGTCACCGCACGCTGCTGGCGCAGTGCGACGCCTGGGGCCAGCACCAGGGCTTTACGGCGAGCGACCGCTTCTTGTCGTGGCTGCCCCTCGATCACGTCGCCTCTTTCGTGATGTACCATCTGCAGCCGCTCTGGCAGGGCGGTCATCAGGCCCACCTGCCGCCAGGGCCCGTGCTGGCGCGGCCGCTGCGCTGGCTGGAGGCGCTGCACGAGGCGCGCGCGACCGTGACCTGGGCGCCCAATTTCGCCGTGGCGTCGCTGCTCGCCGCCGCTGACGCCGCCGCTGCCAGCCCAGGCGCCGGCCCTGCCGTGGTCAAAGGCTGTGACCTCAAGGCGCTGCGGATGGTCCTGCTCGGCGGCGAGGCGGTGGTCCCCGAGACGACGCGCCGCCTGGGCGCCTTGCTGCGCGCGCATGGTGCAGATTCCCTAGAGCTCTCACCAGGTTGGGGAATGTCCGAGACGGCCTCGGCCGTGGTGACCCGCGGCGGCGGCGATGGCTGGCGACCGGACCTTGAGGCCCTCGGCGCGGCCGACGGCGCCGCACCCGAGATGGCTGCGCTGATGGCGCTCGGCCTGCCCCTCCCTGGCGTGACCATCGAGGTGCGCGATGCGGACGACGGTGCGCTGCTGCGTCGCGGCGAGGTCGGGCGCCTCTTCGTGCGCGGGCCGATGCTGCTGCGCGGCTACTGGCGCCGGGACGGAGACGGCCCACCGAGCCTCCATTCGCCCCTTGACGCGCTCCAAGCGTTCGACACCGGCGACCTCGCGAGCCTCGGCGGTGACGGCGCTCTCCGCATCGTCGGCCGCGGTGACGACGCGCTGGTGGTGCAGGGCGTCGTGCGCCCGGCCGTCGCGCTTGAGGTCGCGGCCCTGCAGACCGGCATCATCGCTCCCGGCGAGGTCGCTGCGTTCTCCGCCCGCCGCAGCGGCGAAGAGCGCGAGGGCATCGGGCTGGCCTTTGTACCGGCAGGACGCGCGACTCTTGGCGCGCTGGACGCCGCGGCGTGTGCCCGGCTCCGCCTCGCTGTCGTCGAGGCCACAGGGCTGCAGCTGCGCTGGCTGGTGCAGCTGCGGCCGGGTGAGCTGCCGCGGACCGCGCTGGGCAAGGTGCAACGGCAGACGCTGCGGGCGCGCCTGGAGGCTGGGCTGCTCGACGGGGCCCTGGTCGGCGCCGACCGCTCGCCTCGCGCCGCCGCCGGCGACGATGTCGACTCCGAGGTTGCCGCCGCGGCCCCGCGCAGCGCCGTGCGTTGGCAGATGGCGCCTTGGCGGTGGCCAGCGCCTCGGTTCGCCCCGGGACCCCTGCGGCTCTTTTGGGCTGGGTCGCTGGTCGCCGCCGCTGCGCCGGACGCTCGCGTCAGCGCCGAGCCACTCGCCGCTGAGCTGCGGGCCCTCGGCTGGCAGGTGCGTTGGGTCGACTTCGGCGGCGCCGCACCAGACGCCGCATCGCACGCAGACGCCGCGCCTGACGACACGCCTCTGGTCTGGGTGGCGGCGCCAGCCGTAGATCGCGGCGACGATGCACGGCGCGAGGCGGTGGCGCTCGGCAGGTTGCTCGCCGCTGCAGAGCCGCGCCGCGCGCTGGTGGTCAGCGCAGAGGGCCGCGGCGACGGCGCGCTCGCTGCGTCGCTGCTCGGTGGCGTCCTCGGTCCAGGTCGCAGCCTGCACCTCGACAGCGACCATGGGCTGGCTTTCAGCATCGATCACGCGCTGCGGCGGCCTTGGCACGGCGAGGCCGCGCTGCGCATGCGGGGACCGCGCACGGCGACCCTACGCCTCTGCGACGCCGGCGCCGACCTGCTCGCCTCGGCGGACGCGCTACGGCGCGAGCCCGGCGTCATCGCAGCTTGGCGTGTCGCCATCGTCGGCGGCACCGGCGGTCTCGGCCGCGCCCTCGCGGCGCTGCTCCTGGCGCACGGCGCCCGGGTCTTGTTGGTCGGGCGCGCCGCTCGCGAGACGGACGACGCCGTGCGGCTGCTCG
>SXNM01000021.1 GCA_005777155.1 Pseudomonadota bacterium | reverse complement strand
TCTGCTCGTGCATCGCCCAGATGGTGCCCGCCGTGCCGGCCTCGGAATCCACTATCGTCAGGCGTCCCACGCTCGCATTGGGGCCGATCGCCGCGTCCAGCTTGGCCAGCATCGGCAGCAGGCGTTTCTTCAGCGAGACCGAGTGCCAGACCTGAGGACACGCACAGCCTGGCGATCGCGGCACCGCGCCCCCCACGTCAGGCGCGCTGGCACGCCGCACGCGTCACTGCCGCGGGGGGATGATGGCGTGGCGGCGGCGACGCTCGACTGGTAGCGTTACGCCGTCGCGGGCGGCTCTGTCGACGCGGGGAGTCTGCAGTGGTCGCGAACCGCGTATCTCAGGGCGCCGCCGACAGCTCAGCTGCGAGGCCGGCCACCAGGGCGGTTTCTGCGAGGGTCGCGCCGAGCGCGGCGCAGAGGCGAGCGCAACAGCGGTTAGCATGGTGGAGCGCCGGGTGCTTTCTGGCCCTGGTTGGACTCGGCGGCGCGGAGCGGAGCTTCGCGGCACAAGCCCAAGACGCGGCGGCGCCCTCCGCGCACAGCGCGGGCGCCACCGCACAGCAGCGTCCGGCGACCTCGCCAGAAGGCATGGGGGCAGCAAGGACGGCGGCGCCCGCGACCGCTGCGCGCATCTTGCCCGGCGGCAAGGAGGAGGCGTTGGAGGCCGCGTTCGCGCGGGCGGCGCCGACATGGCGGCTCGACGACGCACGCATCGGCCGCGACCGCGTCGAAGCGAGCGTCCGCTCTGCGACTGGGGTCGCGGTTGACGTGCTCCTCACCGACGTACGCGGCTGCAGGGCAGAGGTCGCCGGGCCCTGGTGCGTGCAATTTCCTGGTGGCCGACCAGCCGAGGCTGAGGCGCTCCTGACCGCGCTCAGCCGCGACGGGGCCGATGCGTTCTGGCAGACCCTGGCACCCGAGCCAACGCGACCGCCAGTGGACGTACCCCGCAGCCTCGACGAAGCGGACCAGGCCGAGCGCAGACGACGCGCGGCGACGGGCTTGTGGGTGACGCTCGTGCCGCTGGTGCTCGGCGGTGGGCTCGGGGCGCTATGGCGGCGACGACGTGCGGTGCCGCCGTCGAGATGGCAGCGCGCGGCCGCGGTCGGCGTCGGCGTCGGCCTTGTCGTGGGGATTGAGGTTGGTGCGGCGCCCATCGCGCTGTGGGACGCGCTCTGGATGGTGGCTGCCGCCGCCGCAGGGCTGTTGATAGGGGCGCGCACGTGGCGCCGGGCCGAGGCCGTCAGCCTCGCGCTGGGCACGGTCGTCGGCCTCGTTGCGCTTGAGGTCGGCGCCCGCCTCACATTGCCGGAGCCGACGCCGGAACCACCGCTGACGAGAGGTCCCTTCTTTCGCCCAAGTGACATGCCGAATCCGATCGGCCGCACGTTTCACTGGGCGAACTTCGCTTGCGAGCAACTTGCCGCGGCGCGAGCGGTGGACGACGCGGGAGCGGCTGTGCAGCGGGGCGATCGTCGCCCCGTCGCGCTTCATCTCGGCGACTCGATGATCCACGGCATGGACGTACCCGCGGCACAGACCGCCATTGGCCTGCTCAACAGCAGTGACGCAGCGTTTCGGCACGTCAACGCAGGAATGCCCAGCACGTCCGCCGACGCGGCGCTGGCGCTCTACCGCGCTTGGGCGCCAACGCTGCGGCCCAAGCTGGTGGTGCTGCACGCTTATGCCGGCAACGACCTCCTGGAGATCGACGCGAACTACCCGTGTTGCGGCGGTCCGTTGCTCGATCTCGACAAGGAGGAGGCGGCGCCGCGCTGCAACCCAGCAGCTGCACCCGCAGCGTCGATGGCGCAGGTGTTGTGGAGCGAGAGCCCTCCGCCGTTTGCGCTGCGCTCATGGGCCTGGGCATCTGCCGCCGCGGCGCACGCGGCCAACGCGCTTCGATCGTTGATCCACGGCCAGAGCGCGGCATTCCTTGCGCCCGAAGCGCAGCGCGCCGAGCGCTACACGCGAGCCTTTCACGCGCTGGTGCGGGAGGTTCGTGCCAGCGGCAGCGAGCTCCGCGTGATCCTGGCGCCACATCGACCCGACCTCGGCCGCCCTGAACAAAGCACCGCGAAGACGCGGGCGTGGCTGCAAGACCTCGCGATCGCGGCCAAGGTCGGCGTGGCGAGCGGACACGACGCCTTCGCCGCGATCGACGACCCTCAGGCGGTCACCGAGAGCTTCGGTTCGGCGCACCCGCTCGACATCCACCTGAGCGTGGCCGGTCACGCGCGGTTCGCCCGGTGGCTGGCCGAGACGCTGGCCCAGCGGTAGCCGGTCGAACCACAACGACCAGTGACGACGGTGTGCTGCGTAGCGGGCGGCGCAGGCCGGCGCGCGCTCTCGGCCGGCAGAGGGCCCTGCTGCCGCCAGCCCTTGCCTCGATGTGCGCTAGCGTGCCGTCCAAGCGAGCCTGTTCGCGCTTGGGTTGACGCGTTGGACGATCGCAGATCGCGTAGGAGCCCCGCCTGCACTGGCAGCCCCCATGCCCGGCGTCTGACATCCCGGCCAAACACAGCCCATCGAAACCCGCAAGAACGCCAAGAACACGCGCCCAACGCGCAGGTCCACACGGCCAAGCCTAAGGGGCGTCAGCGAAGGCAGACCCCTGGACGATGGACGTCGAAGTGGGCGAGGGTGGCGGTGAAACGGACGCTGGTGTCGATGGCGGTGGCGGTGTAAGTGACGACACCGCCCGTGGCGGCAAGGGTGACACCTCCGGTGCCGACGGCGACAGCGATGCCGAATTTTCCGCCAGCGGTGCGCTGACAGGCGTCGGCGCTAGGGCAAAGACTTGGCCCCTTGCACGCGAGGTGGTGGCGACATCGAGCGACCGCTGGCGCCGGGCGGGACTGGCGTGGCCGCGGTAGCCCCCGGGAATCACCGCCCAACGCAAGAGCCCAACATCATCGAAGCTTCCCCGCACGCGGGCCAACGCTCCGGCCAAGCGAGGAGCTGGTAGATGGCCCCAACGAAGTCAGACGGTACGCCGCGCCACCGGTCACGACAACGCGCGGCCCCAGACGCGGCGCCGAAGCGCTACAAAAGCTGCGGCAAGCGCGAGCAAGAGCGCCGACCCAAGCCCGCCCGAAGCTGTCGGTCGTGGCGCCGCGCTGCAGCCACCGTCGTCGCGCGCCTTGTCGCCGGGGGCGCCCGTCGCACCCCCGCCGTCGCCATCACCACTCGCGTCGCCGACAGCGTCTGCGCCGCCAGGGGCGTCAGCGACGGGACTCGGAGCCATGGACCAGGGGTCGACAGCGGAGCCTCCTGGCAGCACGGCGAGCGCGTGCGGCAAATGCAGCCCCGCGTCGAGCCGCGCAGTGAGCTCGCCATAGGCGCCCGTCTTGCGGTCGAACGCGAGGACCGTCATTGACGGCGCGGTCGCTGCGGCACCAAACGCTAGACCAATCGGGGTATACGGCACCAGCGCGATCAGCCCGTCCGGGCGCTCCGCGATGTGCACGCGCAGCTGCGCGCTGGAGATCGGCGCCAAGGGAAACTTGGAGCTCGACACGCTGTTGAGCCATGTGGACAGGTTGGGTCCCACAGAGGCGCCGTGAATGAGCAGGGTCTGTGATGCGGCGTCGAGCTCGACGATGCTGCCGTCGCGAAGGCGCCCCATGCCCAGGCTTGGCCCGTTCGCGTCGAGCACGCGGTCGCTGCCATCGGGATCGACCAATAGCTGCAGCGGACTGGACGACGCGGGCAGCGGCCGAACTTCAAAGTCCGCGAGCGAATCCGTCTTGGTGCTGCCGAGGTAGGCGCTGCGCGGGTTCTTGACATCATCGGCGCCATTCCAGACCAAAACGCGCGGCGGATCGGTCATCAGCAAGTGGGGCCTGCCATCGGGCCCGTAGGCGCAGTCCACGACGTTTCCGACGCGGATCTCAGTGAGCAACAGCGACGGCATCCCAAACGAGAGGGGAGGCGCTTTCACCTGCAAGAAGACGCCTGGGATGGGCGCGGCGAGGCAGACACGACCATCTGGTGCCGCGTCCATGCCCATGACTTGGACCTTCGGTAGCCTGAAGACTTCACCAGTGCCGCCGCGCGCCGGCACATGCAAGAGCTTGCCGTGCTCCGATCCGGCCATCGAGTTTTCGTAAGTATACACCAACAACTCGCCTGGTTCGACGCGTTCATGGACCTCCACGACCTCATAGAGCCCGGCCACGGTCGACTGGATGAGCGTGTCGCCCCAGATGCGCCGCACGCGGTCATGGAAGACGGCGATGTCGGAGGGCAAGCGACCAAAGAATTGGTCGCGGCGACCAAAGCTGGTCAGCACTTCGCCGCCACCCGTTGCCACGGCCCAGTCCGGGTAGCCCATGCCGTGGAAGTTGGGCTCGCTGCAGTTGCCAAAAGTGGCGGCGAAATGCGACCCGACGGCCCCCCAAGCTTGATTCGGCGTCGCCAGCACCACCGGCGCTCCCTTGGCCTGCACGCCCAGCAACCAGCCGCGGCCGTTGCCGTTGTTCTGCTCCGTGGCCGCGACCCAGAGCCGACCGTGCTTGTCATCCGCGCCGAGGACCTTGAGGTTGAAGCGATTGTCGACGAATCCGGGTGTACCGAGACAGCCGAGCCCCGAGGCACATCTCACCTCGTCGAGGTCAAAAACGAGACGCGGTGGGCCGTCTCCTGCCAACACAAAGCGCTTTTGCGCTTGCGATCCGTAGAAGTAGACCTCTTTCCGGCCCACAGGTATTGCCAAGGGGACTTGCTCCGGCGGGCTGCCGAGCAGACCTTGAATCGCAGCGAAACTGGCGAGGGGGTGCGTGGTGCCTTCTGGGACATAAAGCGCGCGGAGCGCGTCGCCCTCGCGCAGCAGCACCATCGACCCGTCTGCTGACTGGGGTTGATTGTTATAGCCGGACGCCGCCGGATAGGTCGCGACAAGGTCACCGTTGCGGCTTCTACAGACTCCCTTGGCGCAATAGGGGTGCGGTTCCAGGCGGCCTCCGCCTTTGGCCAGGCCCGCCCAAGGGTCAAGCGTCTTCGGCGGCTTCTCGCCGTCGCCGAGCCGCCAGCGGATGAGCGTGCTCAGCGAATAGCCGATGCGATGCAGGTCGACCTTGAGCGCGGGATCGTCGCTCGGATCGTTTGGGTTGAACCCCGCGATGAGCTCGTCGTGATCCTGCGTACCCGCGCCATCGCTGTCCATGAGCAGGTCGGACGTGCCCGCGAGCTTCTCTTCTGCGGCCGTCAGCCCGTCGAGGTCGTGATCGACAGAGGGCTCATCGATCTGGACATCGAACACGCGCTCGGCAGAGATCTCCTTGTTGAGGTTACCGTCAGCCGTCTTGGGCACCGCCACAACCGCGAGCAGGTCGCCATTGGGCCGGGTCATGAGGTCATGCGTGTGGACGACATTGTAGCCGCGCACCAACCACTTGCCGATGGCGCGCGTCAGGCTCAAGTAGCCGCTCGTGTTCTCCTGGCCGAGCGGAAAGACACGCGCACCAAGCACAGGGATGCCCGCGTCGCTCTTGCCAGTGCCGACCTCATCGATGCTCGGCAGCTCCCACGCCACCGGCCACGCCAACACCGCCTTGCGCGAGGCGCTGTAGACCAGCTTATTGACGCCGAGCAGCGCATTGATCTGCGGTCGGCCATGGTACGAGGTGGATCCCGCCTCGACGACACAATTGCGCGCCTCCGGGAAAGCCGCGGTGAGGACCTTCAGCGCGCCGTCCGGGGCTTGGTGCACCAGCCAGCGCGCGGCGCCCGAGGTGTAGGCGTTGCTCTGGTTGCGCCCGTAGACAACCTCAATGAGCGCATAGAGATCGCCCGCAGGAGACATGGTGAACGCGTCGACGAGCCAGTCTTTGGCGGTGACGAGCTTGACGCCCGACGACGCCGCCGCTGGGGAGAGGAGCTCCAGTCCCCACTCTGGGTTGACGTCGAGCTTGGGCTTGATGTCGTCGATACGGAATTTCCGCACGATCGAATGGTCAGCGCCATAGCAGTGAATCTCACCACCGATTGGCATGCGTGGCGCGCCGCTGGGCGTGGTCGACAGCCACCTGCCCTGGTGACCGCCGGGCGGCGGCATCGTCGTCAACGCGGGGTCATCCGCCGGAGTGATGACGAGCGGCGCAGCTTGCTTCGCAGCGTCGCAGCGCACCGTTTGCACGACGATATTTCCCTGCAAGATCGGGCCGAGCACGGCGAACTTGTGATCGGAGCTCATGCCCAGCCAGACGTTGCCAAGCGGCTTGTCGAGCGGGTCGAGGTAGGCGAGCTTCTTGACCCCGTTTGCTGCGGCGCCCTTCGGCCAGCAAACAGCCTCGAGGCCTTGCAGCGCGTAAACGGCCCCGGCGTCGTCCATGCCGATCACGCGGACGTGCATGGAGGCCAGCTCGGGCGTAATCGGCACCAGCGAGATGTTCGCCTGGTCGCGCAGCAGCGGCGGCATAGGCGTGCCGGCGAGCGCAGTTGCGGGCAGCGCCGTCGAAAATAGCGCGAGGACCAACGCCTGCCCGCACGCAGCCGCGCGCCCCCGTGAGCGGATTGACGCGGCCAGCCAAAGACCAAGGAGGCGGAGCGTTGCCCTCACTCCTTGTTCCCCCAGGCATCAAACTTCTCTCGCGTTTCCTTGCCTTTCTGGTCCCAGTACTGCCAGAGCAGCACCTTCTTGCCGCCGGCATACGTGCCTTTGGACTGCGGCGCGCCATCAGGCCACCAGTAGCCCCACACCCCATCGCGCAGGCCGCCGTGGTACGCACCCTCCGTTTCCTTGACGCCGTTCGGATACCACCACGTCCACAGCTTGTCGCGCGTTCCCTTCTTGAAGTGACCGACCACACTCGGCTTTCCATCGACAAACCAGCCCTCAAAGAGGCCGCTCGCCGAACCGTAGACAAAGAGCACCTGAGACATCTTGTGTTTGGCGTCTAGCGTCCACTCCCGCCACACGCCGTGCGCCAAACTGTCGAGCAGTGGCCCCTCATTATAGAGCGGCAAGCCGTTGTCGTACGAATACTTGCGGTACATTCCCTGGGCGAGGCCCTGCACGAAGGTGCCTTCGGTGTTCTTGCGCCCGTCGTCAAGCCAGGTGGTCCAGGGCCCGGACTGTGCGTTGTGGACAAACTCTCCCTCGGCCTCTTTTTCGCCATTGGCGTGAAAGAGGGTCCACTTCCCGGTCCGCTGTCCAGCGGCGTATGCGCCCACCTCAGCGAACTCGCCGCTCGGGTGCCACCGCTGCCAAGCTCCGGCCAGTCCACCTTGGTGGTAGATTCCAACGCTCCCTGGTCCACCGCAAGGCAGCCAGGTCGACCACTTGCCGTGACGCTTGCCGGCCTGCCACGCGCCCTGGCTCTCGGCCTTGCCGCCGGGAAAATAGGTGGTCGCCGGGCCGTCGAGCGCGCCGTCGAGGTAGGTTTCACTCGAGCGGAGGGCGCCCTTGGCGAAGAACACGATCCAGACGCCTGAGCGCTTGCCAGCGGTGTAGTCTCCGGTCGCCGCGGAGTCGCCGCTCTCATGCCAAAATCGAAATGTCCCGGTCTCGAGCCCGGAGGCGAAGGTGCCGAGCGCGAGCAGCTCGTCGCTGCTTTTTGCGCCGGGAATATAGCTCGCCCACGGCCCGTGATTGCGGCCCTCACTGTCTCTGCAACCCCGCGCACCGGCTTGGATGCTGCCAAACGCGACGGCGCCGACAGGACAGGTGAGGTCGAGCGCGGCAGCGCTTGGCGGGGTCCAGCCAACGAATGCCGGGGCTGGCGGCGGTGGGGCTGGCGGCGGCTCCGCTCCGGCTGCTGTGGGTTTCGGCGTAGCCGATGGCGCCGCGCTTGCCCCGGTGCTTGGCTCGCTGATGCAGCCGAAAAGCGCGGCTCCGAGCAGCCCAGGGAGCCACCACGGCGTCGAGCGCAGGTCGGTCGCGCGCATGGCACGATGCACTCGCCACCTCGTCGGGGCGCCCAGGGGCGAAAGGAGCAGTGGCCGACACCCGGGCACGAGCTTCCGCCAGCCGCTAGGCCAATCAAAGGCTGACAGCCACTCCCAGCGACGTCAGCCACACCTCGACCGCCGCTCAGACCCGATCCGTTCTCTGCAGCTCCATCGCGAGCGGGCCGCGGTTTCAACGGCTATGCTCGCTCGCTGCGACCCGTGGACGCACCCCGCCCCTGGAATGCCGACCGAAGCAAGCGGTCGTCGCACGGAGAGAGATGGCGCATGTGCCGCCTGGCACCAGCCCGAAGTACGACTGCGCCAGCCCGAATGCGCCGCCTTCAGCCGCCCGAGCAGGCCGATGACGAAGCGCATCCAGGTAGACAGAGTGAGCTCATGCAGCTCGAGCTACGGTCGCGGTGTCTCCGCCACGCGGACGTGCCGCACCCGAACATGGCGCCTGCGCAGCCAGTGCACGAGGTTGGATGCGATCATCCGCAGCACACCGAGGGCCAGGGTAGCCCTGCCCTGCGTGCGCCACACGCCGGCGTCCTCGCCAGCCGTCACACGCCAAACTTCGCGGCGGATCTGACCATTCTTGCGAGTCTCCCAGTCCGATGCGGCGTCCGGTCCGCGCCGCGTCAGGACAGTCCGCAGCGCCCGCTCCACCTCGGCGCGCCGCTCCGGCTCGATTTGCTTGATGTTGCTGAAGCTGCTTGGTCCAGCGTCGTCGAAGCCTGCGAACAACTCTCGGCTCCAAGACCCGGCGTCGAGCATGAAGTTCGTCGCCGGCTCACGCTGCTCGGCGTTGCCGGGCTCGTGAAGATGTTGCAGGGCACGGGCCCATTCACCGCCTTTGCGCCAACCGACGACGCCTCCGCCGAGAGTGGGCGTGTAACGGGCAACGCAGGGGCACCCTTCGCCCCCTCTCGCTGCACGCCCTGGCCGGTCAACACCAGCAGTCGGCAATCCAGCGCCGGCACCGCAGCGCTCAGCGCTCAGCGCGACCGTCCCGTCGCCCGGTGGCCGCGACCCTGCCCAGGCCGCGCACCTCTTGCGCATTGCAGTCCGACCTGTGGCGCGGCAGTCGTTCGGATGAGCCAACCGCGGTCCAAGAAGCGGAGGCCGACGGCGCGAAGGTGGCCGGCGCCGCGAGGCGCTGGGTCGCGATGGCCGGCGCGGACGCCTCGGAGGCGGGGCGGGCGATCGCGCTAAGGCCAGGTCGCCTTGACGGTCGCGCCAGCGGCGACGTTGCCGAGCTGGGTGGTCTTGCCGTCGGGCCAGTGGACCGTCACCGCCTGAGCGGCCTGGGCCTGGCCGAGGCCGAAGTGGGCGCGGCGCGTGCGGGTGCCGCCGGTGCCGCCGGTGCCGGTCAGCCAGCGGGTGCGGAGCACGCCCGAGATCTGCGCCGTGACGCGGGCACCGATGGCGTCGAGGTTGCCGCCCTTGCCGGTCAGCACGACCTGGAAGGCGCCGCCCTTGGTGTCCTTGCCGTCCTTGACGCCGATGTCGTTGCGCAGCACTCGCACCATCCCGGTCTGGTTGACGTTGGGTCGGGACTGCACGAGGTCGAGGTCGCCGTCGCCGTCGAGGTCAAGCGCGGCGTGGGTCACCATCGCGAAGTGCGAGAAGGGCCCGCTCGGGAACTGGTAGACGCCAAAAGGGTTGCCCTGGCCGGACAGGAAGATGAGGTCCTGGTTCGGGTGGCCTTGATAGAGCACGCCGCCGCCGCCGGGCATGCAGCCAGCGGCGATGAAGGGGAAGAGGCCCAAAGGCGCCGAGATCGAGATGCCGAGCATGACGTCGTCCTTGCCGTCGTGGTCAAAGTCGGCGATCAGCGGCGCCCAGCTGCTGGCGGTCCAGCTCGGTCCCCAGACGCCGAAAGCGCCGCCCTTGTCGACAAATCCGAGCGGCTTGCCGTCCTGTCCCGGCACCTGCACGAAGACCGGCGTCGGCCCGGCGTCGGCCATCACGAGATCGGGCTTGCCATCGGCGTTGAAGTCGCCGACGCCCCAGCCCATGGCGTGACCGTAGGTGTGGAAGCCGATCTCGGCGGCGAAGGCCTCGAACACCCCGCCCTTGTTCCGCAAGTAGCGGTGGGCACCGAAATCGTCGCCGACGAGCATGTCCATCTTGCCGTCCATGTCGAGGTCGATGGGGAAGGCGTTGGACCAGATGCCACCCGACGGCACCTTCCACGCCGCGGTGGCGTCGACGAGCGGCAGCTTGGCGCCGCGGATCAGCATCCGGTCCTGCAGCTCTGCCGGCGATTCCGGGAATGGAAACTTGAAGTTGCAGATGAAGTCGTCGAGCGTGAAGCCGCAGCTGATGGTGCCGCACGCTGGACCGCCGCCGCCGGGCGTCACCGGGGTCACGCCGGCGCCGACAAAGACGTCGAGGTCGAGATCGCCGTCGATGTCGACTGGGGCGAGGGTCAGCGTCGCGAAGTCCATGATGTAGGGCAGGAACTCATCGGACATGTCCTTGAACTTGCCCTTGCCATCGCCCAGGTAGAGCGCAGCGCCGGAGTGTCCGCCGACCAGCAGGTCCAGCTTGCCGTCGGCGTTCATGTCGGCGACAGAACAGCCGGTCGACGGCACGAGCAGCGTCGTGTCGAAGATCGTCAGCACGTGCATGGGCTTGCCCTTGTCGAGCAGCACCGAGTGGATGGCGGCTTTGTTGGTGGCGAGGTCGACCAACAGGAAGTCGTCGTCGCCGTCGTTGTCGAGGTCGCCGGCGGCGACGCAGGCGCCCATCGTCGCAGTGGGGTCAAGGCCGAGCTCCTTGGTGATGTCGGCGAAGGGCGCCGGCGGCAGCGTGTCCGGATCGACCGGCTGGTAGGGGCCCTCCAGTTCGGTGAGGGTCGGGTTCACGGGCAGCTGCGCGTTGTCGGCGTCGCCGCTGGCGTCTTGGTCCCCGCCGTCGCCGGCATCGGTCGTCGCGTCGTTCGCCACTTCGGCAGCGGCGTCGACGGCGTCTAGCCCGCCGTCGAGGCCATCGGCGCTGTCGTCGGCGCTGTCGTCGGCGCTGTCGTCGGCGCTGTCGTCGGCGCTGTCGGTGTCGGCGTCGGTGTCGGCGTCGCCCGGGCCGCCCTCGGTCGCGTCGTCAGCGGCGTCGCTGTCTGGGTCGGTCGCGTCGGCGTCGGCGTCGAGCGCCGGGTCGGCGTCGGGCTCGGCGTCGGCGATGGGCTCGGCGTCGGCGGCGACCTCGCTGGCCTGCTCATCGGGCTCGGCGTCGATTGCGACGCTGTCGAGCGCGACGTCGGCTGCGACACCGCCGGCGTCGGGGGTGGCGCCGGGGTCAGCGCCTTCGGGGTCGCTGCAGCCGAGCACGAGCGCGAGCGCCGCCGTCAGCCAGTGAGGACCCGCGCCGCACCTAGTCCACGCTGTCGCCACGGCCACCTCCACCGCTGATCGTGCCGCCCCCTGGCCTTGGGATCAAGGTCGGCGGTTGGCGGGGGATTCGGCGGCGGTTGGAGGGGGCTTCGGCGCAGCTTGGCGCTTCGTGCTCGACCGGGCGCATCGCGGTCTGCTCGGCCTTGGGCGGCGGCAGATGGTGGCGCAGACGCGCCCGGACGAAGGCGTCGGCGGCGGCCATTAGGTCGCAGCGGCTGCTCGATCGCTGGGCGCAATTATCGCCGTCGGCGCTGCCTCCGACCTCGACTTGCGGCGCGACGCAGCGTGGTGGCTCGACGGGTGTGCCGGGGCATCGACGTCGCCGAGGGCATGGCGCTGCGCAAGCTCCCGATGACCATACAGGACTGGGACAACAGGCGCCTGGGCCGCTGCCTCGCCGCGACCGATCGCTTGGTGCTGCAGGACGCTGGACAGGTGAAGGCCGAGATTGCGTCAGGCGACGCCGGGCGACCGGCTGATCGCCCGGGTGGAGTGGTTCAAAAACCGTGTGCCTTGCTGCGGCCGGTCAAGCGCGCAAGCCATCGACTTCACACCTGTAAAGCAACTCACCAGCGCGGCGTCCTGCCGGCGGCGCGGCTTCTGCGACCGGCCTCGGCATCGCTAGTAACGCTGGCCTGACTTGCGGCGCCGCTACGAAAGAATTCGTTGCGAGGTAGTCACGCCCGCTTTCCCAGCCGGCGCCCCTGGTCAAGCGCGCGTTCCTAGCGGAGCCGACATGCCCAAACGAACCACCGGACGATACGAGCGGACCACCGTGGGTGGGGAGGAGGTCGCGGCCGACGTCCGGCAGACGCTGCCGCCGGCGAGTCCGCCCATCGTCGTCGACGCCGCCCGGGCCGAGCGCCTCCGTACAGCCAAGGCCGGGTACCTCCCATGTTGAGGTCGGTTTCATCTATCGTTGCTAGCCTGATTCTACTCTGTTGTGCCAGTCCTCCAACAGAAGGAACAGGAGCACCCTGTCAGCCAAGTGTCGAGATCGACGCACGCGGCGCGCCACTTCAACTATCTGACTCGCAGAGCAGACTTGATCTTGGGGCTGATTCTGACATCGCCGCGCATGCATGTTCGCCCGAGCGCCTACAGGTGAGAACATATCAGGTGCCTCGGGAGGACTACTTCTTGTACTTGGACCAGGGTCAGACAGCGACTGGTCGATTGGTGGCGGCCGGTCGAGTCGAGAACGACCATGTGGTTGCTTGGGCATTGGAAAATTTTACTATGTGTCAAGCGCCACACGACTAGGTCCACTCCGCGCCACAATTAGGGGCCAGCGGCGCACGCGGCTCCCAGCCGTGCGAACAACTGTCAAACGCCACCAGAAATTGACCCACCCTTTGCCAGTAAAATTGACCCACCCCGCGCGATGCATGAGCGCAGCGAGTGCGAGCATGCGGGGCCGCGCGACGCCTACGCGGCGCCTTCGGCCCTCGCTGCCGCGTAGGTGGGAGAAACATGAGGTTTCCGACGCTGGCGCGGCAGCGCACCTAATCTCCTCTTCCGCCCAAAATCCCGGCCCTGCGTTTCTGCCTCAGCCGGCAGCTATCCCTCTGAATTACCAACGTGTGGCTCATGTGCAGCAGACGGTCCAGGATCGCTGCCGCGGTCATCTCGTCGCCGAAGACCTGGCCCCACTGTGTCACCATTTGGTTGGTCGTCAGCAGCGTGCTCGACTTCTCGTAGCGCCGCGCTCAGCCTATTCTCCCGACGCCGGATTGGAGGCCGGAGCCATGACGATTACAGCCACATCAACCCCAAAACCAAGGGTATCCAAAGCGCCTGCCGCCCGTCTGTCCTTGGCGCAGGCGATGGCCGAGCTGGAGGCAGCCGGCAGCGAACAGACCCGCAAGACCTACCGGCGCCACGGGGCCGCGCGATCCGCTGTTCGGCGTCAGCTTTGCCACCCTCAAGCAGATGGTGAAGCGAATCGGCGTCGACCACGAGCTGGCCTGTGCGCTGTGGGCGACCCACAACTGCGACGCGCGCCACCTGGCGGTCAAGATCGTCGACCCCGCGCGGCTGACCTTGGCCGAGCTCGACTCTTGGGCCCGCGACGACCGGGTGCAGCCGGTCACGAATTATGTCGCCTACGTCGCGGTGGAGAGGCCGGACGCCCATGAGCTCGCGCGCATCTGGCTCGCCGACCCGCCGGGCCCGGTGCGCGCCTTGGGCTGGAAGCTGGTCGGGTCGATGGCCCTGTGCGACGTCGCGACGGCGGACGCTTGGTTCCTGGCTCGCCTTGCCACCATCGAGCAGACGATCCACACGGCGCCGAACATCGAGCGGGTGCCGATGAACGGCGCAGTCATTGCCATCGGCTGCCGCAACGAGGCGCTGCGCGCGCTGGCGACCGCGGCGGCCAAACGCAGCGGCGCCGTCGACGTCGACCATGGCGACACCTCGTGCGAGACGGTGGAGGCGGCGCCGCGCATCGACAAGTGCTGGGCGCACTCGACGGCCAAGGGATTCGCCTCGCCGGCGGCGCACGAGCGGGCCCGTGAGTTGATCCGCACGCGGTGCTGAACTGCGGATTGTCGCAGCCGAAATCGCTCTGGGTACTGGTGATTGGCGACCGCCGCGCTCCATTTCGCCGACCTGCCGGGCTCCCGACAGGAGAGCCATCTTGTGGCGGGCGAGGGCGATGGAGCGACGGTCAGCGCCGGGATGCCCATGATATAGAGACGGAATTCATCGGACACGGCCTGGACCTTGCCCTCGCCGTCCCGAAGGTAGAGCGCGGCGCCCCTGCGGAGCTGTGCCGAGGCATCGCTGGACGCGCTTAGTAGTTGAACTGCAACTGCACGCGACCGAACTGCCCGGACTCCGTCGCATACGGCTTGATCGGGCTCGACCGCTGCGAGATCGTGTACTGGCCCACCAGCTCCAGCGCCGCGTGCACCTGCCATTCGACGCCGATTTCGAGTTCTTGTGCCTCATAGGGCGGCGCGTTGGTCTCGTGCTTGCGGGCGCCGTCATACAGCTGGGCCTTGACGAAGGGGATGACGTTGCCCGCCTTGTACATGACCTGCGCGTAGCCGCCGTGCAACGGGTGTGAGCCGATGACGCCGTCGCGCAACTCTGGTCCGACGCCCACGACGTACTCAGCCTGAAAGCCCAGAGGCTGCGGATAGACGACCAGCGTGGCGTGTGCGCGGGCATCGGTGACGGAGTATGGGCCTTTGCCGTTCTTGTCGCGCTTGGCGCTGAATTCGCCGAAGTAGCCGCCCACGGCGCACTCCACGAACTGGTCGCCGAACTTGAACGGCCACGTCGCCCGCGCCACCACATGCGGCGTGCGGTTCCTCTCCAAGGCGTTGGCGGTCTGACCGTTGAAGACACCAAGCGCCAGCGCGCCGTAGTCGCCTGAGCCCTTGAGGCCGCTGCTGACCAGGTGCTTGAAGCGCTTGCGGGCCTCGCTCGGCGCGAAGTAGACAAAGGCGCCCATGTCGCGCTCGTCTTTGACGGCGCTGTTCACACTGTCTGCCCGGTCGAGCGCCAGGCGGTTCGAGCTGGACTGCATGTTCTCAAAGCCGAAGGGCACTTTGCTCTGGCCGACGCGCACCCGCAGGGTCTTGTCGGCCGTCAGGAACACATCGGCGTACCAATCCCGCAAGATAGCGACGCTGAGCTGTTCGCCGATGGACGAGGCGAAGTCGGGTTGCAAGTAGACGCTCAGCTGCTCATGCACGTCGCCCGATAAGATCACGCGCGCGCGGCGGATCGAGAAGCCGTTCTTGCCGCCGATGGTCTTGTCGCCCTGGGCGTTGACGAGCTTCTCGTTGGTGATCGCGATGTTGTTGTAGCGCACCTGCGAGTAGCCGCGAATCGAGAGCGATTCGTACCACGGACGCTTCGCGACTGGGGCAGCTAGCGTGGTCTGCGTGGGGGTCGCGGCTCCGGCGAGCGCAACTGGGTCCTGCGCGTAGGCGGTCGTGCCAAGCGCTAGGCTGGTCATGGTCAACAGAATCGAGATTCGCATCGTATCCCCGGCCGGCATAGGGCCAGCTCTTGGTGGCGCAGCATGGACGCGTTGCGCGGCAATTGTGAGGCGGTCGTGCGGCGGTCTGGTGACACCTCTGCAACAGCCGCGCAGCGTCGAGCGGTGGCTGGAAAAAGCAGCGCGCACCTTGGCCGGGCCCGCCGTCAACGCCTCACCGCCGCCACAGCTAGTCGCACCGTTGGGCCTCCGGATCACGGCCTGCTGTCGGCGTCGGCGCGGCTTCGCGCGTCGTGCGCTGGCGAGAGCCGGCCGGTCTGCTCGGCCAGGAGCGACGGCAGGCCGTGGCGCTGGCGCGCCCGAACGCACTTGTCGTCGCCGGGCACCAGCTCGCGGCAGCTGCTCGAGCGCTGGGCGTAGATGGCGCAGCCGACGCGGCCGCCGACCTCGCCCTGCAGCGCGACGCAGCGCGGCGGCTCGACGAGCGTGCCCCGCATCGCCACCAGGAAGGGGCTGACCCGCTCGGTGAGCGCCATTGGCACCGTGCCGTCGGGGTGGTCGTCGCCCTCGGCCCAGTAGAAGCTGACGCGGAAGTGGGCGCAGCAAGCGCCGCAGTGGGTGCAGGGGGACTCGACGTCTGCGCTCATCCTTGCCTCGCCGCGGCCTCTTCTGCCGTTCGCAGCCGCAAACCGCGCTGCCCGCACGCCAGCGTGGTGTAGTCCAAGGAAGGGCCACACGGCAACGCGAGCGCCGGCGCAGCAAGGCGAGGACCAATCGCCTTGCTGCGCCGTGACATGGTTGCAGCCGGCGCGAGGGTATTCGACACTGGCCAAGTCAGGGTGCCGACCGCCGCCGACGGTCGAGGACCCTCTGGATGCGGTGGCGGGAGCCGGGCGCCGAACGGAGATGAATGTCAAGGATTGCCCTAGCCTGGATGCTGAGCGTCGCCGCCGTCGCGGCGCAGATGCCGCAATGGGCGCGCGCTGCGCCGCCAAGCGAACGGGCGGCGGTGGCCAACCCAACGGCGGGCAAGGCCGCGATGGACTTGGCGCGCTTTCACTACGGCAACCGCGACTACGCACAGGCGGCGCGCCTCTTCCACCAGGCCTACGGGCTGGACCCAGTGCCGGAGTCCCTGTTCAACGCCGCACGCGCCGAGCAGCGCGCCTTCGAGCTGGATGACGCTGAGCGCGACTTTCGCGCCTTCCTCGCCCTCGACGCGATCAGCGACGAGTCGCGCAAGCGGGCGCAGGTCCACGTGACGGAAGTGCAAGAGACGAGGGCCCGCCTCGAGAGCGAATAGGCGGCCCGCCCGCTTGGAGGCAGCCCAACGGAGGGCGGCGCTGCGGGTGGCGCGCCAGACGGCGGCGAGGCCGGGTCCGCAACCCCGCCCGCGACGCCAAGTCAGCCAGCTCCCGCGTCGCCGGGCCGGCCGCCAAGCCAAACGCCGTCAGCGACCGGCGGCGCTGCTGTGACACCGGCGCCAGGGCTCGACGTCCGGCAGCCGGCGCCAACCAGCGGCTGGCAGCGACCTTTGGCCTATGGCCTCTGCGGCGCAGCGGCGCTGGCCATCGGCTACGGCGCCTGGACCGGCCTCGGGGCCCGTGGCGATCAAGGCGAGCTCGACGACGCGACGGCACAGCGCAACGCCGACGGCGTCATCGCCGGCCTCACCTACCAGGACTACCGCGCCCGCCAGGCCGAGATCTACGACGCCCGCGACCGCGCGGTAGCGGTCGGCGGCCTCGGGCTGCTGCTGGCCGCAGGCGGCGCCTGGCTGTGGCTCCGCGACAACGCCGGCGTGCAGGCTACGCTGGTGCCGACCGGCGGCGGTGCGCTGTTGGCCCTACGCTTCGGCGCCGCGGCGGAGGCGGCGCGATGAGGCCGACCTCGCGCCCCCTTCGGACCCTGGCCCTGGCCTTGGCCCTGCTCGCAGCAGCCTGCGACCGCGACTTCCTCGACTCCTCGGCGTTCGCCACGTCCGACGCCAGCGGGGCGGACGCCGACGGCACCGAGGGCGACATCGGGCCCGCGGACGCTGAAGACGCCGACGAGGTCAGCGCGGCCGATGGACTTGGCGACTCCTCCGCGACCGATGATGCGGCGGACACAGCAGACCCAGCGGACGCGGCCGACACGGCGGACACGGAGGATACGACCGAGGTCGCCGATGCCGCCGACACCGCCGACACCGCCGAAACCGCCGAAACCGCCGATGCTGCCGACACCGCCGACACCGCCGACACCGCCGACGCCGCCGACGTCTCGCCGCCTCCGCCGCCCTGCCAAGGCGGCGCTGGAGGCCTCTACAGCGTCGCGCTGGACTCCGCCGGGACGCAGCGAGCGCTCGCCGCCGTTGTGGCGGTCCCGGCCGGCGGGCTGGTCGCGGTCGGCCGCAGCTCGCCTGGCAAGTACGGCGGCACCGACTTGCTCTGGCTGCGCCTCGGGCTCGACGGCAAGCTGGCATCGCTGCAGGAGATCGGTGGCGCCGGCGACGAGGAGGCGCATGCCCTTTCGCCGCTCGACGACGGCGGGGCGATCGCGGTCGGCGAGCGCAAGAGCGGAACAGGGACGGTCGACGCGCTGTGGATGCGGTTGGACGCCGCTGGCGGCGTGCTGCTGCAGAAGGAGATCCCGAGCAGCGAGGGCCCAGACCGCCTCTACGACGTCACGGCTGCCGCCAACGGCGAGTCGGTGGCGGTCGGCGTGCGGTCGGTGGCGGGCGGCGTGACTGGCGACGCCGTCCAGGGCCACGTCGTCGGCCTCGACGGCGCCGGCAATGGGTCCTGGAGCTTCGTCGCCGGCGGCAAGGGCGAGGACGCGCTATTGGCCGTCGCGCGCGCCGCGACCGGTACGCTGGCGGTGGGCTACCGGGCGGGCGGCGCCGTGGGGTGGGCCGTGCACCACGACGCGGCGGGCGGCCTCGTCTGGCAGCGGAAAGGCATCCGGGAACTCCTGGATGCCGTGTGCGAGAAGCTCCCCGGCCCGCCGCCGCCGACCACCAAGAAGCTGCGCGCGCTCATCTTTGACGC
>SXNM01000201.1 GCA_005777155.1 Pseudomonadota bacterium | reverse complement strand
GCGGCCTTGCCAGGGTCGGCGCTGGTGGCGACCGCGACGGCAGGCAGGCCCCGAAGGGCGGGGTGGGCGACGGCGACGCGACTCACAGGGTGCCTCCAGGCGTGCGGCCCGAAGAATTCAACGCTGACGACGCGGCGGCCTCGCTCGAAGGCGGCCGGGCGCCCTGGTGCCCAGACTCGCCCTGGTGCCCAGCGTCGCCCTGGCGCCCGTCGGCGCGCCAGATCCCGGCGTCGCTTCGCATCTCTGCGTCTCCAAGGGCCCCGGCGTCGCCGAGCGCCCTGGCGTCGGTGAGGGAGGCAGCGTCGGCCGCAGCGACTGCGATGCCGCTCAGACCCTGCGTCGGCTCGGTCAGCGCCAACAAGGCGGCGTCGAGGTCGTCGAGCTGCGCCAACGCGGCGTCGAGCCCACGGCCAAGGCTATCTCGCAGTCCGCTGAGGGAGCGGCGGGTGGCGAGCAGCTCGTCGGCCAACGCCAGCGCGGCGAGCTGCGCGGCGGTCTGCCGGTTGGGGACGCTGGCGCGGAGCTCCGCCATGCGGGCGTCTGCGAGCGCCGCCGCCTCCAGCAGCAGCACAGGATCCTTCTCAGTCCGCAGGGCGAACGTCTCGTCCCCCAGCCTGACGCGCACGACCTCGGCCATCGCCGGCCTCCCCCGCCGCGGGCTCGCCTGCAGCAGCCCCGGAGGCTTGCCGCCGGGCGCGACAGTGTCAAGGTCCGGCGGCCGATCGACGGCGCGCACGGAGCGACCGCGCACCGCGCCACCGGGGATGGCCGCGCCGCGCCGCAGGGAATGGACCGCCCTGCCCGCCGGGCGCTCCGCCGGTTGTCATCGCCGAACACAGCGCCGGCCCGCGACCGGCGCTGGCAGGTGGGGATGGCCGCGCCGGTCGACGCGTTGACCGCTCGCCTAGCCGCTGCGATAAGTCGCCGGTGCCGCCAGTCGACGGCGAGAGGAGCCCATGGCCGCGCCGTCTGCCGCTGAGAGCGCCCGCATCCGCAAGCGCCGTGTCGCCGAGCTTGAAGAATTCTCCAGCTGGCTGCTGCGCGAGTCGAAGCGTCTGCTCCGCAAGCACGGCGCCAAGGTCGATCCTGCGCTCGTCGCCGCCGTCGAGCGTCAGCGCGCCGCCCTCGAGCGCGTCAGCGCGCCGCTCGCCGCCGATCGCGATCTCGCCGCCGTCGAGGAGGCTGTCGACGCCCTCGACCGCGGCCTCTCGGCGTCATTCGCCCGCTACCGCAAGTCTCCGACCCGCGAGTACATCGAGGCGGTCGGCGGCGCCGTCCTGCTAGCGCTGCTGATCCGCGCCTTCGTCTTTGAGGCCTTCAAGATCCCGACCGGGTCGATGATCCCGACCTTGCACGTCCACGACCACCTCTTCGTCAACAAGTTCTTGTACGGACTCAAGATCCCGTTCACCCGCGTCCGCCTCTTCGGCTTCCGCACGCCGACACGCGGCGAGATCGTCGTCTTCGAATATCCCTACGACGACGACGCCGACTCGGCGGGCAAGGACCTCATCAAGCGCGTCGTGGCGGTGGCGGGCGATCGGGTGCGCCTGCGCGATAACCGCCTGGAGATCCAGGGCTCACCGATCGGACAGCGGGTGCTAGGCGAGGGGGACTGTGGCGAGGCGGTGGAGAACGTGCGCGCCTGCGCCGACGATCCGCAGCGCACCTGCCTGCACAGCGGCGACGGCGACGGCCCAGTGCTCGCCACGTTCGCCAGCCCAGCGGAGGCGCTGGCCAAGGTCGCTGAGCTCGAGGGCTACGCCTGCCGCCAGGTGCGCGAGTGCGTCGACGGCCAAGCCTGGACCGCGCAGTACCGGTTCAGCGACGCCGCCGGCCGCGGCTTCGTCGGCGCCGTCAACGACGCCAACTGGCCGCCATCAGGCTTCGACGGGCTGCGCTTTGGGCCGAACGCGCGCCGCTACGTGCCGCCCGAAAACGAGTCCTGGCCGGACTTCATCGTCCCCGACGGCCACCTGTTGGTGATGGGCGACAACCGCGACAACAGCAAGGATGGGCGCTTCTTCGGCCTCGTGCCCACAGAGGTGGTCAAGGGCAAGGCCGGCTTCATCTGGTACGCATACGAACGCGATTTCTGGAATCCGAACTGGCGCCGCATCGGTCAAGTGGTGCACGAGGACGCCGAACCCGGCGAGTGCCAGCCGCAGCCCGAGGCGCAGGCCGGCCCGTAGGGCTTAGCGCTGGCGGGCCGGGATGCGGTCGACGACCCACGACACCGAGAGCTTGGCCGCCACAACGGCCACCACGACGCCTGCCACCACGGTCCCAATCAGCATCATCGTCCCCATGGCACCCTCCCGCTGCGGCCTCGCGGCCAGCGCCCTGTCGCGTGCGACGGGGGCGCTGTCTCGCATCTGACGCGGACGGGCCGCGCCTCCGTATTCGACCGTAGCCGAGGGTGCGGGCGCGGCAAGAAATCGAACTGCCCAGCGCATAGTCCGCGCGCGGCGGGGGCTGGCGGCGAGGCTTTTGCACCGCTGGAACGTTGACGTCAAGGCCTCTCGGCGCGGCAGGCTCGTCTCCGTGGGCGTGGGGTCACCGCCCCGAGGGCACAGGGACTGCAAGCAGGTCGAGGGCGCCATTGCCCGCGGCGTCGTCGAGGACGCACGCCCTCGGCTGCCACCGACGCGGGCGAGGGCGAGGGCGTCGTAGCGCTTGAAGAGCGGAGCCGAGGTCAGCGGCGTCGAGGTCAGCGGCGTCGAGGTCAGCCGACCGGTCGCTGGCTGCCGCGGTCCCCCCTCAGTCGCCGCGATCGACGTCGCGTCCGGTGACCGCGGGTGCCTGGCCAGGCGGCGGCCCGGCGTCCAGCCAGCGCCGCTCCATCTTGCTCCAGTAGCGCGCTGGCTCGGTGCAGGTGGGCTCGGCGCCGCGCTTGCTGCGCGCGAACAAGCGTCGGAGCTCGATGTCGGTGCTGTAGCGGTCCGGATCGCCGGGGCGCCGCTGAATCCGCACCAGCGGGCGGGCGCTGCGCGGCGTGCAGACTACCGGCTGGGCGCCGCGCAGGCTCGGCTGCAACATGGCGCAATGGGCCGGCTTCTCGGCGCAGGCGGCGTAGCGGACGAGGTGGCCGCCGTCGTTGTAGAACGGGCCGCAGACGACCACCCGCTCGGCGCCGCCCTTGGTCAGCTCGAGGTCGCCATAAGCGTTGCAGCGCACGCGGACGCCAGGCTCGGCCCAGGGGGCGCTGTTGCCGTCCCACAACGAGACCGGCGGCAGCGCGGCGAATCCGGGCCCGACGGGCAGCGCGCCGGGGAGCGCAGGAGCGGCTGGCTCGGCGGGGCTCGGCGGGACGACCGCCTCCCCTGGCGGCTCGACGGCGGCTGCGGCGGCTGCGGCGG
>SXNM01000200.1 GCA_005777155.1 Pseudomonadota bacterium | reverse complement strand
GGCGGCGGACCGCGCCCGCCTCGCCACCCTCGACGCCGAGCACGGGGCGCAGTGGGCGGCGTGGGTGGCGCCGCAATTCTCGTCGCAGCGCCACGTCGCCTTCAGCTCGCAGTGGGCGTTTGCGCAGCGCGACGTCGCGGAGTGGGCGCTCTCCGCCCTGCGGAGCGTGGCCGTCGGCGGCGCCGAGCGGGTGGCGTTGTCGCGCCTCTCCCGCTTTTTTGGCCCGGCGGGCGCGGCGGTCGAGCCGCGGTTGCTATCGACCGCGCGCTACTACGCCGAGCGGGCCCGCGTGGTCGGCCGCGACGATGTCGCCGGCTGCCTGGAGGCGCTGGTCGCCGGCGCCGTCGCCTTCGAGCCGCCGCTCTGGCCGACGCGCCCCGCGCTGGAGATCGCCTCCGATGGCCAGATCGAGGCGCGCGAGGTGCCGGTGGCGCCCGACCAGAGCGTTGAGGCCGCCGCTGCTGCCTTGCCGGAGCTGGTGGAGGCGCTCTTCGGCGGCGCCGCGCCGTGCCTGCAGATCGGTGAGCGCGGCGCGGGCTCCGCGGCCCTGCGCGGCGTGCTGCGCGAGGGCTGCTCGGCGCCTCTCTCCTTCGTCGGCCGGACGGCGGTCGTCACCGGCGCCAGCCCCGGCTCCATCGCCGTCGAGGTGGTGCGCCACCTGCTGCGCGGCGGGGCGCGCGTGGTCCTGACGACGAGCACCTACCACGAGGAGCGGCTCGGCTGGTACCGGCGCCTCTACCAGCGCGAGGCGTCGCTGGGCGCTGAGCTGCACGTGGTGCCATTCAATCAGGCGTCGGTGGCCGACGTCGACGCCTTGGTCGCCTGGCTCTTCGCCGAGGTCAGCGAGGCCGCCGGCGCGGGGGTGCGGGTGCTCAAGCGGCCCTTCGCGCCTGAGATCGTCGTGCCCTTTGCTGCGATTGGCGACGCCGCGACCGTCGACACCCTCGGGCCGCGCGCCGAGCTGGGGCTGCGGGCGATGCTTTTTGGCGTCGAGCGTCTGGTCGCCGGCATCGCCGCGCGCTACCGCGACCAGGGCCGCCCCGCCCGACCGTGTCACGTGCTGCTGCCGCTGTCGCCAAACCACGGCAGCTTCGGCGGCGACGGGGCCTACGCCGAGGCCAAGGCCGGCCTGGAGGCGCTGCTGGCCAAGTGGACGAGCGAGCGCGAGGCCTGGGGCGCCGCGACCTCGCTGTGCGCGGCCCGCATCGGCTGGGTTCGTGGCACCGGCCTGATGGACGCCAACGACGCCATCGCCGCACCGCTTGAGCGCGCCACCGCGGTCCGCACCTTCTCGAGCGCGGAGATGGGCTGGATCTTGGCGGGCCTCGCCACGGACCCGCTGCGCTCCCTGGCCGCAGGCGCCGTGCTGGAGGCGGACCTGACCGGCCGTTTCGCCACCGTCAGCGACGTGCGCGCCGTGGTCGCCGAGATCCGCGACGAGATCGCCGCCCGCAGCGCCGCCGCCCGAGACCGCACCGCCCTGCAGCGTCGCGAGGCCGAGCTGCTTGGGACCGCCAAGGCAGAGCCACGCCGCGTCCAGCCCTTGCCGGCCTTCGCCGCTGGCAAAGACGAGGTCGTCGCGCTGGTTGAGGACGCCGCCGGTTGGACCCAGCGGCCCGCCGTCGGGCGCCCGGCGACGCTCGCCGACACCGTCGTCATCGTCGGCATGGCCGAGCTTGGGCCGTGCGGCTCCTCGCGGACGCGTTTTGAGCTGGAGGTGCGCGATCGGCTGTCCGACGCCGCGGTGCTCGAGCTCGCCTGGATGTGCGGCCTCGTCCGCTGGTCCGCCGAGGTTGACGGCGGGGCGTGGGTCGACGTCGAGAGCGGCGCCGCCGTGGCCGAGGCTGAGCTCGGCGAGCGCTACCACGACGCCGTGCGCCGGCGGGTAGGCATCCGGTTTACCGAGGCGGCGGTGGCTGGTTTTGACTCAGATCGGCTGCCGGTGCTGGCGACCGCCTGGCTCGATCGCGACTTCACCTTCGCCGTCGCCTCGCAGGCCGAGGCCGAGAGCTTTCTCCTCGCCGATCCGGCCCACACGCGCCTCGCCCCTGACCCCGCCGGCGATGGCTGGCGCGTCACCCGCACCGCCGGCGCCGAGATCCGGGTCCCACGCGTGGCGCGGCTGTCGCGGCGGGTGCTCGGCCAGCTGCCGACGGGCCTCGACCTTGCGCGCTTCGGCGTCCCAGGCGACATGGTCGAGACCGTGGACCGCATCGCGCTGGTCAACCTCTGCGCCACCGCCGACGCCTTCTTGTCGGCCGGCATGACGCCCGAGGCGCTGCTGGCGCGCGTCCACCCGGCGCGCGTCGCCAACACCCAGGGCAGCGGCATCGGCGGCATGCGCTCGCTGACTCGGCTTTACACCGACCACTTGCTCGGCGTGCAGCGGCAGAACGACATCGTCCAGGAGACGCTGATCAACGTCATCGCCGCCTACGTCGTCCAGGCCTACGTCGGCAGCTACGGCTCCATGAGCCATCCGGTGGGCGCCTGTGCCACCGCCGCCGTGTCGCTCGAAGAGGCGTTCGACAAGATCCGTGCCGACAAGGCCGACTTCATCGTGGCTGGCGGCTACGACGACGTTGGCAGCGAGGGCACGGTCGGGTTCGCGGACATGGCCGCCACCGCCGACACCGACCAGATGCTGGCGATGGGGCTAAGCCCGGCCCAGATGTCGCGCGCCAACGATATCCGCCGGCGCGGCTTCGTCGAGGGCCAGGGCGGCGGCACCTTCCTCATCACGCGCGGCGACGTCGCGGCCGAGCTCGGGCTGCCGGTCTGCGGCGTCTTGGCGTGGGCCGGGAGCTTCGGCGATGGCGTGCACAAGTCGATTCCGGCGCCGGGTCTGGGCGCGATCGCCAGCGCCCGCGGCGGCGCGGAGTCGCCCCTGGGACGGTCCCTGGCACGGCACGGCCTCTGCGCCGACGACATCGCCTTCATCTCCAAGCACGACACCTCGACCGCCGCCAACGATCCCAACGAGGCGGCGATCCACCAGCAGATCCAGGTCGCCCTTGGCCGCAGCGTCGGCAACCCGCTGTTCACCGTGTCGCAGAAGACGCTGACCGGCCACGCCAAGGGCGGCGCCGCGGCGTTTCAGGCCATCGGCGCCTGTCAGGCGATGGTGGCGGGCGTCGTCCCCGGCAACCGCAACCTCGAGTCGGTCGACCCGGCGCTGAGGCCGCACCACCACATCGCGTTCACCGACCGGCCGCTGGTTGCCGGACGCGGCGCGCTGCGGGCGGCGCTGGTGACCAGCCTCGGCTTCGGGCACGCCAGCGCCATCGCGCTGCTGCTGCACCCAGCGGCCTACGTCGTGCTGCTCGACGCCGAGCGCCGCGCCGCGTGGCAGGCGTCGGTGCGGGACAAGCTGCGGCACGCCCGCCAGCGCCAGGCGCGCATCTGGATGGGCGAGGAGTCGCTCTTTGCCCGCCGCAGCGACCGCCGCTTCGCCGCCGCCGACGGTAGCCCGGCGCAGCTGGCCGAAGAGGCGGCGATGCTGCTGGCGCCGATCGCGCGGCTCGGCGACGGCGGCGTCTACGACCCTGCGGCGGGCATCCTGGGCGGAGCGGCGCGGTGATCGCCGGCGTCGGCGTCGATCTGGTGGCGCTCGGGGCCTTCGCGGCGCAGCTGGCCGATCCGGCGTCGCGCTTCGTTGAGACGGCGTTCACCGAAGCCGAGCGCGACGACGCCGCGCAGTTCGGCGACCGCGTCAGCCACTTAGCGGCCCGCTACGCCGCCAAGGAAGCGTTCATCAAGGCGTGGTCTGGCGGTCGCCGTGGCCTTGAGCCGGCCCTCGGCCACGTCGCCTTGCAGGAGATCGAGGTCGTGCGCGACGACTGGGGGCGCCCGGCCCTGCGTCTGCACGGCGCCACGCGAAGCGCCTTCGAGCGGGATGGCCCGGCGCGCATTCACTGCTCGCTCAGCCACGACGGCCCGAACGCCGTGGCGTTTGTCATCGTCGAGCGCGGCTAGCGTCGCGCTCCCACCCGAGCGCAGGGAGTCCCAGATGACAGCGAGCGCGACGACGCCGTCCTTTCAGCCCGCCCCGCCGCGCCCAGCGCCGCTGCGCCGCGTCGGCGTCCTCAACCGCGGTGAGCCCGCCGTGCGCTTCTTGCGCGCCCTCGCCGACTACAATGGCGAGCGCGAGACCACCATCGAGGCCGTCGCCTTCTACACCGACCCTGACGTCGGTGCGCCCTTCGTCCGCCTCGCCGACGCCGCGGTCTGCCTCGGGCCGGCGCTGCAGCCGGGCGCCGACGGCGTCGTGGTCAGCGCCTACCTGCGGCACGAGGCGGTGCTCGCCGCGCTGCAGGCCGCCGGCTGCGACGCGGTGTGGCCGGGCTGGGGCTTTTGCTCCGAGGACGCCCGCTTTGTCGCCCTGCTCGAGGCCGCCGGTGTGCGCTTCCTCGGGCCCTCAGCGGCGGCGATGCGGGCCCTCGGCGACAAGATCGAGAGCAAGCGCCTGGCCGAGCAAGCCGGCGTGCCGCTGGCGCCCTGGCAGGAGGTGCCCGACGCCGCGACGCCTGAGGAGATTCGCGCCGCCGCCGCGCGCATCGGCCTGCCGCTGATGGTCAAGGCCTCTGCCGGCGGCGGTGGGCGCGGCCTCCGCAAGGTCAGCAGCTGGGACGCCTTGGATGGCGCCATCGCGGCGGCGCGCGACGAGGTCCGCAGGGTGTTCGGCGCCGGCGGGCTCTTTTTGGAGGCCTGCGTGCAAGCAGCGCGCCACGTCGAGGTGCAGCTGCTCGGCGGCGCTGATGGCAAGGCGACGGCCGTCGGGGTGCGGGACTGCTCGCTGCAGCGGCGCAACCAGCAGGTGATGGAGGAGGC
>SXNM01000199.1 GCA_005777155.1 Pseudomonadota bacterium | reverse complement strand
TCGCCGCCACCGCCGCCACGGGGCTCGCGGCAGCCTCTACTTGCGGTGATGGAGCCGCGCTGGCGCCGGTGGCGGTGGGCCCAGCCGCGGGCGCGCTGGTAGGCGGGCGCGAGCAGCCAGCCGCGAGGGTCAACGTCAGCACGGCGAAGAGGACGCGCCCGCCGCTTGATGGACGCGGCGCGGCCTCGGCTGGGCATCTCGCTGTCGACGGGGCGGCGCGAGGCGCCCGCTGGGCCATCTCCGGCTCCATCGGCGATCCGAGCTCCATGGGACTCTGCGACATGGCTGCCTCCGGAGGGCGGGCGCACCCTCACGTGCCGATGATCGCGGCAAGCGGGTCGCCAGAGCAATGCCTACCGGCGCCAACTTGTGCCGCCAGCATCGCCGACAGCGTTGACGTCTGCGCGACGGCTGGCGCGGCGGCGCCCAGCGAGCGCTCGCCAAGGCGGGTGGGCAGGTCTACCGACGCGGCTTGACGGGGGCGGCGATTGCGCGCACGAAGCGCCTCAGGTGGGCCCGACACGCCCCCAGGAGACGCCGCCGATGACAGCGAACTCGACCGCAAGCCATGGAATCCAATCGCAAGACCGCTGGTGGATGAGCGACGGCCTGTCGGAGTCGCCCGCTGGCTTGGCGCTCGATGGCGTGGCGTTGGCGCCACTGGCCGAGGCGCACGGCACGCCGCTCTACGTCCACAGCGAGCTGACGCTGCGGCGGCGCCTCGGCGAGCTGCGGGCCGCGCTGCAGGCGACAGGCGCCCCTAGCAAGATCTACTTCGCCATGAAGTGCAACCGCTTCGGCCCCGTGCTGGAGGTGATGCGGCGCGAGGGCGACCTTGGCCTCGACACCTGCTCGCCGCGTGAGGTCGAGCGGGCGCTGGCGCACGGCTTCGCGCCGTCGGAGATCAGCTTCACGGCCGGCAACCTCAGCGAGAGAGACCTGGCGCGGGTCGCCGACGCCGGCCCCCACGTCAACCTCGACACCCGCTCGGCGCTCCGGCGCTGGGCAGCGGAGCTCAACCGCAGGGGTGCGCGCGGCGAGGCGCGCAAGGTAGGGCTGCGCCTCGATCCGAAGGTCAAGGTCGGCTGGCGCGCTGATCCGAAGTTGTCATATGGCGACAGCAAGTTCGGCTTCGCCTTTGACGAAGCCGAGGAGGTGGCGCGCTACGCAGCGGGTCTCGGGCTTGAGGTCGATGAGCTGCACGTGCACGCCGGCTGGGCGATGCCACGCTCTGCCGCCGATGATCTCGGCAGCGCCTTCGCGCAGATGGCCGAGGTGGCGCGCGCGATCCCGTCGGTGCGGGTCCTCGACGTCGGCGGCGGCCTCGGCTGGCGCTATCGGGCCGATGATGACCCGCTCACCCCGGCCATCTGGTCCGGCCTGCTGCGCCAACACCTCGCGCCGACGGGCCGAACGATCGTCTGCGAGCCCGGCACCTACGTCGCGGCCAGCGCCGGGGTGCTGCTCTGCGAGGTGACGACCGTCGAGCTGCGCCGCGGCGTGCGCTGGATCGGCCTCAACGCCGGGCACAACATCAACGTCTTCGCAGCGCACTACGGCATCCCGCTGGCGATCGTGCCGCTGCGGCGACCTCTGGCCGAGCCGGTGGGGCCGGCCAACATCGCCGGCAACATCAATGAAGCCAACGACGTCTTTGCCCGCGAGCGACCCATGCCGGAGCTCGAGGAGGGCGAGTGGGTCGCCCTCGCCCCGGCGGGCGCCTACGGCCAGAGCATGGCGAGCGACCACTGCATGCGCGGCTTCGCCGGCGAGATCTTGATCGCCGCCGATGGCAGCGTTCAGCTCGGCGTCCGCTAGAATCCTGCCGCGGCGTGGCGGACCTAGGCTGCGACTACCACTGGGCGCCGGCGCACAGCTGGGCCTCAGGGGGCGAGGGCACCGCGAAGGAGAGGCTAAGGCCGCCGAGCTTCGCGACGTAGGTGCCTTTCTCGAGCTTCGGCGCCGCGCACTTGGCGAAGCCGCCGCCGCCGCAGTCGGCCGTGCAAGGCCCGCCGCCGCCGGTGTCTTCCAGGCAGATGGCGCCAGCGATGACGAGGGCGCCGCTGGCGTCGACGGCGGCGCTGCAGCTCGCCGAGTGCACAGTCGTGCAGCTGCTCGACATGCAGCCCTGCGGCCACATCACGACGTCAAAGGCGGCGCCCGGTTGCAGGCCACCGACGCCGGACTGCGGTTGCAGGCAGAACTTGGCGAGCGTCGCCGCCGCGCCTTGGCCGCAGGTACCGCCGCTCGAAGGGCAGCAGCTCTCGAAGCTGACGACCTTGTAGCCTTCTGCGACGCAGGTCGAGGAGAATACCCACTTCTTGTCTGTTTTTGGGTCGATGGCGCAGGTCAACGCGTCGCCGCAGCCCTGGTTGGCGTTGCCGCAGCCTTGGTAGAACGCCACCGGCTTGCCACCGCTACAGGCCGAGGCGGCCGTGGAGGCGAAAATCGGTTGACAGCTTGGGGTCTTGCCGCACTGCGCCTCCGTGAGCGCGGCGCAGCCACCGCCGAAGGCGGGGTCGGGTCCAGCGGCGCAGCCACCGCCGAAGGCGGGGTCGGGTCCAGCGGCGCAAGCCCCGGCTTCGCACCGCGCGATCGCCGAACCGCAGGCCTTCTCGGTGCAAGCGACGCCGTCGCACGGGGCCTGCCCCAGCGCCTGCTTCGCGGCCGCGGCGTGCGTCTTGTGGAAGCCGCCGAGCTTGCCGCCGTTGCAGTGGTCGCAGCAGGCCAGCTCGACGGCGACGCAATCGCTGTTGCTCTCACAGGCGGTCCAGGCGCTGGGGATGCCGCCGCCGCTATCGCCAACACTGCCGTCAGCGCCACCGCCGCTGTCGCCGCCGCCGCTGTCGCCAACGCCGCTGTCGCCAACGCCGCTGTCGCCAACGCCGCTGTCGCCGCCGCCGCTGTCGCCGCCGCCGCCGCTGTCGCTT
>SXNM01000198.1 GCA_005777155.1 Pseudomonadota bacterium | reverse complement strand
CGGCTTCACGTCGCGGTGGACGACGCCGCTGCCGTGCGCCGCGGCCAACCCGCGGCCAACGTCGAGGGCGATCCGCAGCGCCGCCACCGAGGTCTTGCGCCCAGACTCCATCCAGGACGCGAGGGAGAGCACATCGATGAATTCCATCACCAAGTAGGCAAACGAGGGCTCGCGATGCAACTCATGCATGCGGGCGACGTGTGGGCTGGCGACGCGTCGAGCTGAGCGGACCTCGCGCCGCAAGTCAGACAGACTGGAAGACTCTCTGTGGAAGCTTGAGTGCAACACTTTGAGCGCGACGGACTCTTCCAACTCCTGGTCGTACGCGCGGTACACGACCCCCATACCTCCAGCACCGATGCGCTCGCGCAACTGGAATCGAAATGATATTAAGCTTCCAATCTCGAAAGCCGGCGACGACACGTGGCCACCGCGGTCGGGCTGACCTAAGCTCGAGGCGGCCTCACCCCACGTCTGCGCCTGCTCGATATCGGACAGTTTCGACATCTGCGTGTGATCCTCCTCTGCCAATAATCGGACAATAAAACGTCAGATTTCCAGCGCCAAGGGCGTGGCATGCTCGACGCATGGCGTCGCCAGTCACCACCTGGTCTCGCCCCGTTTCGCCGCCGTCGTCCAGGCGTGGTTCGGCGCGTGTCGCTGGTCTGTGCCGGCGCTGACGCGGTCAACCATGGACAAGGCCGCTGAGCCGCAGCGATACTGTCGCCCGCCGGTGGTCGCCGGGTGGGTCCGCGGCGCGAGCCCGAGTCGGGCGCTATACCCGGCCATCGGCGTCGGCGGAGGAGGCCTATGAACGTTTTTGAGCGCAGCTGGTCGGTCGCGAAGGCGTCGCTGGAGGTGGTCCGCAAGGACCCGGAGCTCCTCGCCTTTCCGGCCCTCTCCGGCATCATGTCGATTGGCTACGCCCTCATCATGCTGGTGCCGACGGTCTTCGCGCACTGGCTCGATGGCGCCGACCGTACTTTCGGCACCTTGCAGGTGCTGGCGTCACTGGCGACCTATTTTGGCTTTGCGTTCTTTGCGACCTTCGCCAACGTCTGCGTCATCCATACGACCCGGACGCGTCTGCAGGGCGGCGACGCCACCTTCGGCGACAGCGTATCGTTCGCGATGTCGCGCCTGCCGCAGATCGCCGGCTGGGCGCTGATCTCGGCGAGCGTCGGGTTGCTGCTGCGGCTGCTGGAGTCGTCCGGGCGGCGTGCCGGCGGCGGCGGCCGGATCCTGGTCCACCTCGTCCACGGCCTCCTCGGCGCGGCTTGGGCGGTCGTGACGTTGTTCGTGGTGCCTGCCATGGTCTACGAAGGCGTCGGACCGTTCGCCGCGCTAGGCCGCTCGACGGAGATCCTCAAACGCACCTGGGGCGAGAGCTTGGTGCGCCATTATGGCATGGGGCTGCTGACGTTTCTGGCGGTGTTGCCGGGCGCGCTGCTCTGCTTCGCCGGCGTCGCCTCGGCCGAAATCAGTGGCGTGCTAGCGATCGCGCTCTTGGTGGTCGGCGGGGTCTGGATCGGGCTCGCCATCTTCTTGTCTGGGCTGCTGAATTCCGTCTACAACACCGCCCTATACCACTACGCCACCCAAGGCCGGCGGGCGCCACAGGGCTTCCCGCGTGACCTCCTCGACGGAGCGTTTCGTGGTGGATGAGGGGCGCCGCGCCTCCCTCTCGGCGACGGCCGAATTCCGCCGGGTTCTGGGCCAGCGACCGAGCCCCTGGCGCGTCATCATTGCCACCGCCGCGGCAGTGGTCGCCCTCGCCGCGGGTCGCGAGCTGTTCGTCGCGCCGCCGGGCACGCAGCCGGAGCTCGTCGCGCCCAACGACGAAAACGCAAAGCTTACCGCCCTCTTGGTCGATGACCACGCCCGAGAGCGCGGTGACCGCCAGCGAGCGCTGCAGGCGCTGACCGAGCTACGCATCGCCTCGCAGGCCTTGGCCCTGGCCCGCAAACGCTACGTTGACCCGAGCCGCGTCGACGCCCGCAAAATGCTGCAGGCAGCGCTGGCGGCGTTGAGCCACGCCGTGCCGCCAATGTTGGTGGAGTCGCGCCGCGAGGCCGTGGAGATTCGCCTCGGTGGCGACCACCTGAAGATCGATCTCCAGGAGATGACTGATCTCTTTCGACTCGACCGCGCGCTGCTGCTGACCACCCGGTTTCTCTCGCCGCGGCTCCCGCCTGAAGTGCCAGCGGCCGAGCTCGAGTACCTGGCCGTCAACGGCGCCCTGCAGACCCTCGATCCCTACACGCGGATGCTCGATCCCGACGCCTGGCGCGAGATGCGGACCCACACCGGCGGCCAATTCGGTGGCCTCGGCATCCGCATCCTCGTCGTCGAGGGCGTATTGACGGTCGTCGGTGTCATCGAAGGCTCACCGGCGGCGCTGGCCGGCATGAAGGACCAGGACCAGATCTTGCGCATCAACGGCCAAGACACCCTCAATATGGCGGTCGACGACGCGGTGGACCTGCTGCGCGGCGAGGTCGGGACCAAGGCGCGGCTTTGGGTGCGGCGAACCGAGTGGCCCGAGTCGCGTGAGGTCGTCCTAGCGCGGGCCGTGATACAGCTCTCGAGCGTCGAGGGCAGGGTGCTCGACAATGGCATCGCCTACGCCAAGGTCAAAGGCTTCCAGCGTGGCACCGCCAAGGAGCTGGCGGCCTTCCTCGACACGCTGCCCAAACCCCGGCGCGGCCTGCTCCTAGACCTCCGCGGTAACCCCGGCGGCCTGCTCGACGAAGCCGTCGCGCTGGTCAGCCTCTTCTTAGACAGCGGCGTGGTCGTCTCGACCGTCGGCGCTAGCCAGACCCAAGACGCGCGGCCGGTGCGGCCCGGCGGCACCGCCCTCGACCTGCCACTGGCGCTGCTCATTGACCGCCGATCGGCGAGCGCCTCGGAGATCGTCGCCGGCGCCTTGCAGGTCAGCGGTCGGGCGCTGCTGATCGGCGAGCGCTCGTTTGGCAAGGGCACGGTGCAGGTTCCCTTCGAGATCGGCGACGGCGCGCTGAAACTCACCGTGGCGCAATACCTCGTCGGCGATGGCGTCGTCATTCAGGAGCGCGGCGTCATGCCTGACGTCGCAATCGACTTCGTCTCTGTGCTGCGCGATCGCGTCTCACTCTTCGACGCCGACGCCAGCCGCCGCCGCGCGGAGGCTGAGGCACACGGCCAGCGCGCCAGCCACCGCCTGCGCGTCCTGGTGCCCCTCGCCTCCGAGCGTCGGCCCGAAGAGCTGGCCAGCCCTGCTCTTTTTCATGAGGCGGAGCCCACTCGACGCGCCTCGGAGCTGCTGCGCCGCGCGGGCGCCCCGAGCGCGCTCGCGATGCTGCCCAAGCTGCGCGTCGCCATCGCCGAGGCCCAGCAGGCCGACGCCGTGGATCTGCACCGAGCCCTGGCGCGCGTCGGCGTCAACTGGCGCGCCGGCCCCCGCAGCCCGGATCCCCGCGTGCGACTCCAGGTCGCCAACCCCGCAGAGTCGTTGGTGATGGACGCCGGCAAGACGCTGCCGCTCTCGGTCACCGTCACCAACCGCGGCCCGCGGGCCCTCTACCGCGTCCACCTGCGCAGCCGCTGCGACGCGCCCGCCTTCGAGGGCGCCGAGGCGGTGGTTGGGCGACTTGGCGCTGGCCAGTCTCGCACGGTGACGTTGCGCCTTCGTACGGCACACAGCCACCTCGACCTCGCCGCGCCGGTGCAGGTCGTCGCCCTCTCCGACGGCTCGCCGCTCGGCGCTGAGACCGAGGCGCTCGTGACCATGCGCGGCCGGGCGCGCCCGACGCTGGCGTTCCGCTACGCTCTGGTGGCGCCCGACGCCATCCCCGCCGGTGGGGAGATTCCGCCGCCGATGGTCCTGCGGCCGGGCAGGACGGCGCTCCTGCATGTCGAGGTCCGCAATGAGGGGCCAGGGCCATCGCGGGCGACTGAGGTCACGCTGCGCAGCCTGGCGGGAGCCCACCTCATCTTGCGACAGGGCCGGGCAGATCTCGGCCGCCTAGACCCAGGCCAGCGCGCCGTCGCGCTGCTCGAACTGACCGGCGGCCAGAGTGACGGCGAGCCGGCAGGGCTGCTCGAGGCGCGCCTGCAGGTCGGCGATGGCTCAACCGGCTGGTCGCGACAGTCACGCATCTACCTGCCCTGGGAGCCGGCGCCACCCCAAAATGCCACCCGCAAGCGCCAGGTGCCCGCCGCCGTCGACCTGCCGATTGAGGCGAGTCGCCTCGTTGACGTCGCGGCGCGGCGCTGGAATCGGCCCCCCGCGCTGCGCTTGCTGCCCAGCGAGGGCGAGATCGACACCCCGCTGGCCGAGGCCACCACCGAGAGCGCACTCTCTGCCGAAGCGGTGGACGCCGACCGCGTCGATGGCAGCCCAGACGTCGCCCGAATCGCCCCGCTGACAGCCCCCTGCCGGCTGCGCTTGCGCGCCGCTGCGCGCTTCGAAGCGGACGGCCCCATCGATCGTTATGTCACGATCAGCGTCGACGGTAAGAAGCGCATCTACCATGACGCCCGAGGATTCGTGTACTGGACGGTCGACGACGTGGTGGTGCTCGATTCGGGCCTGGCGCGGGTCACGATCGTCGCCCACGCCGGCGTCGACCGCGTCGCCTCGCGTACGCTGCTCGCCCACTGCCGTGCGCCGCCTGCACCGACTACCGCTCAGCGCGGCGTCGTCCCGGTCGCGCCACCATCCGCAGCAGACACGACGAACCACCTGCGGCAAACCTTGAAGTCGACGACGGTTGCGGCCAAGATACCCGGCGTCGCCTCGCCGGCCCCTAGGAGTCCCCCATGATGCACCTGTCGCGACCACGCCGCTCAAACCTCCGCCCGTGGGCGCTTGGCCACGCCGCGCTGGTCGCGCTCTCGTTGTCTGCTGTCTGCGGGCTGCGCGCGCCGGCCTTCGCTCAAGCACCGCCAACGGCAGATCGGTCTGAGCTTGAGGCCAAGAGGAAGGAGCAGGAGGAGCGGCGCAAGGAGATCGAGCGCCTCAAGGCCGAGGCGACCCGCGAGACCTCGGACCAGAAAGAGGCCCGCCTGCGCGCCGAGGCCAAGGCGGCGCGGGGCCAAGAGGCCCTCGCCAAGGCCCAGGCCGCGCTCGCCGCCGCCTCACGTCGGCAGAACCGCCAGGGTCAGCAGCTCATGTACGAGGCTTGGATGCTCGATCCGACCAACATGGACTACCCGTTCAACACCGCAGCGTTCGCCGAGGCCAACAACGACACGGAGGCCGAGTTCTGGGCCTACGCTGGGTTCATATCGTTGGCGATGCGCGAACTGCTGGCGCTCGGCCCGAGCAACAGCGACTACAAGCTGCAGGTCGAAGAGCGCGTCACCAAGGCCCGCACGCGCATGGAGGTGCTTGGCAACAAGGTCGGCCACGGCGAGGTCGAGGTTACCATCGACCAAGACAGCTGCGAGATCTATCTGGATGGCGCCTACCTCGGCAAAGGCAAGGGCACCATCACCGCATTGACCGGCCAGCGCCGCGTCCGGGCCGAGTGTCAGGGCTTCAAGACCATCGACCAGGCGGTCAACGTGCGCGCCGGCGACTCGAACAAGATCCCGCTGGTTGCGACCTCTATCGAGTACTACGGCTTCCTGATCTTCAACGTGAAGCCCAACGACGAGGTCACAGTCTTCCTCGACGACATCGACCTGGTCAAGCGACGGGGCGTGGAGGCCAACGCGGAGGGCAGCATTACGGGCACCGGCTCCAAAACCGACCCGATCCGCCTGATGGCTCGCAAATGGGTGATCCGGTTCCAGAAGCAGGGCTACGACCGTTGGCACCGCCGCATCGAGGTCCGCCGCGACCAGATCACCATCGTCAACGCAGCGCTCGAGAAGATGAGCGACACCGTGGAGTCGAGCGGCAGCCAGTAGCGTCGCGGCGGTGGTCCTTCGCCCGTGGTGGCTGCGGCGTTTGCACCCCGTCGGCGCGTCGGCGTCCACTAGGCACATTCGCGCTCTTGGGCCGAAACCGCTAACGTGGTAAATGCGGCGAGCAGTCCGCATGAGGCGATTCATGGCGATCTCGCGACGGTCATCCTCCGCAGGATCCAGCGCTCACTCCACTCCGCGGGTCGCTCGGCAGGCGGCAGCTTGGCCTGCGTCCGCTGGCGGCCTTGGCGACGACGGCCTGCGCCGGCGGATGCCCGCGCTCGGCCAAGACCTCGCTGGCGCCTGCTGGCGGCCTGGCGCGTGGGTCGCTCGCGCCCTCTGCGGCCTGCTGGCGGCGTGCTCTGGCGAAGACGTCGCCTCGGGCTCGGGATCGGGCGCCGGCGGCGCCGAGACCGGCGGCGCGCTCTTCGACATCCAGGGCGGGGGCGAGGCCGGCGGCGTTGACACCGGCGCTACAGACACCGGCGGCGGCCCCGGTGACGACGCCTCGCCGGGCGGAGACGACGCTGGGAAGGCCGATCTCGGCACCGGCGAGCCGGGCAGCTTTGGCGCGCCCTGCGTCGAGAACGCCGACTGCGACAGCGGCCTCTGCATCGCCACGGCCGACGGGAAGATCTGTACCCAGACCTGCGTCGACAGCTGCCCGAACGACCTGCAGTGCGTCGGCATCGAGAGCGCGACCGGCGGCGACGTCACCTTCTTGTGCGTCCCGCGTCACGGCCAGATCTGCAACCCGTGCGCCACCACCGCGACCTGCAACGGCAAAGGCGAGGTCGGTAACGTGTGCGTTGCCTACGGAAGCGACGGCAGCTTCTGCGGCTCGGCTTGCGGACCAGGCAAGTTGGCATGCCCGGGCGGCTACGACTGCCAAGACGTCGTGGACGCCGCCACGGGCAAGGCGAGCAAGCAGTGCGTCCCTAGCGACGGCGTCTGCCCCTGCAGCCCGAAGGCGATCGCTGAGGCTCTCTCGACGCCGTGCACCAACAAGAACCTCTACGGCGCTTGCGCCGGCACCCGCGTCTGTGAGACGGCTGGCCTCTCGGCGTGCCAGGCCCCGGTGCCAGCGGCTGAGGAGTGCAACGGCGTCGATGACGACTGCAACGGCGCCACCGACGACTTCGACATCTCAGCCAAGTGCAAGGTCGAGAACGAGCACGGCGTCTGCACCGGCAAGCTCGTCGCCTGCGTCGACGGCAAGCCCAAGTGCGACGCGCCGACCCCCAAGCCCGAGGTGTGCAACGGCGTCGACGACGACTGCGACGGCGGCACCGACTCCGACGTCGAGGCCTGCGACGACGGCAACGCCTGCACCAAAGATCTGTGCAATAATTCAGGAGGTTGCAAATACGATCCGGTCAACGGACCCAAGTGTGAGGACGGCAACGTCTGCACCGAACAGGACACCTGCGCTGAGGGCAAGTGCCAGGGCGGCAAGCCCATGAATTGCGACGACGGCGACCCGTGCAGCAAGGACGAGTGCGCCCCGGCCACAGGCTGTAGCCACCTGCCGGCCACTGAGGGCACCTGCCCTGACGACGGCGACGCCTGCACGCTCGATGTCTGCCAGGCCGGCAAGTGCGTCCACGTCAGCGTCGACAAGGGCACCCCCTGCCTCGACGATGGCGATCCCTGTACGCAAGACGTCTGCGACACCGGCAAGTGCACCCACGTGGCGACCAAGGACGGCGACCCCTGCCTCGACGACGGCAACCCCTGTACCGCCGATGTCTGCGCCAAAGGTGGCTGCAGCCATCCACCGGTTGGATTTACCGTGCCCTGCGCCTCGGACGGCAACGAGTGCACCGCCGACCTCTGCGACAAGGGCGGCTGCACCCACCAGCCGCTCGGCGCCGAGAAGACGTGCCTGGAGGACGGCGATCCCTGCACCAACGACCAGTGCATCCTCGGCAAGTGCAGTCACACCCCGGCGGCCAACGGCAAGGTGTGCCTCGACGATGGCGAGCCCTGTACCACCGATGTCTGTCAGGGCGGGCTCTGCAAGCACCCGGCTGCCAACGCGCTGCCCTGCATCGAGGACGGCAACCCTTGCACGCAGGACGTCTGCCAGAGCGGTAAGTGCAGCCACCCGGCCGCCGACAGCAAACCATGCGAGGAAGACAACAACCCCTGCACCAAGGACATCTGCCAAGTCGGCGCCTGCAAGCACCCGTATTACACCAACAACAGCTGCGACGACGGCGATCCCTGCACCACCACCGACTACTGCAACCTCGGGCTCTGCAAGGGCGCCAACACGCTCAAGTGCGATGACGGCAACCCCTGCAGCTTCGACAGCTGCAAGAAGGGGCAGGGCTGCGTGACGACCGCTGAGACTGGCAAATCGTGCGACGACGGCAACGTCTGCAGCACCGGCGACATCTGCCAGAACGGCGCATGCAAGGCCACCGGTGGCAAGTCGTGCGACGACGGCAACCCATGCACCACCGACGCGTGCGACGGCGCCGGCAGCACGGGCTGCAAATTCACCGCCAACGCCCAGCCCTGCACCGAAGACGGCAACCTCTGCACCGAGGACGTCTGCGCCAACAAGACCTGCACCCACCCGCAGAAGGCCAGCGGCGCGCCGTGCGCCGACGACGGCAACCCGTGCACCGACGGCGTGTGCCAGAGCGGCTTCTGCAAGCAGCAAGACAACGCCAAGGTCTGCAACGACGGCAACGCCTGCACCAGCAACGACACCTGCGTCGGCGGCGCCTGCTCCGGCACCAAGGTCAAGGACTGCAACGACGGCAACCCGTGCACCGAGGACGACTGCAACAAGAACGGCGCCTGCACGCACAAGCCGCTCTATAACGTCGGCTGCAAGGCCAGCTCCGGCGAGTGCCCGACCGGCATCTGCCAGGGCGGCAGCTGCGTCAGCAAGCCCGGCGTGCTCTGCCAGGCCGAGATCGACGTTGACCTCTGCTCGAGCGTCGACGTTCCCGGCAGCTGCTCATCGAGCGGAAAGTGCGTCGCCAACGCGCCCGGCCCCGGCTATACCTGCCCGGGCTGCAACGGAATCTGCATCAAGTGCTTGATCTTCCAGTTCTGCGTGCCGCTGTTCTGAGCGAGCCGACTCGCCGCGACCCGTGCGAATCGGCCGCCGCTCACGCCGACGCCGAGCGCCTGCCGAGCGTCGCCCGAGGCGCGGTGGAGCCCTGACCTCGGCCAAGGGAGCGCGTGCACGTACGCCGGCGATCTGCAGATGACCCTGTGCGCCTGCCACCGCCATTGGCGGGCCGGCGCCGCATCGGTCGTTGGTTGTTGGCGCTGCTCGTGCTCTGGGCGGGCTGCGGCGACGAGTCTGATCCACCGCCGTTCACACAATGCCCGCCCGTCGGCGTCGCTGATCGCGGCGCGGCGCAGGTCGCCGGCAGCGGCGCCGCCCTGCCGCTGGCGCGCGCAGCGATGGCCCGGCGGGCGGAACTGGCCGGGCTGCGGCTCGCCGCCAGCATTGGCAGCGATGGGGCGATCGCCGCGCTGCGGGCCGGCGACCTCGAGCTTGGCCTGCTTGGCCGCGACCTGCGCAGCGACGAAGCGCTGGTCCTGCGCGCGCTGCCTGTCGCCCGCGCCGAGGTCGTCTTGGCGGCCACCACCGCGGCGCCGCTGAAGCCGCTGACCCAGAGGGAGGCCGCTGCGTTGCTGCGTGGCGAGGGAGGCTGGCGCGGGCTGCCGCAGCTGCAGCCCATCGGCCGCGAGGCGACCGACACCGCCGTGAGCGCGTTTAGCGCCGCCATGCCCGCGCTCGGCGCAGCGCTGAGCGAGGCTATCGCCCATGGCGCGCCGGTCGCCTGGTCAGACGACGAGCTGGTTGAGGCGCTGGCGGCGCACGCAAACGCCATCGCCGTCATCGATCGGGGGCTCTTGCGCCATAGCGGGCTCGCAGCGCACGTCATCGCGGTCGAGCGACCGCCGGCTGGGTCGGCTGGGCATGGCGCGCCGCCGACCCGACTGCTGGCGGTGGCACTGCGCCGCGACGCCCCGCCGGCCTTGGTGCGCCGGGCCGAGGCGCTGGCCGACGCCATGCGCGAGGTGGCCCTGGCAGGTGGGGCCTATGTCGCCCCGTGACGACGGGGCCCACCTGGCCTCGCGTCGCGCCCTGGCTCGCCTCGCGCTGGCAGTCGGCCTCGCAGTGGCCGCGCCCCCGCCGCTGTTGACGTGGTGGTCGGGGCAGCGCGGCCT
>SXNM01000197.1 GCA_005777155.1 Pseudomonadota bacterium | reverse complement strand
GACGACGCTCGCTGGTGGCGGAGCTGGGGGTGGCGGAGCTGGGGGCAGCGGCGCCGAGGCGGCGGCGGGCGGTGCCGAGGGAACCGCCATCGCCGCGGGGGGAGGAGCGCTCGGGCCGCCCGCGCTCGTCGAGGGTGTCGCGGCTGGCCCATCAGGCTCGGGCGCGGCGTAGGCGGACGAAGCTCCAAGCGTGAACGCCGCTGCCGCCAGGGCTGATGTGGCGCCGAGGGCGAGCAGCAGCGCCGTCGAGGGCGGCGGCGCTGTGGGCGGCAGGCCTCCTAGCGAGGGGGCAGCGACGCGGCGGCGAAACAGGCGCCCAGGCAGCCGGCGCAGGGCGTCGAACCACAAGAACAGGCTCGGCAGCACCAACAAGGTGAGGAAGGTCGAGGTGATGACGCCGCCGATCACCGCGATAGCCATCGGCGCTCGGAACTCGGAGCCCGGGCCGTCGGTGATGGCGGTCGGCAGCATGCCGAGCACCATGGCCGCCGAGGTCATCAAGATCGGGCGCAGGCGCTTGCGGCCCGCCTCGACGATGGCGACCGTCGCCTCGATGCCCTCGCGCTGCAGTTGGAGCGCGGCGTCCACCAACAAGATGCCGTTCTTGGTGACGAGGCCCATCAACAAGATGACGCCGATGTTGCTGCCCATCGACAGGTCGTTGTCCGAGAGGAAGAGGCCAAGCCAGGCGCCGATCATGGCCAGCGGCAGCGAGACCATGATGGTCAGCGGGTGGATGAACGACTCGAACTGCGAGGCCAAGATTAGGAAAATGAAGATGATTGCCAGCAGACCGGCCAGGGCGAAGGACTCGCCAGACTCCTTCATCTGCTTGACCTGACCGTCCAGCCGGTAGTAGCCGTCGCCGCCGAAGCGGTACGCCTCCAGCTTGGGCTCGAGCTCGGCCACGATCTCGCCGAGCGAGCGGCCCTTCGGCACCGCGGTGACCGCGATTTGCCGCGTACGGTCTTGGCGATCGATGACCTGCGGGCTGGCCTCGGGGCGCACGCTGGCGATGGCGCCGAGCGGGATAAAGCCGCCCATCTGGATCGGCCCCTGCGCCGTCATCACAAGGCGCGGTGGCACCGGCACCTGCAGCCTCAGCAGCGCGTCCATGTCGGAGCGGTCGGACTCCTGCAGCCTGACCCGGATCTTGACCTCCTTGCTGGCACCAGCGTCGAGGCGGAGGTTGCCGACCTCTTCGCCTTCGAGCGCGGCGCGCAGGGTGCGGCCGGCGAGCGCGACCGGTAGCCCTAGGTCAGCGGCCTTGCGGCGATCGACCTCGACCGCGCGCTCGGGCTTGCCGGGCGCGTAGGCCACCTGCAGGTCGCCGACTCCAGGGATGGCGCGAAGCATCGCCTCAACCGCGGCGGCGTCGCGCTCCAGCAATGCGAGGTCGGAGCCGCGCACCTTGACTTGCAGCGGCACGTCGGAGGGCAGGCCCTCCACGAAGGCGGGCGGCAGGATGGTGATTTTGGCGTTGGGCACCTTCTGCAAGATGGCGCGGACATCCTCTTGAATCTGCCAGATCGTCTCCTCGCGGGCGCGCTTATCGGTGGTGACGATGCGCATCGCCGCCTTGTTGACCTCGGTGTTCGGCCCCAACTTGTTGTAGACCGTCACGACCTGTGGGTGCTTGGTCATCGCCAACTCGGCGGCCAGCAGGGCCTCCGAGGTCTGCTGCAAGTTGGTGCCCGAGGGCAGCTCGACGTCGACGAGGAATTGGTTGCGGTCCTCGGGCGCTACGAATTCATTGCCCATCAGCCCGGCGAGCTTGGTAGAGCCGAAAAACACCAATGCGGCAAAGGACACCGTCAGCAGCCTGTGGCGCACCGAGACCGCCAGGACGACGGCGTAGGCTTCCTCGACCGCTTGGTGCATGGCCTCAAAGAAGCGCACGACGACGTTGCGGCGCTTCGAGTGATCCACGGCGACGGCCAGCCGCGCCGACAGCATCGGGTCCAGGGTGAAGGCGACAAAGAGCGAGAGCAGCGTCGCCGCCGAGATCGTGAGGCCGAAGCTGCGGAAGAACTGACCGACGACGCCAGACATGAAGGCGACGGGCAGGAACACGGCGACGATGGTCAGGGTCGTTGCCAACACGGCGAGCGCGATCTCGCTCGTGCCCTTGGACGCCGCCGTAAAGGGGTCTTCGCCGAGCTCCAGGTGGCGGAAGATGTTCTCGCGGACGACTACCGCGTCGTCGATGAGCAGACCGATGGCCAGCGAGAGGGCCAGCAAGGTCATCATGTTGAGGGTAAATCCCAGCAAAGACATGATAAAAAAGGTGCCGATGACGGAGGTCGGCAGCGCCAGCGCTGAGATGAAGGTCGAGCGCAAGTCGAGCATGAAGAGCAGGATGACCAAGATCGCCATCGCGCCGCCGTAGACGATGGCGATCTCGACTTCGTGCGCGTTCTCTTCGATGAAAGTCGACTGGTCGACCAGAATCGAAGTGCGAAAGTTCTTTGGCAATAGAGGCTTGGTGTCCTCCAGCTTCTTCTTGACCGCTTCGACGATTTGCAACGTGTTGGTGCCGGACTGCTTGATGACCTCGAACGAGACGGCGCTGCGACCGTTAGCGCGGATCTCCGTCCTCGCTTCCTGGAAGCCGTCGACCACGCGGGCGACCTCTGAGAGGCGCACTTGCGTCCCGGCAGGCGTCGTGGCCACCACCAGGTCACCGACCTGTGCGGCGCTGTCAACGTCGCCGTCGAGCTTGACGCTGACTTCCTTTCCATCGCTCTGGAAGTGCCCAGCCGGCAACGCCAAGTTCTCCATCCGCAGCCGGTCGATGACCTGCGTCAGCGGCAGGTTGAGCGCCTCGAGCTTGCTGCGGTCCACCTCGACTTGCACCTCACGGTCCTGACCGCCGACGACTTCGACCGCGGCGACACCGTTGACCCGCTCCAGCTGTGGCTTGAGCACCTGTTCGGTGATGCGACGCACCTCGGCGCGCGACATGCCTTTGCCCTCTGCGACGTAGGTCAGCACGGGCGCCGCGCCGACGTCGATTCGCCGCACAGTGGGGTCGCGGGCGTCGCGCGGCAGGTTGGACCGCACTGCGCCGATCCGATCGCGGACGTCCTGGGCCGCTTTGTCGATGTCGGCGCTCATCTTGAACATGACGATGACGACCGACACCGACTCGCGCGACGACGAGCGCACGGTGTCGAGGTCGGCGATGCCGGCGACGGCGTCTTCGAGCTTCCTGGTGACCTGTGCCTCGACCTCGCTCGGCGAAGCGCCCGGATAGACCGTCGTGACGGTGACGACGGGGAAAGAGACGTCCGGGAACAGATCGGTGCCGAGCGAGCGCAGGCTCATCAGGCCGAGCACGATCAGCAGCAGCTGCAGCACAATCGTGAACACCGGGCGGCGAATCGCGATGTCGGACAGGGTCATCGGCGGGCCTCTGTGGATGGGGACAAGGGAGGCGTCGGCGGAACGTGGACCGGCGCTGACCGCCTCAACAGCGAGGGCTGAGGCGAGGACGGCTCACGGTGCGACGACGGTGGCTGCGCCCGGCGGCGTCACCTCGGCTGGCGCTGGTGCAGCGGCGGCGCCTTCGGCCGTCGCCTTGGCGGCCGAAGGCGGTACCGGCGGCTCAAGGTGGCCAGCGGCGCCATGCCGCGCTTCGACGATCTGCTCGGCGGTCGGCGCGGTGTCGCCTTCGCGGAAGGTCACGCCCGGCGAAACGACTACGAGGTCGTCCACCGAGAGCCCGCCGCGGATCAAGAGGCGCGGGCCGTCGACGCGCGCCACCATGAGCTCACGGCGCAGCAGCTTGCGGCCATCGGCGACCACCAGCACCGCCGCGGTCTCGCCGGTCAGCAGGCAGTCGAGCGGGATGGCGAGGGTGGGCGCCGCCTGGACCTCGACGCTGGCGCTGACCATGGAGCCGGCGAACAAACGACCGTCGGCGTTGTCGACCTCGGCGTAGACCGGCACCCGTCGTGTCATGGCGTCGACGCTCGGAATGACTGCGCTGAGCGTTCCGGTCGCCCGGACGCCGGCCGCCGACACCAGCCGCAGGACGCCGCCGGGTCGCAGCCGCGCCGCGTCGGCGTCGTCAAGGTGGCCTTGAAACTCCAGGCGCGACAGGCGCTGGATCTGAAAACTCGGCGGCGACATCATCTGAACGACGAAGCCTGGCGCCGATGGCGCCTGCACGACCACGCCGTCGATCGGCGAGTGGAGCGTCGCCTCGGCCTGCACCAGCTCCAAATAGCGGCGCTGCGCCGACACCTGATCGACGCCGGCTGCCAGCGCGCTGGTCTGGCCGGCGGCGGCGACTACCTGTTGCTCCGACGCCGCGCCAGCCTCGGCGAGCGCGCGGGCCCGCCGCAGGGCGTCCTCGGCGATGGCTCGCTGCGCCTGGACCGCACGACGGCCGGCGTCGGCCTGCTGCATCTGAGCGTCGAGGTCGCGGGTGTCAATGCGAGCGAGCAGCTGGCCCTTGGTCACCACGTCGCCGCGCTTGACCGCAACCTCGACGACGCGGCCCGGCAGCTTGAAGCCAAGCGCCACCTCGGCGGCGGGCTTGAGGCTTCCTGTCAGCAGCAGCGTCTCCACCACCGGCCCAGCCACCGGACGCGCCAAGGTCAGCGGGGGTGGCTTGTCTTGGTCGGACTTGCGCGTCGAAGCCTCGGCGTCGAGCTGGGCCTTCTTGTCGAGGCGCTCGCCCACCTTACCATAGACGGCGACGCCGAGGCCCACGCAGGCTAGAAGGACGACGATCCCGGTGATCCACTTGCTCATTCCTTCACTCCCGGCGAGCGCGAGGCGCCCCCGCTCCAGTCCATCGCGCCGGCGCTCGTCCCGACGGGACACAGTACGCCGAGCTGCGACGCCACCTCGGGCGGCAGGCCGAGCAGTGTCAACTGCCCCGCCACTAGCATCAGCCGAAACCTCGTGAGCTGCAGCGCGACCGCCCCGTCTAGGGAGCCTGCGGCAGCGTCGCGGGCGAGCATGAACAGCAGGCCCGTGGCGAGCCGCGCTACGAAGGCGGCGTCGAGTTGGAGGAGCTCGGTCGGCATCATCTCCTGGTGGCTGCGGACCAGTCCCTCGAAGTGCGCCATCCAGGCGCCGAGGAAGCGCTCGAACAGGTGTGCCGTGGTGGGTGCCCGAGCGCTGTGCAGGACCACCGACACCTCGCGCCGACGCTGGCGCAGGAAATCGACAAAGCGAGTGTCGGCCGCAGCCACCGCGGCGGCACACTCTGCGGTCAGGCCGTCGGGGGTCCGCGGCACCGCGTTGCGCAGCTCGGCGTTGATGGCCTGCAGCTCGACGTGCATCGCGCGGTCGAAGTCGTCGGCGATGGCGACGAACAGCGCCTCTTTGGAGGCGAAGCAGAGGTAGAAGGCGCCCTTGCTGGTCCCGGCCCGCTCCGTAATATCCTCGACCCGCGCCTCGGTGAGGCCGTGGGCTGCGAAGACCTCCAGGGCGGCTTCGTAGAGGCGCGGCGCCAGGTTGGGGTCGGCTTGCCGGGCCATTGCGGAGGCTCCTTCTAGACTCAGAGATCAGTGACCAACCAGTCACTGACTGCCGGGTCAGCATGGCTAGGCCGCATCGTCCTTGTCAAGATGCGGCTTCACCCGACGCGCCGGTACGACCGCGCCTTGACATCCTCGGTCGCTGGGGGCACACCCCGGCGGGGCCAAGTATGCGTACGCTCGGAGGAACCATGTCCAACCCCGCGCTCGACTCGGCGCCATCGGCCAGCCAGTCGCCGGAGCCACCGTGGGGCAGCCGCAAGGCGTGGTGGACCGTCGCGGTCTCGGCGCTTGGCTATTTCGTCGACATCTACGATCTGATTTTGTTCGCTGTCGTCCGCAAGGCCAGCCTCGCTGACCTCGGCGTCGCTGCGGCCGACATGGAGTCGGCGGGTGGGCGCCTCATCTCTCTGCAGATGGCGGGTATGCTGCTCGGCGGCCTGATCTGGGGCGTCGCTGGCGATCGCCTCGGGCGCAAGTCGACGCTCTTTGGCTCGATCCTGGTCTATTCGGTCGCCAACCTGCTCAACGCCTTCGTCACCGACCTTACGAGCTACGGCGCGCTGCGCTTTATCGCTGGCCTTGGGCTCGCCGGCGAGCTGGGTGCGGCGGTGACATTGGTCAGCGAGTCGCTGCCGCAGCGCATGCGCGGCTATGGCACGACGATCGTGGCCGGGGTCGGCGTCACCGGCGCGCTCTTGGCGGCCTGGGTCGGCCAGCACTACGCCTGGCAGACGGCCTATATCGTCGGCGGCGCGCTCGGTCTCGCCCTGCTGGCGCTGCGAGTCGGCACCTTTGAGAGCGGCCTCTTCGAGCAAACCCGGCAGTCAGGCGTCCGCCGCGGCGATCTGCGCATGCTGCTGTGGCCGCTCTCGCGCCTCGGCCGCTACGTGGCGGTCATCGCCGTCGGGGTGCCGATCTGGTTCTCGATCGGCATCCTGGTGGTCTTCGCCGCTGAATTCGCCAATGAGCTCGGAATCCAAGGCGCCATCACCGGTGGCCAGGCCGTGTTCTACGCCTACGCTGGCCTGGGCGTTGGCGACATCGCGGCTGGCGTCCTCTCGCAGCGTCTTCGCTCGCGCCGCGGAGCGCTTCTGACCTTCTTGCTGATCTCGACCGGCGCCACGGCCTTTTACCTCACGCGGCAGGGTGCGACGGTCGCGAGCTTTGAGCTAGCGCTGTTCTTGGTCGGCGTCGGTGGCGGCTACTGGGCGGTGTTCGCCACCACCGCAGCCGAGCAGTTTGGCACCAACCTGCGGGCGACCGTGGCGACGACGGCGCCCAACTTCGTGCGCGGCTCCCTGGTCGCGATCGAGATCGGCTGGCAGGCGCTCAAGCCCGAGCATGGGCGCGTCGGCGCGGCCGCCATCGTTGGCGCGATTTGCCTCGCTGTCGCCCTGCTGGCGACATGGCGGATTGCGGAGAGTTATCACCAAGATCTCGACTTTTTGGAGGGCTGAAGCCCAGTGGGCGCGCTGACACGCCCGCGAGCCGCGCCTCATCGGGCGCCTTGGGCACCGATTTGGGCGCGGCGCTGGCTCGGGACAGCCGGGAAATGACACCTTTTTGGGCACCGGGGCGTCGAGCCCGCCCCCAAACGGACGGCCAGGGACGCCGCGAGTCATTGCGGGTCGCGGCTCTAGTCGTCGAGCGCCGCCTGCACCGCCGTCCAGTCGAGCGGCAGCGGCGCCGCAGCCCGGGGTCGCAGCGCCGCCACCTCGGTCGATGCGGCGAGCGCGCGGGCGTTGGCGATGCGCTCCTGGTGCGAGGGATGGGTCGAGAGCCAGTCGAAGGCCCCCGGCAGCGCCTCGGGGCTGCGCGCCGCTAGCGCCTCGAAAAAAGTCGCGACCGCGAGCGGATCGAGGCCGGCGCGCGCCAGGATGCGCACCGCCTCGGCGTCGGACTCCTCTTCCAACTCGCGTCCATACGACTGCGCCTCGGCGAGGCTGAACAGCTCCGCCGCGGTGCCGATCACGCCGGCGACGTCGCCGAGGGCGAGCTCAACCAGCGCAACCAGACCAAGGCTCTGGCCGATCTTTCGCATGCCGTGGCGCGCCGTCACGTGCGTCCACTCATGCGCCAACACGGCCGCCACCTCGTCCGGGCTCGCGCTGCGGTCGAGCAAGCCGGTGTAGACCACGATGACGCCGCCCGGCAGGGCGAAGGCGTTGATCGTCTTGTCCTCGACGATCGTCAGGTCGAACTCCAACCCCGGCGCGACGCTGTTGCTCACCACGCGCTCCATGATGGCGCGCACCGGTGCCACCACCGCCGGGTCGGTCACGACCTTGCCCGCCGCGTCGCTGAGGACCAGCGGCTTGACGGCTTTGCCGAGCGACTGGTCGACGCTCATCGGCAGCGTCGGCGCCAGCAGGCCCACCGACGCGGTGAGGAGCCAGACCAAGAGCGCGACGCCGCCGACGAAGAGCAGGAGCCCCGGCCACACCGAACGAGGTCCTGTGCGCAGCTTGCGCTCGAGCAAAGCGCGGCCGCCGGCGTCAACGTGGGGCAACAGCAGCGCCCGCATCGCCGCGCCTCGGCCAAAGAGGCAGCGGCCTGGATGGTCAGGGTGGCGGCAGAAGACCACATCGCCATCGGCACCGCCGACCTCGAGCTGCAAGCCGGCGAGCGGCACGGCCAGACCGCCGCCTTCCGGGCTGTCAGCGACGAGCAGGTTGCCGACGATCGCGAGCGTCGCCGCAGCGCGGCCGTCTGGGAGGCTCGGGTCGAACACGCCTTGCACGCGGACGCTCCTCGGGCGCGGCGAGAGTACAGCCGCGGCGGGCCTAGGGTACGGCAGCGCGGAGGGGCTGGCCAGGGCTCGCCGGGTGTGCGTCCTGGCGGGGCATATCGACTGCGCCTCGGCTTTTGTGAGCGAGCCGGTGCGACGGGCGACCGGCGCTCAGCGCCTCAGCCCTGGCGCAGCGCGGCGCTGATCTTGGCGGCCAGCGCCGGGCCGATTTGGGGCAGCGCCGCGAGGGCCTCCTCCGGCGCCGCCCTGACACCTTTCACCGAGCCAAACGCCAGCAACAGCACAGCCTTGCGGGCTGGACCCACGCCGCCGATTTCGTCCAGCGCGCTCGACAGGGTCCGCTTGCCGCGCAGCTGGCGGTGAAACGTGATGGCGAAGCGGTGGGCCTCGTCGCGGACCTGGGTCAGCAGCAGCACCTCGTCGCTCTGTTGCGGCAAGATCAGGGGATGCGCCGCGCCGGGCCGCCAGACGCGCTCGGGGCTGCGCTTGGAGGCCCCGCGGTCATCGGCGTCCTCGGTGCGCGCCTTGGCGAGGCCGATCAGCTCGACGCCAGTGACGCCAAGGTCGTCAAGGGCCGCCACCGCCATCTTGAGCTGCCCTGGTCCACCGTCGACGACGACCAGGTCAGGCAGCTCGCCTCCCTCGCGCTGGGCGCGGGCGAACCGCCGCGCCAACACCTGATACATGGTCGCGAAGTCGTCGGCTTGGGTCATGCCTCGGATGCGGAAGCGCCGATACGCCGCCTTGTCTGGCTTGCCGTCGCGAAAGACCACCATCGCGGCGACCGGGTCCGTGCCCTGGATGTTGCTGTTGTCGAAGCACTCGATGCGGACTGGCAGGCGGACCAAGCCGAGCTTGCGCTGTAGGCCAGCCACCGCTTCTTCGGCGCGATCGAGGCGCGCCAACTTGTCGACGAAGGCCTGCTCGGCGTTTTCTTCAGCCATCGCGACCAAGCGACGTCGCTCGCCGCGCTGCGGCTGCAAAATCTCGACCCTGCGGCGTGGGCCTCCACGGCTCTGGCGCAGCTCGGTCAGCCACTCGCCGAGCGCGTCGGCACCTTCGAGCTCGAGCGGCAGCAGAACGGCGTCCGGCACGGCCTGGCCGCGGTCATAGAGGCGCGGCAGGAGGTCGGCCAGCGCCTCGCCGTCGTCGAACTCGGCGCGCGGCATGGCGAAGCTGCGGGTGCCCACCAGCCGCCCGCGCTCCAGGCGCAACAGCGCGACGGCGAGGCGACCGCCCTGCCGGTAGCAGCCGAAGACGTCGAGGTCGCGATCCTCCTCGATCAGGGCGACGTGTTGCTTCTCAAGGCTGCGCTCCACCGACTGCCACTGGTCGCGCAAGCGGGCGGCGCGCTCAAAGTCCTCAGCCTCGGCCGCTGACGCCATGCGCTGCCGCAGGTCGGCGACCAGCTCACCAGCGCGGCCCTGCAGCATCCACGTCGCGTCGCGCAGCGAGAGCTCGTAGGCGCCGCGCTCGACCGGCAGCACGCACATTCCCGGACAGCGGCCGATCTGATGCTCAAGGCAGGGCCGGCGCCGGTTGCGAAACACGGTGTCGCGGCAAGGCCGCAGCCCGAAGTAGCCGTTGACCTGACGCAGCGTGGCACGGGCGCTCTGCGCCGAAGCGTAGGGCCCGAAGTAGTGCGCGCCGTCCTCCTTCGGGCCCCGCACGACCTCGAGCTTGGGCCAAGCATGCTCGCGGCCGAGCCGGAGGTGGATGAAGTTCTTGTCGTCGCGCAGTTTGACGTTGAACTCTGGCTGATGGCGCTTGACCAGCTCGTTCTCGAGCAGGAGCGCTTCCTTGTCCGAAGAAGTGCGCACGAGCTCGATGTCGCCAAGCAGCTCGCCGAGCAGGTGAACGAAGAAGCGCTCGTCCTGCCGCGACAGGTACTGGCGAAGCCGTGCCCGCAAGTTGCGCGCCTTGCCGACATAGAAGATTCGACCGGCGCGGTCACGCATCAGGTAGACGCCGGGCGTCTCGGGCGCGCTCTGGACGCGAGCGGCGAAGTCGAACTCGACGACCGCGCCTGAATGCGCGGCGTCAGCGCTGGCGGCCGTACGCGTCTGGGTCGCGCGCAGACGCTGCGGTGCGGTGGCGGCGTCGGTGCGGCGGCGAGGCACGGCGATCGAGAGGGGGCGGGCCTACTTGGCCGGCGCGGGCTGCTCGTGCCGCTGTGCGTGCGAAGTACGCTGAGGTGCAAACCCAGATCGACGCAGCCGCTGATGTGGGCGCACTGAAAACTATCGTTGAG
>SXNM01000196.1 GCA_005777155.1 Pseudomonadota bacterium | reverse complement strand
GGCTCGGCTGTCTTTTGCGCGGTCGGGGCGGGCGGCGGCGCCGGCTGGACCGCCGGCGTCCGCGCCTCGGGCACCACGCTGGCCAGCACCGTCGGCGCAGACGAAACCGCCGGGCCTGCGTCTGGCTCTGGGACGCGGTCGGGCCGCAGCTCGGCGGCGAGCGTCATGTAGGCGTCGCAGGCCTGGCCCGATGCGGTGCGGAGGCCCACGAGCAGCCTGCCATCGGCGGGACGTTCGACGCGAGCGCGGAACGTGCCGCCCACTAGCGCCTGATCGACGCCCTGCACGTGGGCCCGCGCCAGCGGCAGCGCGATGGTGAAGGGCTCAATGGCCGGGAGGGGGCCGATCGGCGCCGCAGGCTCGATAGCCGTGAAGGGTAGCCAGGCGCTGCTGGCGCCCGCGCCATAACGGGTCGTCGCCCGCACCTGGACGGCGTAACGAGACCCGACGACAATGCTCTTGGGCGGCAAGCGGACGGTGACGCGGTTCGGCGGGGCGCCGCGCACGCGCTCCTGATGGATGTGGCCGCCCAGCCCATGGCCGGCGTCGAGCAGGCGCACCTCGACCTCGTGGTCGTCGAAGGCGCCGTCAACGCGGGTGTGCAGGTTCAGGGGCAGGCTGGCATCGACCGCAACTGGCGACGGCGTCTCTGGCAGCGTCGCCGGCGCATCGACGCCTGGGCTGGCGATGCCGGCGCTGATCCGCATCGGGGGCAGCTTGCGGCCGTCGATCCAGATCTCGAGCCCGGCGAGGGCGCCCGCCACCTCGACGACGCCTGGGCCGGGCTTGCGGGCCGAGAGGGCGCTCTGCGTTGCGCGCTCAGCCAGCTTCACCGTGGACGGCCGGACCGTCTCGAGGGCGCAGCGCACGCCAAAGCGCAGCGACAGGCCGACGCCGCGCGAGATCCACAACACGCGCTTGTCGTCGGTGGTCAACGTGCTGCCCGGCGGCAGCGTGTCGGCGTCGACCTTGAAGAGGTGGTTGCCCGGCTCCAGGTCGACGAGGTGGGCGCGGCCCTCGGCGTCGGTGTCGGCGTAGTGGCCATTGTCGGCGTAGACGCGGGCGCCGAGCAGCCCGACCTCGCCCTTGGACTGCCAGCCGTCGCCGTCGTCGTCGCAGAACACCCGCGCCAGCACCGTGCCGCGGTCAAAGAGCGGGTCGGCGTCGATCTGCAGCGCGGCGCTCGCCTCGGTGGTCAGGGCCGAGCCGGCGACGCTGAAGAGCTGGGCCCGGGTCGGGACGCGGTCGCCGAGCTCGGCGTCGGGGCCAACCACGACGGCGAAGCGGACCACCAGCTTGCTGCCGGCCGGCAGGTCGAGGCCCCGCGGCGCACCGTCGGCGCCGACCCGACGCACCTGCAGCAGCGGCCCTGTCGCTGGGCCGAGCGCCAAGCGCTTGCCCTTGGTCTCGCCCTTCGGCAGCAGGCTGCCGGCCAGCGAGCCGCTGACGAGGCCGAGGCCCCGTGGCAGCGCGGCCCGCAGCTCCGCGCCGCCCAGGCCATCGAGCGAGCCGGCGACGATGCCAAAGTTGCTCTGGTTCTCGATGGTCGCGGTGGCGTGCACCAGCTCGCCTGTCGCCGCCGCTTGCCGCGACAGGTGCAGCGTGATGCGGATGGCGTCGCTGAGGGCGTCCACCGGCAGGTGATTGCGCCGTGGCACCACGGGCTCGCCGGTCTCGTCGGTCTTGCCGGTGGCGCCTTGCAGCGTAAAGCGCAGCCAGAACGCACCCTTTGCGCCGGCATGCGGCAGGGCGTCCTCGCCGACGAAGCCCTGGCCGGTCACGCGGGCGATGCCGTCCTCGCTGGCGCGCACGCTGGAGGGGAAGGCATAGGGTCGGCCAGCCGGCGCCAAGTCGATGCGGTAAATGCGACCTTTGGGAGGCTGGAAGCGGTAGGCGCCGGTGGCGTCGACGCGCTGGCCCTGCTGCCCGGTCGGCAGCAGCTCGGCGGCGACCAGGGCGCCTGGCGCCACGGGGTCGGCCTCGGCATAGAACAGGAACGCCCGCACGCCCTCGGCGGGGCTGCCGCTGCGCGCGTCGTAGACGCGGCCCGTCGGACGCAGCGGCAGCGGTAGATCGAGGGTGGTGCCGGCCGCGACGTCGATCTCGGCCTCGTGGAAGGTCACACCCGTCGGCGACACCACGCGCAGGCGGCGCTTGCCGGTCGGAACCCCGGCCATGGCGTAGCGCCCGTCGGCGCCCGTGATGGCGCTGACCTCGCTGCCCGACTGGCCCACCGGCGGCGAGATGAGGACCTGCCAGCTGGCGAAGGGCAGGTCGGTCGGCTGATAGGCGGAGTCTTGCAGATCGCGATCTTCAAAGACGTGGCCGCGCACGGTCGCGCTGCCGGCGACGGCGCCGACGCTGACGCAGGCGGCGTTTGACGGCACCTGCCACGGCGGCAAGGCGCCGTCAGCGCCGGGGCGAGCGACCAGCGCCATGGCGGCGTTGCAGATGGCGTCGCCCAGCGCGGCCTTGGCGCCGACCCGGACCCGGAGCGTGATCGCGATCTCCTCGCCGTCACCGATGGCGAGGCCGCTGACGACGAGGCGACCGCTGCGGCTGGCGGTGGCCGGCTCCACGCTGACGACGGCGCCCGGCGGCACCAAGACGTCGCCGACCTCGGGATCGAGGCCGAGGGGCAAGTCGTCCACGACGCTGAGCTGGCCGAGGGGTTGGCCGCCGGCGTTGCGCAGCTGCAGCTTGTAGCGCAGCCGGTCGCCGGGCTCGACGCTGCCGCCGTTCTCGTCGGCGACGGACTTGGCGTGGTTGAGGGCCGGCGCTTGGCCAGCGACCTGCACCAGCGTCGGCTGATCGCCGTTGCTGTCGTCTTGATCGGCGTCTGAGGGCTCCTCACCGATGGCCTTGGCGCTGGCGATCGCCTGGTTGGCGAGGCCGGTGGCGCCTTGACCGACGCGGACCCGGAAGCTGGCTTCGCGGATGGCGCCGGCGACCACGACGCCGAGGCGGAAGCGCACGCCCGTCGCCGCGCCGCCGCTGCTGGTCAGCACCTCAGCGGAGTCGGCGTCGGCGGCGTCGGTGCGGCTCTTGCCGTCGAGGACCAGCGTGCCCGGCAGCAGCTCGGCGCCGGCAGGCAGCGGATCGCTGAGCACGACGTCCTCCGCGCTGGCGAGGCCGTCGTTGCGGAGCTGCAGGACGTAGCGGACCTCTTCGCCCGGGTCGGCGACGCCGTCGCCGTCGGCGTCGAGCAGCTCGGCCACCTTGTGGAATTGGGCTAGCGAGGGGCCGCTGCCGATCGGCAGACCAGCGGGCCCACTCGGCGTCGGCGGCACGCCGTTGGCGACGCCTGTCGCGACGTTGTCCACCCGCCCGCCGGCAGCGACCTGTGGCAGCAGGCGCACATCGAATTGCACCGTCGCCGCGCGCTCCAGGCCGGGCTCCAGGACCCCCTGGTCGGCGCCTTGACTCTGCACAGTCAGCCCGCCTGCGGTGGGGGCCTGGCCGCCCGGTAGATCGGCGACCACCACGCCGTTCAAGCGGGTGGTGCCAGGCAGGTAGACCGTGCCCGATGGCATGGGGTCGAAAACCTTGACGCCCTGCAGCGGCGCGTTGGCGGTGGCGACCAGGGCGACCGTGAAGCGTAGGGAGTCGCCCGGCAGCAGCGGCGGGCCATTCAGATCCTGCACGCTCTTGAAAGAGGCGCCGAGCGCGCTTGCGACACGGACCGTGACCGCGGTGGCGTCTTGGGCCGTCGGCGTAGTCGGATCGTCCGAGCGCGCCGGCACCGGCAACGCTTGCGCCTCGCCGAGCGCCTGGTTGGCGATGACCTGGCCGTCGGCGAGGTTTGGCGCCAGCCGCACGTCCACCTGCAGCTCAACGACATCGCCTTCGCCGGCACGCCCGCCGCGTCCGCCGCTCAGCGCTGGCGGCGCGATGACCCCGAGCGCCGCGACCTGCGCCGGCGTCCAGACCACGGTGATGCCGCCATCAGGCGCCTTCTCCGCTGCACCGCCCTGGCCGATTGCGACGATCTCGAGCCCACCGGGCAGCGGGTCGCGGATCACAACCTCGCGCGCCGCCGCTTGGCCGATGACGCGCACCTGCAGCGTGTAGCGCAGCACGTCGAGCGGCGCGACCTTGCCGCCGTTGAGGTCGACGACGCGCTTGTCGATCGCCAGCTCCGGCTGGCTGCGGATGGTCAAGGTCGCGGGCGGGCTGGTCCACGGCAGGGAGGTCTGGCCTTCACGGGCGGTGGCGACGCTGCTGGCGATGGCGCCGTCGAGGGCCGTAGCCTTGACCCGCAGCGGCACCGTGACGGTCGCGGTCTTGCCGACGGTGATGTTCTGCAGCGCCGGGTTGTCTGCCGGCTGCAGCACCACGACCTTGGCGCTGGCGTCGTAGGTGACGCCTTTGGCCGGCAACACCTCGAAAATGCTGCTGTCGATTGGCGCCACCACCTGCACTTGCCGTGCGGGACGCGCGCCGTCGGCCTTGATCTCGATCTGCAGGCTGAGCTCGTCGCCCGGCTCGGCCGGCGTCGCCCCGGCGACCTTTGGCACATAGCCCGCCAGCACCTGCAAGGTCGGGAAGATGATGGGCAGCTTGGCCTGGTTGGAGAGGGTGAGGTCAGCCTTTGGCGCCGTGGCTTCGGCGACGTTGAGCAGCTCGCCGCCGCTCGGCGTGCCCTTCTGGACCTTTGCGGTCATGGCGACGGTCACGGTCTGGCCGGGCAGCAGCGAAGGCACGGTCCAGGTCGCGACGCCGGCCTGCATGACGCCGCCGGCACCCGGGGCGATGTCGGTGAGGGCCTTGCCGTTGAGGTCGTCGCGCAGGGTCAAGGGCAGCGCCGGCGCGGTGCCGAGATTGGCCGCCGTCAGCAGCACCCGCACCTGATCGCCGGGGAAGAGGTCCTCACCAGTGACGTCCTCGAGCACCTTGGTCAGCTTCAGGATCGGCCGCGACAGCACCAAGACGCCGGGCGCCGAGATCTGGACCGGCGCCGCGAGGTCGGCGCTGACCAAAGTCGCCAGCGGCTGCACGGCGGTGGCGTCGGCGACGTCCAGGCGCAACGTGGCGCGTACCAGCAGCTTCTGGCTGGCGCCGGGCGATAGGCTGGCGACGCTCCAGCTCGCGGTGTTGCCGTCGGCGGTGCCCGGCGACAACAGCTCGATCTTGGCGAAGGCGGCGCCGAGGGGCAGCGAGACGGCGACGCCGGTGGCTGCCGCGGTGCCGGTATTGCGCAGCTCCAGCTCGTAGCGCAGCACGTGGCCGGGGCCGACCTGGCCGACCTTGACCAACCAGCCGCTCTCGTCGTCGACCGTCAGCAGCGAGCTCTGCAGGTCGGGCTGGGCGTCGACCACGACCGCGATCTCCGGGGCCGGAAGCAACCCAGGGATCTGCGCCACGACCGTCAGCTTGCTGCCGTCTGCGAGGCCCTTTTGCACCTTGGCCCGCAGGCGCAGCTGCACATCGCCGCCCGGCGTCAGCGACACCAAAGGCACCAGCCAGTCGGCCTGGTCGCTGCCGAGCACGCCGCCATCGAACGCCTGCACATCTGTCAGCTGGCCGACGCCCCACAACGCCTTGACTGGCAGATCCAGCGCCAGCGCGTCGCCCTTGTTTTTCAGCGTGAGCGTGAAGGTCAGGGTGTCGCCGGGCTCGACCGTGCCGCCATCCTCGTCGAGCACCGTCCACGCGCTGCCCTGCAGGTCCACCGTCGCCTTGACGACCACTTGCGTCGGCTCGCGCTCGGGCGTGCCCAGGTTGGCGTCGGTGGTGATCGGCGTCACGAAGCCCTGGGCGCTGATCTGCGCTTGGTTGGGGACGATCGTCGCATCGGCCAGGGGCTTCTTCAGCGCGGCCTGGAAGCGGACGGTGCGCTCCTGGCCGGGCGCGACGTCGCCGATGGCCCACTGCACCACGCCGCCGCCGAAGGTGCCGCTGTCGAGCGGCTGCACGTCGGTCAGGCGCGCGTCAACCGGATCGGTGACCACGACCTGCTTGCCCATGGCGTCGCCGTCGTTGCGCAGGGAGATCGAGAATGTCAGCAGATCGCCGGGCCTCGCGTCGCCGCCATTCTCGTCGACGAAGGTCTTGGTCGCTTTGCTGAAGTCGATGGTGGAGGCCACGGTCAGCTTGGTCGGGTCGGCGGCGGCGGCGGTCTGCGGATCGTCCGAGAGCTGGGGCACAGCGCCGCCGTCTTTGTGGAGCAGCTGCGCCTGGTTGGCGATCGGCACGCCGTTGTCGAGCGCTGGCGCTACCTTGGCGCGGAAAGTCCGCACCACCACGTCGGCCGGACCGACGCCGAGTTGGGCCACAGCCGGCCAGGTGATGGTCCGGCTCGTCGCTTCGTAGGTGCCGCCAGACTCGGCGACGATATCGACCAGGGGCTCGGCGACCTTGTCGGTGAGCTGCAGCGCCTCGGCGAGGCCGTTGCCGGTGTTGCGGACGCGCAGCTCGTAGCGCAGCGCCGTGCCCGGCTTGACGACGCCGCCGTTGAGCACGGTGCCCGCCGGATCGGCCAAGACGCGCTTCTCGAAGGTGAGGACAGGCGCCGCCTGCACCGTGAAGCAGGTCTTTGCACCGTCGAAGACCCCTCCAGGCGGCGAGCTCTTCGAAGGCGTTGGGTTTTCGGCTGCGGTGACCACCGCCTGGTTGCAGATCTGGGCCCCATTGGACAGCGGCTTGACGAGGCGGCCTCGCAGCGTCAGCGAGGCTTTGCCGCCGGCGGCGACGGCGCCGAGGGTCCAGGTGGCGGTGGAGTTCGCGGCGTTGAAGCTGCCGCCCTCGGCCACCACCTCTTGCACCCCAGGGGGCACCACGTCGGTGACGATGACGTTGCTACCCGCGAGGTTGCCCGAATTCTCGACGGCGATGGTCCAGACGACGAGCTCGCCGGCGGCGATGCTGGCGGCCGAGGCGGCCTTGGTCGTGCGACCGAAGTCGGGCAGGTTCTCGACCGTGAAGCTGACGGTGTTGGACTGCGCGGTGGTCGGCGTCTCGGTGAAGGACGCCTTTGCGAAGTTGTCGACCTTCACCTTGCTGGGCGTGGTCTTGGAGACCGTGGCGTCCACCGTCAGCGCCAGCGGCGGCGCCCCAGGGAGCAACGGCTGCGCTGGCTTCCAGCTAGCGACGCCGCTCGCCGCGTCGAATGCGCCGCCACTCACCTCCACGCCCACCAGCGCCCCGTTCAACGTGTCTGAGATCAAAAGGTTGGAGGCCGGAGCGTCGCCGTCGTTGCGCACCTCGATGGTGTAGCGGATGGCGTCGCCGCCCTGGACGACGCCGCCGTTCTTGTCCTCGACCTTCTTGGTCATCACCAGCAGCGGCGCCGAGACGACGGCGAAGGTGGTCGGCTCCTGCTTGCCTGGCTTGCTAGGATCGTCGCTGGCTAGGGGAGCTGGCAGGCCGCCACCTTGCAGGGTCGCCTGGGCGCTGACGACCTTGCCCTGGTCGACGACCTTGGCCAGGGTCGCTTTGATCACCGCGACCTGGGGCGGGAGGTTCACCAACAGGTTTCCGGGCTTCCAGGTCACTGTCTGGCCCGCGAACGTCACGCCACCGCCGGCGACGCTCTGAATGGCGAGCACACCATCGATCGGCAGCGTCAGCGTCGGATCGAGCACGGCGCCCTTGCCTGTGTTCTGCAGCGCCAGGGTATAGGTCACCTCGTTGCCGGGGACGAACTTGCCGTCCTTGGCGACGACCGAGAGCTCGAACGTGCTGACTTCGGGCTGCGCGTTGACCTGCAGCGAGACCGTCAGCTGAATCGGCTGCGGCAGCTCGGCGGCGGTGGCGACTGCGACGTTCTGGATCGTCTGGCCGTTGGCGACGGTGGCGGCGACCTTGGCGTCAAAGCCGACGACGACCTTGCCGCCGTTGCCCGACAGCGGCGGCAGCGACCACAGCACCTGGCCGGTCCCGGCGTCGAAGGTGCCGCCGCCGATCACGTCGGTGACCTGCTCGAGGCCGGCCGACAGCGGGTCGCTGAGCTGGATGGCGCCGGTCGCGAGCTTGCCGGAATTGGTGAGCACGATGCTGTAGCGCAGCGTGTCGCCGGGCTCGACCTGGCCGCCGTTGAGGTCCTGAACCGTCTTGAGCGACGTCGACAGGTCGGCGCCGCCGGTGACGGTGAAGACACCGGTCTGGACCAGGGTCGGCGCGCTGCCGTCGCTTGGCGACAATGTTGCGACATTGCTGAACTTTGAGCCGGACGGCGTGTCCGGGCGGACCCGGGCGGTGAAGATGAGGTCGACGGTCTGCCCGCTCTTGATCAACAGGTCTTTGGCGGTGATGACCCCGGCCTGGTGTTGCAGCTGCGGCTCGCTGGTGGCGACGAACTCAAGCGCCGAGGGCAGCGGATCCGACAGGTTGACCGTGGCGTCTCCTGGGCCGCTGTTGACGATGAAGATCGCGAACTGCATGACGTCGCCGGCCACCAACGGGGTCGTGCCCGAGAGGTCCTTGCCCTCCTTGCTTGAGCCCGCCAGGTTCGCCTTGACCGACAGCGTAAATACGGTCGGATCGCTCTGGCCGCCGACGTTGGGGTCGTCGGAGGGCACGGTCTTGCTGCCGACCGTGACCTTGGCCTGGACGGCGATCGGGTGGCCGTCGAGCTTGGCGATGCCGAGGGCCTGCAGCTCGCTCAGGCTGCGCACCGCACCGGTGATGGTGAAGGTCGCGGTCTGCCCCGGCGCCAGCACGATGTCCTCGAAGCGCACGAGGCCGGTGCCGTTCTTGCCGCCCTTTGGGTCGCTGACGTCCTTGCCGCTACCCTTGGCGCTGCCGAATACGGCCTCGGCCGGGATGTCGAGCTGCAGCGCGTTCACCGTCACCGGGTTCGGCGACGGGTTCTGCAGGCTGAGCGTCCAGCTCACCACTTGGCCAGGGTTGGCGCTGGCTGGCGCCACGACCAGCGTCGGCGTGGCGAGCTGTGGCGCCACGACCTTGACGGTCGTCGCGTTGGTCTGCACCTGGTCGGTGAAGGTGAGCACTGTGCCCTTGTAGGTGTAGTCGACGACCGCCGTGCTGACGATGTCGGCGACCGGCGGGTTCTGCACCACCTTGACCTTGAAGCTGATCTTGCGCGACGGCTTGCCGCCAGCCGGGTTGGTGAGGTTGCCGAGGTTGAGGCCGGTCTGCAGCGGTGACTTGCCGCCGAGATCTGCCACCGACTGGCCGTCGACCACGGTGCTGGAGGGTACGTACTCGCTGCCGGGCGGCGGAAAGACGTCCAGCTTGAGGACCGTTGGGTTGGCGTCGAGTTGGCCGGTGTTGAGCAGGTCGACCGTATAAGTCAGCTCCTCGCCCGGCGTCGCTTCGGCGGCGTTGACGGTGTACTTCGTGATCGGGTTCTTGAAGCTCGGCGCCAAGCGATTGATCTGCAAGAGCGTATAGCCGTAGAGCACCAACTCGCCGTAGCCGGAGAAGTCGTTGGGCGCGTTGTTGGCGGTGCTGCCATCGCCGGAGCTGACGAGCAGCGTGGCGCTCGTCGCTTCGGGTTTGAGCAGGGCAGAGACGTCGAAGGCATCGAGATCGACGCTGGTCTCCGGGGTGCTGTTGAAGAGGTTGTTGGGCTCGTTGTTGCCGGCGCCGCCCGTGAGCTTGCTGCCGTTGAAAGACGCGAAGTCGAAGCAGGTCGAGCAGGGAGAGCTATCGCAGCCGCCGGGGGGATCTTGGTAGGGGTTGCCGAGCTGCTTGTCGCCCTCCATCGCGTAGAAGGCGAGGTTGGCCTGCGGAGGATCGCCAACGAAGAACCCTGCGATCGGAAACTGGATCTGCCCGGTGGAGGTCAGTTGCTCGTCGAGCAGCACGAAGCCGTCGTAGAGGAAAATGTCGCGCTGCGTCGCCTCAGAGAATTTGGTGTCGTAGATGACCACCATCGACCAGCTGGCGTGGCGAGCCTGGCAAAACGGGTCTTGCGGGGTGCAGCACACCGTCTCGGGCTGGTTGCAGGTCGGATTCGGCTTGCTTAGCCCGCCGCACTCGCTCGTGATGTTGGCGATTCGCGCGGTGACTCCGCCGACGCTGTAGGTGCCGTTGTAGGCGTCCACGCCCGGGTGGGCGGCCAGCAGCGACGTGATGTCCTTGCGGCAGTAGAAGTGTGCGCCCGGGTCCTGTCCGCCGCCGGCGGCGATGGTGCGGGTGTCACAGCTGTCGGCGACCAGGGCCGCGTTGAAGCCGTCTGCCAGGGTCAAGGTGGCCGAGGTGTCGACCTCCGGGTTGGCGCTGGTGCCCGGCGCGGAGCCCGCCCAAAAGACATAAGCGGCGACGATGACCGCGTCTTGCGGCAGCTTCTCGAAGGACTGCACCGTATCCGAAGACTGCGGCAGCAGCTTGTCGTTGTACCGGTAGTCGGTGAAGTTGGTGACGAGGCTGGCGCCGAGCTGGATCGCCTTGCCGTAGACCTTGAAGGCCTTGGGCTGTGACGGGTAGGTGCCGACGACGACGGCGGAGGCGGCGGTCGCCAGCAGGGTCAAGCTACCGAGCGCGGCCACAGCCAAGCCAAAGGCATGGCGGCGTCGGCTCCGCTGTCGGCGCTCTGCAGCTAGCAAGCGTCGCCCTCCCCCAGCCTGCGTCCCTCTCGAGCTTGTGCGGGTGTCGGCCATGGCGTCCAGACCGGCCCGCGCTCGGCTCGCTCCAACTTCGCGCCCACTCCGTTGGCGGAGTCGGCTGACGTGTCAGCGCGGATTATACAGCCCCATCGGCGACGCCGCAGCAAATCCCTTGCCGTCGCCAGTCGCGCCTCCGACCAGCAGCACGTGGCCCGTGCGGAGGCCGATCGCGTGGCCGAGGACGCGGCCGCCACCTGGCGCGGTGCCGCTGGCGTTCTCGCGCTGCACGGCCGAGACCGTGACGCTGACCTGGTACTGCAGCACCTCGGCGAGTCCGACGGTGGCGCCGCTCCCATCGATGCCGCCGGTCACAACGACGCGACCCTTCTCCTTGCCGGCCAGCGTGGCGGCGATGATGGGGGCGCCACGCGCAGCCTCCAATGCCGGCACAGCCGGCAGCCAAGTGCCTGAATTCATGTCGAAGACATCGACTCGAGACAATGGCTGCTTCTTGGCGGCGTCGGCGAACCCGCCGGCGATCCAGATGTGGTGGCTGTTGCCGCTGGAGACGAACACGGCGCCGGGCAGTGTGCGGCCAATTGCCGGCTCGAAGGAGCGCAGCAGCGGCACCCACTGGTAGGTGCTGCAATTGGGCTGCGTCGCCAGCGCCGCGCACTTGGCGTTGCTGTCTTCGCCAGTGATCGACTCGTTGCCGCAGTAGCAGGTGACCTTGGTGTTGCCCTGGAAGGCGATGTTGCCCTTGTTGTCGTAGCGAATCACCTCGAAGTCGGCGATGGGGCCGTCGTAGTTCTCGCCGCCGATGAGCACGATGTACCCACCGTCCTTGGAGGGGAGGCGCACCGTGGCGTGATTCCAGCGGCTCTTGGCCAAGCTGCCCTCAGCGATGCGGCCGCTGACCGGATCCCAGATCTCCCAGGTGTTGCTGGCAATCGATACCGTCGTCTGCGGGTAGAGATCCGGGCCGACGCCGCCGGCGATGAGGTAGTACTGCTGGGTGTCGAACAGCCGGGTGATCGTGTGGCTCGTGCGGGCGAATTTGAGGTGCGGCACGGCGCCTTTCGACTGCCGAACCTCGATCTCCTTGGCGTTGAGATACTCCACAAGGCCCGTCGCCTGCGGCCCGAGGTCGCCGATGACGACGCCGCCAGCGAAGACGACCTGGCCGTCCGGGCCCGTCGCGGTCGCCATCTGGGTGCGCGGCACGGCCAGCTTGGTGCCGGCGGCGCTGAGCACCTCAAGGACGCGGCGATCGACGTCATAGCGGAACACGGTGTCGGTCAGCGAACCGTATGATTGGATGTCGAAGGGCTTGGTCGCCCCGGCCTTGAAGGCACCGCCGCCAGCGAGCAGCACGTTGCCATCGGCTAGCATCGCGGCGCCGACGCCGATTCTGGCGTCGATCAGCGTCTCTTGGCCGTTGTCGGCGACCGGCGTCGACCAGTTGTTGGTGCGGGTCACATAGGCCCGGACCGCGAAGGTATCGGTCCGACTCTCGATGTCGCGCGGCGGCGTCCGGCCACGCCCGATGGCGGGGTAAGTCGCCTTGCCGTTGGCGTCTGCCGGGTAGAGCTCGACCAAGATCTGCCGCTGCGGCCCGTATGGCAACTCGGGGATCTGCAACTGCATCTGCCCCTTGGTGTAGGGCACAATGGTGAACGGCCCGCCGGTCGCGGGCAGGTCGGGTCCCTCGCCGATGAGCGCCAAGTAGGCCGCGTTCGGGTCCTGAAAAGGGCTGTCGACCAGCGGACCGCGCACCATGACGGCGAGGCCCTGCGCCGGCGGATCGATCTCCTGGCTGCAGCCGGCGGCGAGGACGCCCAGCGCGACTAGGGCCACGCCGGCAGCCTGCGCCAAGCTGGCGCGACTGCGGAGGGTGCGTCTGTGTCGGTTCATCTCTGCCTCCAGCGTCTAATTGGGTGGAGCGATGGGCGGCGCGCTCGACTGCGCCACCGGCCGCAGCTCAAGGCTGGACCAGCACATCGACTCGGAAGTTGTTGTTAGCTGCCGGCTTCTGGTTCAGCAGCAGCACCGCCGCGGTCGCGCCACCCGCGGCGACGACGCCGATGGCGGTCCAAAACCACCACTTCTTGGCGATGCTCTCGTCCTCACCATCTTTCACCAAGTCAGCGTACGGGTCCTTGGTCGGCACCACGGGCTTGGGCTTCGGCTTGGGCTTGGGCGGATCGACCACCGGCGCCGGTCGAGGCTCGGGATCTGGCTCAGGATCGGGCTTGGGGTCGGGCGTCGGCTCCGGGTCAGGCGTTGGGTCGGGCGTCGGCTCTGGGTCGGGCGTCGGCCGTGGCGTCACCACAGGCGGCGCCGGCGTCGCGGCCGGGCTGGCGGCAGGTGCCCGCGAGTAGACGCTCGGCTCGGCGATGACCTCTTTGGCCTCTGGGAAGCTGCCGATCGCGGCGCGGACGAGGCCCTCAGCCTCCAGGATCTTCATCTGCATGTTCGAGAGGTTGGTGGCGAACTCCACCGGATCCAGGGCGGCGACTTTGCGGACCGTGGCGTCGAACAGAAACATGTGCAGCTCGACGCCGCGCATCGACTTGGCCAGCACGCTGTAGAGCAGGTAGCGGGCGCGCAGCTGCTTCGTGAACATGAACGAGAAGTTCCTCGCGACCTTCTCGTGATAGTTGCCCTTCTCTGCGATCGGCTTGATGTCCTCGAAGCGCACGGCGATCGTGATCTCGGTGCCCTCGTCCTCGTCGATCTCGAGCTTGGCGGACACCTTCTGCGCCCCGGCGCGGACGATCACCGACTTGCCGTAGGTCTCGGCGCCTTCCTTGCGCACCTGCACGTAGTGGGTACCCGGGTAGAGGTCTTTGGCCTCGCACGGTGCATCGCCGATCGCGACGCCGTCGATAAAGACCTTGGCGCCCTCGATGTTGGCTGCGACTTGGATGCTGCCGGGCTTGCGGCTCGCCAGCTGCTCGCGGGTGTCCTTGACCAGCGCCCGCAGCTCATCTCCCGCCTTGCGGTCGAGGACCAAGGTCGGCTGAATCGTCAACGCTTTCGTGATATTGGCCTTTGCCTCGGCCTGTTTGCCGAGACGTAGCGCCGCGTCGGCAGCGCGGGCGTAGGCGTCGACCAGCTTGGTGAAGTCGTTGAGCTCGACGAAGTACTTCTCGTAGCGGGCGATCGCGGCGCTGAGCAGCGCGTATGCCGTCTCGACGTCGTCGCCCGCGAGCAGACCGTCGCGTCCCGCGATGAGCGCCTCGTCGGCCTTGTCCAGGTTCTTCTGCGCCTCGATCACCAGCGGCGACGCAGACTTGCGCGCAGTGCGGCGAGCGCGACCGGTCTCGACGTCCTCGGCGGCCACGAGGTTGACCATCCCGCCAGCCTCGATCATCGCCCGCAGATACTCCTCGACGCGGGCGGCGGTCAGCGGGCTGACGCCGTCTCGACGGGCCACGGGGATGAGCGCCATCCCAGACTTGCCGGCCGTCTGGGCGTGCGCCACGCCGAGCTGCCACGACAATGACGGCGGCAGCACCAACGAAGCCAACATCCACGCCAACGCGGCGCCCATGCTCACCCGCCACAGCCGACGCAGCGCCCCGGTATGCGGCCTCGCTGCGGCGCGCGCGCAGAAATGGTCCAAGAAGTCCACGCCTTCCTCCTGGCAGTGCTGGCCCGTCGCGCGGCGACGAAGCCTCTCCTCCGCCCGACCGCTGCGCGCGCATTGACGGCGCTGCGGTGCTGGGGCGCGCGAGGATAGCAGCAAGTCAACGCGTTGGCGAATCCTCAAGCGACGGGGCCGTGCCCGCCCCACCCTGGCTCCCGACGGCGCGGCGGGCGCGCACAGCGATCCCGACAGGCACGCGCACCGGCGATCGAATCGTCGCCCGCAGCCTCCCGGCCTGCAGGTCGAACATCGTCGAGCTCCCGCCATCCAGGTTGAGCAGGTGAAAGGCGCCGGCGCCGCCCACCGATGGCGGCTGGGCCAAGCTTTGAGTCAGGTCGCGCAGCTGCAGCACGCCGACACTGGCGGCGAGCAACACGCGGCCAGCGCGATCGCTGCCGATGACGGTGCGCCGCGCTAGACCCGCCTTGACCGGCAGGGGAGCGCCGGCGGTCAGCAGCCGCGGCCCGCACTCGACCGCGAATTCCAGCGCCTCCGGCGGCGTGTACGCCCGGGCATGCTGAAGCGCCGGCTTGCCGCCAGCGACCGTGAACACGCCATGGTCGACCCGCCGCAGCTTGCCGAGGCGTCTTCCCTGGCTGACGAGCAGGCCGAGCGGCTTGAACTGGGGGTCGAAGTAGATGCCGTTGATCGCGGCCACCGCGCCAGCCGCCCTACGAAAGCCCGCGGCATCACTCAGGTGGTCGTCGACGACCACGATAAGCTCAGCGCGCGCCGGGTCGAGGCGCAGCAGGTGGACGTCGCTTCCCTCTGCGCCGTCGCTGGCTGCAACCCGAAGCGTCGCGTACTCGATGCCTCCGCCGAGGTCGACGAAGGCCGCCGGCGCCGGCGCCGCGTCGCGCGCGCAGCCGAGCTGGCAGAGCAGGCCGTGCAGGGCCAGCCAGCCGGGCCGTCGCCACCTGAACCCGGCGTGACGCCGTCGCAGCGCTGGCCCCATCGACGCTACAGCAGCTTCTCGATGGTCGCGCGCAACGGCGCCTCGTCCTCTTCCGGCTTGAAGCCAGTGTGCGTGTAGACGATGGTCCCGGACTTGTCGATCACGAACGTCGCCGGCATCGAGTAGACCATCATCAAGCCCATCAGGGTCGAGTCCGGGTCGGTGATGACGCGGAATGCGGCGCCGTACTGCTTGACGAAGTCGAGGCTGGCGGTGGCCTCGTTGTCGACGCCGACGCCGACGATCTGCAGGCCCTTGGCCTTGAGCTCGGCGTCGTATTTGACCAGGTACGGGAACTCCTTCTTGCAAGGGCCGCACCAACTGGCAAAGAAGTTGAGCAACGTGACCTTGCCCTTGAAGTCGCGGCTGCGCACCGGCTTGCCTTCGCTGTCTTGCGCCTCGAAGTCCGGCACTGGCAGGCCCTTGTAGCTCTCGATGACGGGCTGCAACGCCGCCGGATCGACCGCCGAGGTCTGCACGTTCTTGTCGGCGCAGCAGCGAAAGCCGGTGGTCTGGTTGCGGCGCCCGATGCCGGGATCGAAGGCGCGGTCGTTGCAGCGCGCACCCTCGCCGCTGGCGGAGTGGCCGCCGAGCAAGGTCGCGCTCTCCTTGGTGGCGCCGACCCATTCGGCGATGTTGCCGGCCAGGTCATACACGCCCGAGGGGGTGCGGCACTGCTCGAGGCCGCCGGTCGCGACCGGGTTGCCCTGGTACTTGTCGCCTTGGTCGGCGCAGGCGTTGGCCTGGTAGAAGGCGCCGTAGGGGTACATGCGGCCCTCGACGTCGTCGTCGGCGAACTGTGCGTTGTTGTTGTTGTCCACCGCCGCCGTCCCGCTGCAGGCCGAGACCCACTCCTCCTCGGAGCACAGGCGCTTGCCGGCCTTTTCGCAGGCGTCTTTGGCGGTCGCCCACGAGACGCGCGCTGGCTTGACACCGGGCTTGCTATAGGCCCGGCCGTCCTTGCCAATCGAAGCCTCGAACGGGTCGATGTAGAAGGTCGTCGCGGCGGTCTTGGCCTCCACCATCTGAGTGCCGTCGCCCTTCGCCGCCATCGCCACTGCGCCGCCCTCAGCAGGCGCCGCGCCGCCGCCCTCGGCTTCTTTCAGCGCGAGATCCAGGTGGTACTTGAAGATCGCCTTGCTGCCCGAGCCCGTGACGAGGCGCCCGTTGATGTAGGCCTTCGGCGTGCCATAGATGGCGCCCTTGTAGGCGATCTCGATGTCGCGCTTGATGTGGGCGTCGGTCTTCGAGTCCTTCATGCAGAGCCGGAACTTGGTCATGTCCAGGCCGAGCGCCTGGGCATGCTTGTCGAGGTTGAACTCGTCGAGCGACTGTTGGTTGGCGTACAGGTGGTCGTGCATCTCCCAGAACTTGCCCTGGAGCCCGCCGCAATGGGCGGCCCAGCTCGCCTCGCAGGCGTTCGGGTGCTTGTCGTAGCCCGACATGCGCGGGTTGCAGCGCGCGTTCATCGGGAAGTGGCGCATCACGAAGCGGACCCGGTCCTTGTACTCCTTCATGATCGGGTCGAGGGTCATCGCGAGGTAGCGACAGTAGGGGCACTGGAAGTCAGCGACCTTGACGAAGGTGACCTTGGCCTTGGGGTTTCCGTAGAAAAAGTCGCAGTTCTCGTCGATCGGGTAGTGGACCTCTGTCCAGCCGTCCTCCTTGGTCTCTTGGCCCGCGATGCGGGCGTCCGCCACGTTGTATTGGGGGCCGTCGCCACAGGCGCCAGCGGCGACAGGTGCCGCAGCGGCGGCAGGCGTCGCGGCGCCAGCGGCTGGGGCGGCGGTCGGCGCCGGGGCCACGGCCAGGGCGGTGGCGTCGACTGCGGGCTCGGGCTTGCCGGACTTGGCCCAGGCGCAGTGCGGGTCACGGACGCAGGCGTCGACGTGCGGCGCGCAGGCGGCGTCGGTGCGGCAGATCTGCAACAGGACGCCGTCCTTCTCCCAGACGCCCTTGAAGTGATCGGTCGCAACCCAGCCGACCAAGCCGATCACGGCGGCGACGGCGACGGCCTGCCCTACCGGCGGCGCCATCGCCTTGATGCCGTCGACCGCGCCCGAGATCGCGTTGCCGATCGACTTCGGACCCGCCGCGATGGCGAGCACCGTGACCGCGAGGTTCACCGCGTACAGGCCCATGCAGTACGGGCAGAAGTGCCCGAGGACCGCCGAGCTGATGTAGGCGAGGAACATCGAGTGTACCACCGTCAAGGCGCCGAGCGTGGCCACGCCTTGCAGGGCGAGCGCACCCTTGTGTCGCTGCGCCGCGTCTGCGCTGCCGACCGCGCCGAGCGCTTGCCAAGCCAAGAACGCCATCATGCCGTAGGCCGGCAGCGCAAACAGGGAGATCGGCTGGCCGAACAGGCTCCCGTATTCCGAGGTGATCACCGGATCACAGTTGACCTTGCCGCCGAAGTTGCAGGCGGCCGCGTCGGCCAGCCCGGTCTCGAGGTGCAGCTTGAGCCGGATGAGGTAGCCCGCGACGCCAAGACCGACAGCCAGGACGGCCAGCATGGCATAGAGGAGGGCTGGAGAGCTCGGCAAGCCGCCGGAATTAGACTGATTGGCGCTGGTCTGCGACGTCATGGGTCCTGTTCCTCCCGGCGCCGCCATCGCACTGATGAGGCGCACCGCCAAAAAACGCACGACAGTCTAGGGTGGCAACCGTGAGCGCGCAAGTCTGCCCGCCGGCGCCGCCCGATCAAACCAGAGCCTGCCGCGGTTCATTCCTCCGCCGCGCCCCTCGGGCCGACGTCTTGGGCTGCGCCGCGGAGCAGGGGCCAAGCCAAGCCGAGCCGGGCGGTCGGCGCGGCGTGATCGCGGGCGATCGCTGATTCCGATGTACTGGCGATCGGTTGCGGGCCCGTCCCCGGACCCCGTCGCGGCGGTTGCGTGTCACGATCTAGCGATTCCGATCACTTCCCGATCATGGGTTGACCGACCCGATCTCCGCCCCGACGATGCGTCAATAAGCCGGCCCTGCGGCCACCGCATAAATGGTCATTTGTCTCGGAGTTGCACCACTTTGTATCGACCTGGTCCAGTCCTCGGGCAGCGGCGGCGGCGGCGAAAGGCCGGCGGGTGGTGGCAGCGCGCCGCCCTTGGGCTGGCCCTTGGCCTCGCGGCGTGGCTTTGGGTCGTCGAGATCGGCGCTGACCTCCGCGGCGCACGCCCCGTGGGCACCGCC